>CAZOER010000037.1:0-2110 GCA_964578905.1 uncultured Candidatus Peribacteria bacterium | reverse complement strand
GCCGACGGTGGGAACGTTCCATGCGGTCTGTGTGCGGATTTTACGTGAAAGTATTGAGGAATTGCCAGACCGAGGGGATCCCGGATCGGGGTCCGGGACGCGCTTGACGCGCGACTTCGTCATCTTCGATACCGCGGATACGCAAAGCTTAATGAAACTGCTTTTGAAAGAAGCGGGCTTTGATGAAAAAGAAATAAAATTCCGAGCGGTGCTGTCCCATATTTCTTCTGCCAAAAATATGCTCATGGGAGCGGAAGAATATTTCGATGAAGTCGATATGGGAGAAAATCGGTTTACCAAAGCCGTGAAAGTACTCTTTCCGCTCTACCAAAAACGACTCGCCGAACACAATGCTTTGGATTTTGATGACTTGCTTCAAAAGACGGTGGAACTCTTTGAACAATGTCCTGATGTCCTGAAAAAATACCGAAAACGATGGAATCATCTTCTCGTCGATGAGTATCAGGATACGAACTTCGCGCAGTATAGATTGGTGCGACTCCTCGCTGATGAACACAAAAACCTATGTGTGATTGGTGATGACCATCAGTCGATTTATAGTTTCCGAGGCGCAGATTACACCAATATTTTAAACTTTGAAAAAGACTTTCCAGATAGCCAGGTTATTACATTGGAGCAGAATTACCGATCGTCTTCCAATATTTTAGCGAATGCGAATATGCTCATTGGATACAATCAAACAGGGCATCGGAAGAAACTCTGGACGGAGAATGAAGAGGGGGAAAAAATCCACGTACACGAATTGCACAACGAAAAAGCAGAAGGAGAATTTGTTGCCGAAGAGGTTCGGAAAATGAAAGATGACGGGTTGGTGAATTATTCCGACTGCGCGATTCTTTACAGAATGAATGCTCAGAGCCGAGCACTGGAGGAAGCGTTTATGCGACGACAAATTCCGTACCAGATCGTAGGAGGAACGCGCTTCTTTGACCGAAAAGAAATCAAAGACATCGTGGCGTACTTGCGATTGATCTTCAATCCACGAGACGACATTGCGTTTCTTCGCATTATCAATGTGCCCGCACGAAAGATTGGTCCAGCGACGATTGAAGTCGTAAAAAAATATGCAGAGAATTATACGATGTCGTTGTTGGAAGTGTTGGGCAATACGGACGGAATGGAAGAGCTTTCTGATTCAAAGAAAGAAGTTTTGAAAAAGTTTTACACACAGATTCAGGCGTTGCAAAAGGTTGCCGAAAAAGAACCTATTTCAATTCTTCTCGATCGACTGATTGAAAAAATAGAATATGTGAAATACCTTGACGATGGATCAGGGGAAGGTGAAGCACGAATTCAAAATGTGCAGGAGCTCTTTTCTGTAGCGACGCGGTACGATATTGCAGATGATTCACTAGCGGCCTTCTTAGAAGGAGTCGCTTTGATTTCCGACCTCGATAATTTGAACAAAGATGCCGACTCGGTCACGATGATGACGATTCATGCGTCAAAGGGGTTGGAGTTTCCAGTGGTATTTCTCCCCGGATGGGAGGACGGGATTTTCCCGAGTTCAAGTTCTCAATTTTCCGCAGACCAACTCGAAGAAGAGCGTCGATTGGGGTACGTGGCGATTACTAGGTCAGAGAAAAAATGCACGATTTTGCATGCGCAACAGAGAATGCTGTTTGGAAAAACAGAATACGGAGCACCTTCAAAATTCATCTCAGAACTTGATGATGCGTGCACTGAGCACAATAGAATTGCGAAACTGAGTCATTCTTCATCATCGCCATATAGCCGACGAGCACCCGACGCGGGACTCGCGAAAGCAAGAGAATCAATTCTCAGTGCGCCTCCCAAAAACAGAAAGGAAGCATTGTTTGGAATCTCTGAAAATGAAACGGAATATCAAATCGGAACTCGTATCCGTCATGCCGAGTGGGGAGAGGGAACGATTATTCAGATTGCGGGAGATGTATTGTCGGTGGCTTTCTCTGGTCGAGGAATTCAAAAGATCGTCGCATCTGTTGCACCAATAGAAATTGTGAGTGAATAATAAAAAAATTCCCCGACTTGTTCGGGGATCTTCATGTTTTTCATGGTGGGCATGCGAGGACTTGAACCTCGGACCTCTTCCTTATCAGAGAAGCGC
>CAZOER010000036.1:0-2402 GCA_964578905.1 uncultured Candidatus Peribacteria bacterium | reverse complement strand
TGCCTGTAATCCGAATATTTGCGAGCGGTGCGATAAACCTGTTTATAAGTGGCGAATTACTTCTAATCGATATGATCCGAGCTCTTCGACTTGTTGGCATGCTTCCATTGTGAACGCATGGGGGCACAAATGTCCTGATGGAATAAGCGGGCAACTCAAAAACAGTTTTTTGATTGACCCGAGGACGGGGGAGAATTTGTTGAATATAGAATAATTTACGGTTTGCAAAATTCACAGTGGTTTTGCCACCCCTTCCATAATGGTTTTTTTTGTTTAGGATCTTCCTCTGGATTTATGTAAAACCCCCCACAGGATGCGCACAAGAAGAGATTTTCTTTTTTTTCCATTAGACGAGTCTCATACCTTCGTCCATTTCTTTTTACCAAAGGAGGTCTATCATCCTCCCCTCTTTTTGTAGTTTCCTTTTCCTCTTTCGCCCACGCTTCCCTTTTTTCTTTCCTCGTTCTTTTTCCAATCATACTTTCTAATGAATAGTAACCTATAGGTGTGGTGTCGACGACTGATAATGTTTTTTTGAAAGTGTTTTGCGCAAGTTCTATTTTTTTTAATCTTTCAGTGGTGTCGCTGAGTGATAATATTTTTTTGAAAGCATTTTGCGCCAGTTCTAAGTTTTTTAATCTTTCAGAAGTCTCTTTCTCTCTTAATGCTTCTCCAAATCGGAGAATAGCCATTTTGTATTCTTCTTTCTTAAAATGACAAACCCCCAAATTATTATATATTTTATCTTTTGGCCCACCCGCCCTTAGTGATAAATAATAATTTTCCATTGCTTTTTCAATTGCCCCTGAAGCAAGAAATTCATTCCCGATTTCATAATATGATTTCTTCATAATTCAAGCAAAGCACCTCCGATAGTATCACCCTTGCCTTTCTCTTCCAAATTAGTCCTCGGAAACTCACCAAAAATAGATTTCTAGAAAGGAAGTGAGAGTGAATTTTTGAAAAACATTACGAAATAGTCTACATTCCTATAAATGCTTATCCCAAAGAACTATCCTCGTCTCATCGTAAATCGAGACAAATCTATGCCAAAACAAACTGAAGTGCGACGAGAAATCGCTTATTTAAGATCAATCAAGCCGGCGAGTTTGAATTATTGTAAAAAGCATTTCCTTGTCGTTGATGAAAAATTCATTAAGACATTCTATCCGAAACAATCAGAACTAATTATGAATATGGCTAGGGGTGGATTTTTTGGTTTGCATGAGATTAAAAAGAAAAAATATTATGATAGGCATCAAATTGAAGTATTTTTACAAGAAAGAGGGTTTTCTAAGAATTAATAATAAAAATGAGTGTTTCTCAAAACTCTATGACTAATCAATTTGGAATCCCGCACGACGAATTAGAAAAAGTCCGGGAACGAGATAAAAACTGCGTATATTGTCATAAAGAGATGCTATATCCATTTGTGCCAGGGAATCAGAGTGATTCTGCAACAATTGAACATCTTAATTTTGATGGACCTTTTTATTGGAAAGACAATCTACAGATACAAGACATCGTTATTTGTTGTGGAAGCTGTAATTCAAGCAGGGGAATCAAAAAATTACCGGACTGGTTCCTGTCAGAATACTGTCTCGAGCGAAATATAAATGAAAACACAGTTACCAATCCTGTTAAAGATTACCTCAATAGATAAATGGATACTCAAAAATTTCAGGACAACCTTATTAAAAAGTACGATTGGCGCTTTTCCAAAACAATGCCTCAAATACCACATTGGTATCTCGTGAAGGAAAATTTAGAAGAACCTGATCAAAAACTCTTTGATGAGTTTGCTCAATTTATATCGGAGAATGGAGAAGAAAAGGTCTTTTACAGTAAAAACTATTACTACCTCATCATTGATGAATATAAATACTGGGTTATTGAGAATATTCTGAATAGAGAATTGTTAGAGAAAGTGGAAAAAGACAAAAAAGGTGAAAATTGTAACAGGAAAAATAATGATTTTATAAGAGAATTAGATCAAAGGATTAACAGTGAAACAGTTTTGTTTTTCGATATGGATGGGGTTTTGATTGATACAAATTATGCCAATTATTTATCATATAAAATGGCAATACATAAAATAATTCATGCAGATATATCCTATAATCCCAATGAAAGATTCAATCGTGGAGTACTAAAAAAAATGATTCCCAATCTCTCTAAAAGAGAATATGAAAAAATAATTCAAATAAAGAATGAATTTTACAAAAAACACTTATCTAAAACAAAACTGAATGATTTAGTTGTGGATATACTTAAGAAGTATTCTAAAACAAATAAAACTATTTTAGTTACTAATTGCCGAGAGGACAGAGCGGTTATGACATTAAAATAGGGTCATGCCTAGAATAGCGAAATAAAAAACGCTAATCTATCGTCATGATAAA
>CAZOER010000035.1:0-2615 GCA_964578905.1 uncultured Candidatus Peribacteria bacterium | reverse complement strand
TTTTTTTGGTCAACCTTGAGCCATGATGGAACATCATGTGCCTCTCCCAAAGCTTCTTTATTCTTTGTAAATACAGAAGAACCAATCTTTGATTCTCGCACTTCGATAATGTCTCCAACTTTTACTTCACAAGAAGGAACGCTAATTCGTTTTCCATTGATACGGAAGATTCCGTGAGAAGAAAACTGTCGTCCTTGCATTCGAGTAAGAGCGAGTCCTGATCGGTACAATACATTATCAAGTCGTCGTTCAAGCAATTGCAAGAGAGCATCTCCTGTAATTTCTTTAGATCGATCCGCTTTGTCGTAGTATTTTTTGAATTGAGACTCAGACAATCCGAACATTCGTTTTGCCTTTTGTTTCTCTCGGAGTTGTTTTCCGTACTCCGTTACTTTTCCTTGTCGTTTCGCTCCGTGCATCCCTGGGATGTTTGGGTTTCGCGCCAAGAGTTTTTGGTATTTTGGTGATCCGAAGAGGTTGATCCCTTCTCGTCTACAAAGTCGTGTTTTTGGTCCAGTATATCTCATTAGTTTCTTCGGGTTCGTTTTGCTCGACATCCACCGTGAGGAACACGTGTGCAGTCGGCAATAGAAAGGATATCAAGGCCTCCATTCATGAGTCCTCGAACTGTTTGGTCTCGTCCTGGCCCCATGCCTCGGACGTAAACATCTACGGTTTTCATTCCAAATGATTGAGCTTTTTCTGCAACTTGTTCTGCTGAAACTTGTCCAGCGTATGGAGTTGCTTGTCGCGCTCCTTTATATCCATTTGCTCCTGGGCTACTCCAAGCGAGTACATTTCCCTCTGGATCTGTTAAGGTCACAATAGTATTATTGTAGAGTGCACGGATGCACACCTTTCCGTGTTCAAATGATTTTCGAATTCGTTTTTTAGTAGCCATGTTTATTTCGTTGCTTGCTTCTTACCAGCAATAGCGACTGCTCGCCCCTTTCTGGTTCGACAATTAGTTTTTGTTCGTTGTCCACGAACAGGAAGTCGTTTTCTGTGTCGGAATCCTCGGTATGAACCGATATCCTGAAGACGCTTAATATCAAGTGATCGTTCTCGTCGAAGATCTGATTCCAAAACATATCCTAAGCCTGTGAGTGTGTCACGAAGCTTTTGTTCTTGGTCTGTTGAAAGATCTTTCACGCGAACGCTCGCGTCAATTTTTGCTTTCTTACAAATAAGTTCTGATCGAGTTGGTCCCACACCATGAACATAGGTGAGAGCAATCACGAGTCTTTTTTCTGTCGGAATTGAAGTATTAGCAATACGCATTAGCCTTGTCGTTGTTTATGTTTACCAGCTGTAGTTGGGTTTTTGCAGATAACGCGTACAACACGTTTTCGTCGAATGATTCGGCAGTCTTTACAAATTTGTTTTACGGATGATCTCACTTTCATGTTTATCTGTGTCGAAACGTTATACGCCCTTCCTCTAAGTTATAAGGGGAAAGTTCGAGCTGAACTTTGTCTCCTGGAACGATACGAATGTAGTGCATACGCATCTTCCCGGATAATCTGGCTTTTACTTGATGACCTTCAAAACCTTCTGTCGTGAGGGTGATAAGAAACTGAGACCCTGGGTAGGTCTCGCTAACCGTTCCTTCGACCTCAATCAAGTCATCGTTTGCCATAAATTCAACTCAAAAAGCTGGCGGATTCTAGTTTCTAAAGGGGGTTTGTCAACTTTATTTTTTTGAAAATGCCCATAATAGGTGTTTTTGGCTTATTTTCGCATATATAAGACCATGTTTTAATGCCTGATTCAAGCGGAAATTTGAATATAAAAATTACTTTTTAAATTCTTCTCGAAGAACCGCCATAGCTCGGCACAGAATTACTCGAGAATTCGTTTCGGTTATTGATAATTCTTTTGATATTTTTTCATGAGAAAGCCCTTCAGCATGGAGCTCGAACACTCTTTGTTCTTGCTCAGAGAGTCGGTGTATTACAAAATCTTTTATCGCGCTTTCTATATAAGGCGCACATTCTTTTTGATGAATAGTGGGGACCATCTCATCAGGGACATCCTTTAGTGTGTCATGAGATCGTTTTTTTTCTTTTCTCAA
Source organism: uncultured Candidatus Peribacteria bacterium (assembly GCA_964578905.1). Lineage (GTDB taxonomy): Bacteria > Patescibacteriota > Gracilibacteria > UBA4473 > UBA4473 > CAZVBV01. Next base: position 541 of record CAZOER010000035.1, on the reverse strand, counting down.
TATATCAAGAGCGGTGTGCTTCATAATTGTATAAATCCAAGAAGAAAGGCAGGAATTTTCTCCCAGTGTGTCGAGTTTTTTAAACATTTTTGAAAATCCCTCTATTACAGCATCTTTCGTATGCTCTCTATTCCGAAGAATGTTGTAACAGAAGGTGTACATAGTCTTATAATACTTCACATATAATTCATTTTCTGCGCACGGATCATTCTGCAAACAAAGTTCAACAAGCTCTTGGTCGGAGCGGTATTCTCTAGAATTCGTTGATTCCACAGTCTTCATATTAGAGTCTTTTTAGCACGACTTTTCATTCCTTGTCAAAGATTCGCAAAGGATAAACTTTTTCTCTACACTCCCCCCGAAAAAATGACGAACCCCATTCTCGACACACTCAATGACCATCAGAAGAAAGCCGTAGAAGTCCTTTCAGGACCTTTACTTATTCTTGCTGGAGCGGGATCTGGGAAGACGAAATGTCTGACACACAGAATTGCCAATATCATGGCGAACGGCGTGGAAGGAAATAAAATTCTCGCGGTTA
>CAZOER010000034.1:0-3090 GCA_964578905.1 uncultured Candidatus Peribacteria bacterium | reverse complement strand
ACAAGTTTTTGAAAGCAGAAGGATTTCTTCCTGGACAACAAAAACCAAAACAACAGCCTCAACAGAGGACAACACAACCAGCACCGGCAAAACAAAAGTTTCAACCGAAACAAAAAACACAGCATGCACAGACAGCAAAACCCGCTGCCAGGCAAGCGCAATCTTCTAAACCAAATACGCAACAGGCACAATCAGTGAAGCCAAAAGGGCATACTATACAACCGCCAAATGCGCAGCAACCGAAGAAGAAATCCTTTCAGAGAAAAAAGAACGCAACTCCGCAAGGAGGACATACGCAAAAACAACGTCCGAACAGAAAAGGAGAGGGGCCGAATAAGCCTCGTCCATCACGACATAGGCAACATAAACCTGCTGTTCATCAGACAAAACAAGTTCAATACCCAGTGTCAAAAGTTCCGGCTGACGACATTCGGATTATGCCACTAGGGGGACTCGAACAAGTCGGACAAAACATGATGGTTATTGAATGGGATAATGACATTATCATTATTGACACTGGAATTGAGTTTCCTTCTCCTGAACATTTGGGAGTGGATGTCATTGTTCCCGATATCAGTTATTTGAAAAAAAACAAAAAAAAGATCCGAGGAATCTTATACACACACGGTCATCTCGATCATATCGGAGGTGCTCAATACTTGGTGCCAGATCTCGGATATCCACCAATGTATGCAACGAAATTAACAAAAGAACTTCTGTTCTCTAATGCAGACAATGCGGAGATTCCGAAGAAATATAAAATTTCTGAAATCAATGAAAAATCTCACGTAAAACTTGGAAAATTCGAAATTGAATTTTTTCACGTGAATCACTCGATTCCTGACAATGTGGGAATTGTCGTCAAAACTCCGTATGGATCGATTGTGCATTCGTCTGATTTTAAAATTGATCCCACTCCTTCTGATGAGAAACCCGCTGATCTGAATAGGATTGCTCAAATCGGAGACAAGGGTGTCGCTGTGGCTCTTGTGGACTCAACAAATGCCATGCAACCTGGACACACCGTTTCTGAATCGGTTATTGAGAAAGAGTTAGAAAAAACTATTCGCGATATCCCTGGACGGATTGTGATTGCGACTTTTGCTTCTAATATTGGACGAGTGGCGAAGATTGTTCAAGCGGCAGAAAAAGATGGTCGAACTGTCTTTCTCTCTGGACGATCCATGGAACGGAATACCGCAATTGCTCGGAAATTGAAATACTTGAAGTGTAAAGATGGCACGCTTAAACGTATGTCAAAGTTGGCAGAAGAATTGCCTTCTTCAAAAGTCTTGATTCTCTCAACAGGAACACAAGGAGAGGAGCTTGCGGCGCTCACACGAATGGCAGCCAAGACGCACAAAGCTATAAAACTCACACCGGCTGACACTGTCATTTTTTCATCCTCAGCGATTCCAGGAAACGAGATGGCTATTGTATCGGTTTTTAATAATTTGGCTGATCTCGGTGTAACGATGCTCGATAACAAGCAACTCGACAGTCATGTTTCAGGACATGGGCACGCAGAAGAATGTAAAAAATTCACAGCACTTCTTCGTCCACGATATTTTGCTCCTATTCATGGAGAACTGTACATGCGATATGGACACCGAGACATGGTGGTTCGAGATCTCAACATTCATAAAAAGAACACATTCGTTATGAAAAATGGACGAGGAATGATCCTTAATAAAAATGGGGCTCGTTTGATGACCGATAAAGAAATACTTCCTTCTCGTCCTGTGTTAATTGAGCTTGGAGAAGAAATTGGAGAAACTATCTTAGCGGATCGAACACGGATGGCAGATAGTGGGACGATCTTTGTCAGCATCAATCAATTCAAAGGAAAAGTGAAGAATGTTGAAGTGCGCGCTCGTGGCTTCCGATATATGAATATGGAACTCGAGATTTTCAAGATTTTGAAACGAGAAATGAAAGCGTCTTTTGAAAAAAATTACAGTCCAAGGAAATCAAAAAAAGACCTCGAGGAAATGCTCTCGAAGTCTGGAACGCGTATCTTTTATCAGAAGTTCAAAAAAGAACCGTTGGTGGAGGTTATTATTTAAATTACGGAGACCATGAGTCTACCGAATGATGAAGGTAGTTAATTGGATAATCACCTTTGCCCGTTTGCAAAAGCAATGGCATTCAACATGCCTGTTTTTGCTCGTTCTAATTGTTTTTCAACTTCTGCATTTAAAGTAGTTTCTTCTGTTTTTACTGCCAATTTTTCGTCATCTGCTTTGTTGTGAGTATCGATATTTCTTACTGTCATTGGTTTCTAAGTTTTATTATTTTTCAAGTCTATCAAATCCTTTTTCGTTGAAGTTCAAAAGAGAGGAAGCATCTTCAATTTGTTTCTTCGTAACATAAGTCTGCACAAAAACTTTGAATGCTCCAATTGTTAATTTTCCATTTCCTTCTAGATTTTCAATTTCTGCATCTATACTTGATAAATCAATCCCAAAACTTTTTTCTACTTCTGTTATTATCATTAACAAATCCATCTTCTCCTCTAAACAAAAGTCTTTAACCAAATCTACATCATCTGCTAATTTATCCCGTGTCCATTCATTGTTAATTTCCAATAGAATTGTATCTACTGCCGCACTTACATCAGAATTATATTTCAATTTTTCATCCATTTTTTAAAATCATCACAAGTTCATTTCTGACTTCTCAACAAATGCAAGATGTGCTCCACACTCGGTACAATCTTTTACTGCTTTTGAACACTTCTGACAAATGAGATACAAATCTGTTGGATCTTCTTTCTCATATTTCGCAAGTGCTGCCTCAACTAAACCTGGTTGAAGTCCTTCCTGAAACTGAAGTCCTGCTCCTGTTGGCATTTTACAAAAAATTAAAAACTCACAAATTGTTATTAATCTTTTTTACTTAATTTGTCAAACAATTCAATACACAAAAAAGCTCCATGCCTGCCCCGCAGGAACGAAGTGACGAGCGGGGTTGACCCTCAACGTTTGTAATAAATAATTTTATTGTGGCTTTTTTAGAAATATAAAAAAAGCTCCATGTTGACGTCGACCTACTTTACCAGGGCTATCCCCAAGTATCATCGGCGATGAA
>CAZOER010000033.1:0-4094 GCA_964578905.1 uncultured Candidatus Peribacteria bacterium | reverse complement strand
TGTTCTTACTCGAAACCACTCGGTATTACGAGGTGGACAAGCTGGTGGATATGGCAACCGTGAATGGACGGAAAGTTATTGAGATGGTCTAAAAACCGGATCCGGATCCTAGGGCGGATCCGGATCCGATGAAAGAACTTTGCATTTCACGAAAATGTCGTGATATAATACGGGGTGCTTTATTTCCTATCCCTTTTTTACATGGAATCAACACTGTTTCTCGCCAAAATTATGGGCGTGATGTTTGCCGTTATCGGTCTTGCTATTCTCTTCGACACAAAATACTACATGAAAGCCTTTGAAGACTTCTTTAAAAATAAAGGGCTTATGTACGTTACTGGTTTCATTATCCTTATCATGGGTCTCCTTCTCGTACTTGTTCATAACCGATGGACAGAAGATTGGACTGTGGTCATTACTATTTTAGCTTGGCTCACGTTTCTCAAAGGACTCTTTTTTATGCTTTTCCCGTCATGGATGGTTGGATTTTCAAAAAAGTTTATGACAAAAAGCTATCTTACTGGAAGTGGTGTGTTCGCCCTACTTCTCGGACTCTGCCTTATTTACAAAGGATTTGAAATCGTATTCTAAATAAAAACTGGTTTTTGACACTATAAGGACGAGCTTCGGCTCGTCTTTATTTTGGGAGAAAAAAAAGTAAGTGAAACCCGATGACCCCGCAAAGCGGGGGAATCGTCTGTCGAACTTATTCCCACCCCCGATTGAATCGAGGACCGACTCCAGTGGGGATCTATTTGGAATTTGTTCAAAAAAAGTAAAATAATTTTGACCTTCTCTCAAAAATGACAATCATGCGCCTCGATTAAAATAAAAAAACAATGCTCAAAAAAATAATTGCTCTCGCTTTTCTTATCGCTATCGTAGTTTTGGTTTCAGACACTAATCAAAGCACTATTCCTTTTCTTGCAAATGCTTCAAAAAAAGAAATTCAAGATCCTTTAGAAAACTGCGAGGTGTATTTCGATGGATGCAATAACTGCAAAGTGGGTTCCAGTGGACTGCTCGGATGTACACGAATGTTTTGCACGGATGAGATGCTTCGAGAGCCAAAGTGTGTTAAATTTACGGACGGTTCTAAAAATCTTTAATTTCAAAAAATCATGAAAAAAATAGTATTACTTTCAATGTTGGTTGGTGTGGTCTTTGTGACGACTGGATGTACACATGAGAAAGAAGAAATCGCACAATTTTGTGCCATGAACGACGGAAACTGGGTTGCTGATCACAATGAATGTGAATTCATTCCACAAGACACCTGCGAACACGCTGGTGGAGAATTCCACGAATGTGGGTCCGCCTGCCGACATCAGACCGCAGAAGACGCTAAAGTGAGAGCTTGTACTCTACAGTGCGTACACGTTTGCAAATTTTCAAAAGAAGAAAGTATTGAAAAAATCCCAGAAACCGAAAAATCCACTACAATTAGCACAGAACAATTAATTGTTCTCGAAGAAAACACCGACAATCTCACACTCAAAGTCGAATATCCCAAAACCGGAAACGCTGGACTTGATGAACTCATCAAGAATTTTGTAATGAACTGGGTGAATAAATTTAAAGAAACTATTGGCGAAGAAGTAATTTCAGAGAACTGGAAAAATGGATTCTACATTACCTTTGAACCCTTCACGTACAACGAAGATATCCGTACCTACAAGTTTAAAATCGTCGAATTCACTGGTGGTGCCCACGACAACATGTACTTCAAGACATTCACGTACGACTTTGCCAATAATAAGGAAATCGCGTTCCGAGAAATGTTTCAAGAAGAGCACAATCCGCTCAACACCATTGTTCCACTGTCTCAAGCACAACTCACCCAAACCCTTGGGGACAGTCAAATGCTTCTGAACGGAACAGCTGAGGAATTCAAGAACTACGCACACTTTGCACCAACAGCAGAAGAACTTTTGATTTTCTTCCCACCGTATCAAGTCGCACCTTGGGCCGCTGGACCACAGACCGTGAAACTTAAATGGGAGGATATTAATGTAGTACTTAAATTACCGTTTTTCTTAGGAAACGAATAAAACAATTCTCTCTCTCCTACACATAGGGTCATTCCGGCTTGCCCGGAATCGGATAAATACTTGGAATAATGTGAGAAGTACTATTTATTTAATTCTCCCCCTTGCAGGGGGAGTTAGAGGGGGTATGTTCCTGATACCCCACCGCACCTCCCCTACAAGAGGAGGAAAGAAAACACTTGCCTTTTTCCACTAACTCAATACCCTTTCTGGGTAAATTATTGATATCAGAAAGGTTTTTCTTCAGTAAAGTCACGTACTCTGGCGAGAAGGTTATCGGTCGATCATCAAGGTTTACAAAAAGTATTCCTATTTACCCTTCTCAAATGGACGAAAAGAAACTGTTTGTCGGAAATCTATCATACGGTGTAACTAACGAATCTCTTGCAGCAGCTTTTGCTGGAGCAGGAACCGTTGAGTCAGCACAAGTTATTAGTGATAAATTTTCAGGACGTTCAAAAGGATTTGGATTCGTAGAAATGTCTTCTTCAGAAGAAGCACAAAACGCGATTTCAATGTTCAATGAACAAGAACTCGAAGGACGACCAATGATTGTTAACATTGCTCGACCTAAGACAGAACGACCGCCACGAGAATTTTAATTCTCAAGGTCTTTTGACTTTATAAAAAGGAAAACAGGTGGAGTACGCCTGTTTTTTTTGTTTGAATGAAACTCACCCTTCCCAATCCTCAATAACCAGTTTCTTCCCTCTCTTCTTCACCACAACCTTCTGCCGTTCCCTCCACCCCAATTCCCGAATATAATCCAAAGGAATGATGACATAATAGCTACTTCCCGCAACTCTTGTAAGCTTGCGAACCGGTTCTGATGCTGTTCTTGGGCGTGCTATGGTGTTTTGTTAAGTACGTACACGAATACGTATTCGAATACGTACTTACCAATACCACAAAAACAAGATACGAGTACTCAATTTTGTTGTATACTTCCCCCGATGCTCCAAAACCTCCTTTTTATCGGTCTCGGTGGATTCCTCGGCGCAACGTCAAGATACCTCGTCTCACTCCTCTTCTCCCAGTCCCCTCCCGTGGGAACATTAATCGTGAATGTTGTGGGAAGTCTGGTGATCGGGATCTTTCTGGCACTGGCATTGCAAACAGGCCTAAAACAAAACTCGTATTTGTATCTATTCTTTGTGACCGGTGTGTGTGGAGCCTTTACGACCTTTTCAGCCTTTAGTCAGCACAACCTCGTGTTCCTTATTGAAAAAAACTTCATGGGATTCACTTTGAACGTCATGGCAAACATTGCTCTGTGCTTAATCGCAACGTTTGTAGGATACGTTCTAATTGTAAAGTTCGTGAATACTTAAGACAGTTTCTACAATCCCCCGCGAATGCGGAGTAGTTGAGACTGAGCAGAGATTTTTACGTATAACAAAAAAACCCTAAATACCCCTTGCTTTATTTTGAAAAATAGTGTATAATATACTAACAATTTGATCTTTAGGTTAAATTGTTAAAGTGTTTCGTTCTTTACCAGTTTCCGTTCGTTCAGTTCCCAGCTCTGAGTCTGCAATGTCTCATGTCTATCGGAAGAAGAATTCTTCCCCTTTGTCACTTTGGGAAATTACTAAGATTGCTTTCGTGACTTAAAGCATCTGAAGGTATGGCTCCTCTCCTCGGAGAAGAGAAAGGAAGTACCGCTCAATAAAAGCTTCCCATCTGAGATTGTCTCGAAAAGATGTAAAAATGTGTGCTCTGGATGTTCAATCGATGAGAATAATTTCATCATTCCAAGAAGCGCCAATGAAAGACTTTGTGAGAATTTATAGTCCTTCATTTGTTGGATCCGCCAGTCCAATCGCAAAAAAATTTGGCTATTACTTTTTCCTTCGGGAGGTTGTAATGGAAAGAACTGACTAATGGTAAACATAGTTTTGAACTTCTAGCACTTTCAAATAAAAACAAAAAAATGGTCCCCTCGAGTTGTGTCGTGGGGGTGTTTTTTTATGTGGCTGGGGCGGAGGGACTCGAACCCCCGATGCTGGCACCAGAAACCAGAGCCTTACCACTTGGCGACGCCCC
>CAZOER010000032.1:0-4456 GCA_964578905.1 uncultured Candidatus Peribacteria bacterium | reverse complement strand
CCATTTTTTGTGGGTGTTAAGAAAACAAAAAAATACGGGCGAATTCTAGGACTCAAGTCCCCTTTGTCAAACTTTTTTTGCAAATAAACTTGGAAGAATGAATTTTCCCGCGTACAATCCTCGTCCACTTATTCTTAACCTTTATAAATATGTGTGAAAATTATCCTGAACTTGCTATTGGAAAACCTGCCCCCGACTTCGTCGCACCAGCGTACGAGAAGGGAAACCTTAATGGAAAAGTCTCTCTTTCTGACTACAAAGGGAAATGGGTCCTCCTTTTCTTTTACCCACTCGATTTTACATTCGTCTGTCCGACAGAATTGTACCAACTTGGAGATATGCGTGAAGAATTCGAAAAAGCAAACTGCCAAATTCTTGGAGCCTCTATTGATTCTGTGCATTCTCATAAAGCGTGGGCAGAGAAGGATGACAAAATTGGAAACCTTGGATTCCCACTCATCTCAGATCTTACAAAAGATGTCTCTTTTGATTACGGGGTCTTGCACGATGAAGGGATGAGCCTGCGAGGAGCCTTTCTCATTGATCCCGATGGAGTATTGCAATCTATGACGGTGAATAACCTCGCGGTTGGACGAAATCCAGAAGAATTACTGCGAACACTCAAGGCCTTCCAAACAGGAGACCTCTGTCCGGTGAATTGGACGAAAGGAGATAAAACACTCGGGAAGGCGTAAAGCGAAACTACAACCAAAAACCGGATACGTATCCCAGGGATACGTATCCGGTTTTTAACAATTTTTAACTAATCCTTTTTCACAAATAACGTTTGCGTTGGGAATGCCATAGAGATGCCTTCCTTCTCAAACGCTTCTTTGATACCCAGACTAATATTCTGCCGTGTATCAAGGTAGTCATTATAGTCTCCAGTTGTCGTGTGAAACATGAGCTTGAAGTTGAGGCTAAACGTTCCGAACTCATAAAAGTGCGTTCGTCCATATTCCGCCAATTTTTCTTTGTCTACAATTTTTTGAATAATTTCTGGAATTTTTTTCATTTTCGCCGTTGGCGTCCCATATTCAATTCCAAAGTCAATATCAACCCGTCGTCGCTTCATTTTCTTGAAGTTTTGGATACGCGTCTCTGTGAGCAATTTATTACTCACAATGAGTTCTTCTCCCTGCAACGTTTTAATCCGTGTACTTTTGAGTCCGATATGCTGAACGACTCCTTTATTTTCTCCGTCTGCCATAGACCCGATCACAACGTAATCCCCTATTTTAAAAGTTTTATCGAAGTAAATAGTAAAAGACGCAAAGAGGTCTCCCAAAACACTCTGTGCGGCAAGAGCAATCGCAATACCTCCAATTCCTAGTGATGCTGCCAAAGTGGAAATATCGAATCCGAGATTCGAAAGAATGAGAAGCAGTCCAATACTCCAGAGAGCAATTTTGGCAATAAGTCGCACTCCGTTGAGTACTGTTTCATCTCGTCTCCCGGACTTCATAAATCCGTAATTAATCAAACTTTGTGCAATCTTAATGGCTTCAAAAACCACAAGTACTAAGAACACCCCGTCTAACACCGCTTGAATCTTCCCATTTGTTTTGAGCATAAGGAACGTGATATACAGGGCTACAAACCAGAAAAAGAGTCTCGAAACATTCTCAAGCATGTGAAGTAATTGATCATCAATATCGGTTTCTGTTTTTTCCGTTATTTTTTCCAGTCGGCGAAAAACTACTGTTCTCAGAATTCGAATTCCAATAAGCACAAGAAAAAAAGTACACACCGCAATAACAATTTCCCCTATGGTATTTCCTAATACAACTGTGTTCCATATGTCTCCGAGGAGCAATTTTTCCAAAATTTCCATGTTGTTTTTTTTAAAAAATGGTAGTATTTTCGTCCTGAATTGTAACAAACTGCAACCAAATGGGAAAAGAAAAACTTATCATCATCGGATCGGGTCCTGCAGGACTCACGGCAGGTATTTATACCGCTCGAGCAGAATTAAAACCTTTGATTTTTGAGGGCGAACACCCAGGAGGACAACTCATGGGGACGACTGAAATTGAGAATTTCCCCGGTGTTGCGGAAGGCACCATGGGACCAGGACTCATGAATCGGATGCGCGAACAAGCCAAATCATTTGGAGCACGAACCGAATTCAAGAAAATTGATCGTGTTGATTTTTCAGATGCGAATAATTTAAAACTTTGGAGTGGCGAGGAAGAGTATTCAGCTGAAACGGTTATTGTTGCCACAGGAGCGAGCGCTCGGTGGTTGGGGCTCAATAAAGGCGAGGAAAAATTCTGGGGAAAAGGATACACGGCTTGCGCGACTTGCGATGGAGCGTTCTTTAGAGATAAGGTTGTGGCGGTTGTCGGGGGAGGTGATAGTGCCTGTGAAGAAGCCATGTTTTTGACCCGATTCGCCAGTAAGGTGTACCAAATCTATCGAGGTCCAGTAGAAAAAATGCGCGCCAGTAAACCGATGCAACAACGCGTTCTTGAAAATGAGAAGATTGAACTGATTTTTAACGAGAACGTAACGGACTTGCGAGGGGAAGGAAAATTAGAATCAGTGGAGTTGACGAATTCTGACACGAAGAAAACGTCTGAATTAAAAATTGATGGTCTCTTCATGGCGATTGGACACAATCCAAACACCGGCATATTTGAAGGACAGCTTGATCTTCATGAGAATAAGTACCTCAAAGTTGAAGAAAATACGAAGTCAAAAGTCCCCTCTGTGTTTATCGCTGGAGACTGCTCTGATTGGAAATATCGACAAGCGATCACTGCCGCGGGATATGGATGTATGGCAGGACTTGAAGTAGAGAAGTATTTGGCAGAGAAGGAATAACTATTCATAACATGAAAACTGTTGGAATTATTGGCGGACTTGGACCAGAAACTACTTCCGAATTCTATCTAAATCTTGTGTTCTCTTGTTACAAAGAGAATAAAGATACTCGTCCTGGAATTCTCATTTCTAGTGTTCCTTTGCCATACGAAATAGAAAAAGATTTGATAGAAAAGAATGTTGGAAGCGAACGATATCTTCCATTTTTAATAGCTGAAGCAAAACGATTAGAGTCATCTGAAGCTGACTTCATTGTCATGCCCTGCAATTCTTTGCACATCTTCATTGAAGAAATTCGAAAATCGGTAAACATTCCTGTTTTAAGTATTGTTGAAGAAACTGTACATTTTTTAAAAAAGAATCATTTCTCTCGTGTTGGGATTGTTTCTACTTCTGCCACAATTCAAAACAAATTATATGAAACAGCCTTCCTGAAAAATGATATTCAATACGTTACTCCTGATGATTTCGAACAAGCGAAGTTAGGGAAATACATTCTCAATCTTGTCACTGGACAACAAAATAATCGTGACCGAGAAGAACTTATTCAAATTATTGATAATTTTAGAACAAAAGAAGTAGATTGTGTTGCACTTGCTTGCACAGATCTTCAACTGCTCCTTCCGAAGCATCCGACCCTTCAAATATTTGATACTATGAAAATTTTTGCAGATGCTACTGTAGAAAAGATTTTAGAAAAAGAATAATCATCCCTGCCTCTCCCGATACCCAATCGCCTCCGCTACATGTACGAGTTCAATGTCGGTACTTTCTGCTAAGTCCGCAATCGTGCGGGCCAATTTAAGAATACGATAGAACGCCCGTCCGGATAAATTCATCTGACTCATTGCAGAACGCAAGAGTTCTTGTGCCTCATCAGGAATTGGACAATATTTCTTTACCAAAGGCGACGTCATTTCTGCATTGGAAGTAATCCCTTCCTTGGTAAATCTTTCTTGTTGCATCTTGCGGGCGATTTGCACTCGTTTTCGAATAGTGGCGGAATCCTCCCCTCCTTTCATTTCTGAAATTTTTTCAAAAGGAATACGGGGCACTTCCACGTGCAGATCGATACGATCAAGAAGCGGTCCTGAAATTCTCCCCTGGTAGCGCTGGAGTTGAAATCCCCCACACACACAATCCTTCACGGGGTCCGATAAAAACCCACATGGGCACGGATTCATGGCGGCTACCAGCATCATCTTGGCGGGAAAGGCGCAACTCCCCGATGCCCGAGAAATGGTAATGATGCCGTCTTCCAAAGGTTGGCGAAGCACTTCCAAAGTTTTTTGGGGAAACTCAGCAAATTCGTCGAGGAATAAAACGCCACGATGCGCGAGCGAAATCTCGCCAGGTCTGGGAGGATTCCCTCCTCCAACAATGGCGACTCCTGATGCCGTGTGATGAATGGACCTGAAGGGGCGTTGATGCACAACGGGATTTTTGGAATCAACCAGTCCGGCAATGGAATGAATCTTCGTGATTTCAAGGGCTTCTTCAACAGTGAGAGATGGGAGAATCGTGGCAAGAGATTTGGCGAGCATACTTTTCCCAGATCCTGGAGGTCCCGTCATGAGCATATTGTAAAATGTTGGTTTCTAGAAGTTTTTAAAATGATGATTGTGTTTTT
>CAZOER010000031.1:0-4487 GCA_964578905.1 uncultured Candidatus Peribacteria bacterium | reverse complement strand
CGATGGGGAAATCGCTGGACTCGTGCGACACATTCTTACCGACGAAACGACGCGACCAACGACCGATGGATTCGATTGGAATATCTTACTTCAACTTGATGGACAAAATAACGGTTCCAAAACAGGAACATCGAACCGAAAGATTGAGAATCCAGAATTTGATGAAAAGAAACCGATTGACGAAGAGGATAATCCAGAATTGATTACCGCGCCTGGAGACTCATGGACGATTGGATTTACGCCTCACCTTGTTACCGGAGTTTGGGTCGGAAACAATCGTGGAGAGCCAATGAAACCCGGTGCAACAGGACTGGCGGTAGCGGCTCCGATTTGGAAACGATTCATGAACGATGCACACACCTTCCTCATTGAAGAAAAAGGCTCGGATCCTGAAAAGCTCTACAACGAACCGACACCGCTCGAAACACGGCAAGTGAATAAATACTCAGGAAAGATTGCTTCTGAGCTCACACCGCCGAAACTCGTGCGTGAGGAGGTGTTTGCTTCCTTTGCTATCCCCACAGACCTAGATGACTCTGTGAAAATGATTGAAATTGATAAGATCTCTGGACGACCAGCAACGCAGTTCACACCCTTTTATTCACGAACGAGAAAGTATGCGCTGACAGGGCTTGAGTCAGTGAAACCAAAAATGCCAAACTGGCAGAATCCCGTTACGGAATGGATTGAAACGCATCCGAAATTCATGACTTCACTGGGATCGATTATGGATGAGGATCCGAAAGACATAAGTACATTCAGTAGAATGACCTCTCGTCTTAATAAATCTCCGGATGATGTGCACAACCGATTTACACAGCAGAATGCACCAGATATAGAAATTATTTCGCCTCGAAATAATGGGGCGCTTGCTCGTGGGCAAGTGGAAATCAATGTTTCGGTTTCTGCGAAATATGGAATCAAAGCAGTTGAATATTACTTTGATGAGCAACTCGTTGCGGATGGGACTCGGTACCCGTGGACAGGGGTTTTTAAAATCCCAACATCGATTGATTTTGGAACGAAGCACGTTCTCAAAGCCGTCGCGATTGATGAACTCTTTCACACGACGGAGCACGAGATTGAAATCGAAATCGCAACCGATACAGCCGGACCAGAAATTGTTTTCCTCGGACCGGTGGGACGACAAAAAATTCCGATCGATTCACAGATACAAGTATTGGTGGACGTTCGTGATGGGATGTCTGGCGTGAAGGTTGTAGAATTCTTCCTTGATGATGAGAGTTTGGGATTTCAAGAAAAAGCACCGTATCAGACTTCAATCCACACGAGTATGGATTTAGGAATCCATCAGTTGGCCGTGAAAGCGTGGGACTTCCATGGGAACACCACAACCAAGTCTATTCCGATCACCTACGAACGACAGCGTATGATGAGTACGAATTTCCCAGAAATTAGTGATGTTGTTTCGTATCGAAGCTCTGTCTCTGTGGATGTACGAGTTCCGTCTGCAAAAGAAGTAGAATGGGTTGAGCTCTTTGCAGAACAGAATGACAAGATTGTCTATGCGCAAAAAATAGATGATCCGACGCAGTACTTGCAATTTCAAATGCTCAGGAATATAACGGGAAAGACGCAACTAAAACTCGTAACAAAATTCCGAGATAAACGTAAAGTATATGAGAGCCCTATAAAGACAATTAATCTCTAAATGGATTTTTTACTCCTTGGATTCGGTGTCATTCTCATGATGGGAGGATTCTTTCTTCTCTGTCGAGGGAAAAAGAAAAAACTCGGGAGAGAGGATTTTAATGTTTTTTCGCATAAGATTCAGAACACCCATCCACTCGATCCAGCACACGCCCTGATGGAGTCTCACAAGCTGTTTGTGGCGGCTGTGGCGACAATGTTTCCAGAGAAAAAGATGACGGCTGCAGAGACGCTCAGTCAGGTGGCAAAGAAATTTAAAAATGAACACGACGTGTGGAAGTTTCATCATTTGCGAAACCGAATTGCACATGAAACCGATATGAAGATTTCTTTTGATCAATCACAAGAGGCTCGGAAAGCTTTTATTCGAGCGTTGAAGAATCTAACGAAATAATACCCCTGTCATTCCGATTCCCCGATTTCTCGAGGACAGGCTCCGCGGAGGAATCCCTTCTTTTATTTGAGTATGATATCGGTAGGGTTGTTCTTTTTATAACTAAAAAGAACCAAAAAGTTTTGGTGACGAGAAAACTCGCTAACTTTTCATAGCACAAAATTGCCGAGTCCCATTGACGCTCAAACACTTCCCGTCCCCAAGCCCCCAAAGGATAGCACTTTTAAAACAGTTGAACACATTCATTGTTCAACTATACCGCAGGGAACTCATAATCCGCGTGGAATTGTTCTTGTGGAGTTGATTCTTTCAATACCTCCAACAGCACTTGTTCACTGTTCTCAAAAGAATGGTCGAATGTTTTCTCAATCTTTTCTTGTTTCTCAGGAGGGAGCAACCCGACAAACATCGGTTGTTCAAATTTTACAATCGCTTCATCAATCGTAATTCGTTCAAGATCTTCACCATCAACAAAAAATACACCATCAGAAAAAGAGTTCAGCAGGAAATCTTCAGAACCAATAATTTTTTCAATCCACGTGTCAGCACGGACTTGATGAACGGGGATAGCGTGAGCGACACTGATCGCGTTCAAAATTCCTCCACCAGCTCTCAGACTTGAAAAACCACCAGGCCCCGTAATACCTCCACAAAATGTAATTTCCGCTTCGTGCTTCTGTAAAAATTCAAACATCTCGCTTCCATCGAGTTTCCGATTCTCCCAATTTTTTTTCTCAATCAAATTATCCGCTTCATCAAAAAGCACACAGAAATGAGGATCGACAGCAGTGTTGAGGATGAATTTCACGTTCACACTCTACTTATCAGAGCAATTTCGTAAAATATTTATCAAAGTATTCTCGAGATTCTTCTAATATTTCAATTAACTTCGTATCATCACCTTCGTGAAGATTCTTTGGAGAAATAACCATTGTGAAATTTCCTTTGAAGTGCTTTTGAGCGAGTTTCTTTAAGAAACTTTCAAGCGGCAGAATCCCTGCTGGAAGGGGGGAATACGGAATGTTTCGGTGAACATTTGAAAGGTATACATGGTGGAGATTGTCTCCCAAAAATTCTACCGTTCGCATCGGTTCTTCTTTATTTGCCCAGAGAGCAGAAAGATCGAGACAAACCCGTCCTTTTTCTCGCAAACTAAACATTGAATTTTCTGGACGATCTGGAAGGACTCCAAACATGGCTTTCGTTTGTACGTTTCTTCGATTCAAGTACAGGTCATATTTTTGACACAACTTCGGCACAACCTCATCAATCCATTTCTTGTATCCAAAGGAGAAACTTTGAGGTGAACTCAGATTCAATGATACTTGTGTGAATTCTCGCACCGTGTGTTGGTAGGCTGCGAAATATTCTCCTTCACTTTTTTGTGGCATAGAAAAAGCCTTAATCGGCATTTCAAATCGTTTTTCGAGTTCCTTCAGATATTCGGGATTTTGTGTATCGAAGTTTCCATTGATGGTAATCTCAACTCCATCAAATCCTGCTTTTTTTGCAAAATCAAAAAATCGTTCAAGTCCGTAATGTGGAAAAGATTGAGAAGAGAGCAATAACATGTTTGTTTTTGTATTAATTTCCTAGAATTATACCTGATATCGGGCGAAAACGCAATTTTTTTTGGGATACGTATCCGGTTTGTTAAATGTGAAGAAATTATAAAATCGTGCGGTTTCCTTCCCCCCACTCTTCTGCATAATCAGAACGATGCTGGCAAAACTCAAGACGCTGTCACTATTCGGACTCTCGGGGGAAGAAGTAGAAATAGAAGTTGATTTGCATCGAGGGTTGCCAGCATTCACTATTGTAGGATTGGCCGACACTGCCGTGCAAGAATCAAAAGAACGGGTTCGCAGTGCAATCAAAAATTCGGGATTTACTTTTCCCAGAGGGCGAGTGTCGGTCAATCTTGCGCCAGCGGATTTGCGCAAAGGCGGTCCTCGGTTTGATCTTCCAATTGCGTTAGGGATTCTTCATCGTACAGGACAGATACGTATCCCCGACAATTGGGATGAAAAGATATTTGTGGGGGAACTGGGATTCGGGGGAGATCTTCGTCCTATTACAGGCATCCTCCCTATTGCGGCTAATTCCGCTGACAGAGGGTTTAAGGAAATCTATGTCCCAGAAGAAAATGCAAACGAAGCGAGTGTCATTGAGGATATTTCAATTTTTCCTGTTTCTTCTTTGCAACAACTCTGTGACCATTTTATTGAAGCCAATGCAATAACACCAACCCCTCCAACAGAGTTAAAAACCATCGATTACCCGCCCACGAGCGAACACGATATGGGACATGTGCGAGGGCAAGAACACGCCAAACGAGCACTCGAGATTGCTGCTGCAGGAGGGCATAATATGCTAATATTAGGGTCTGGAACCATAGTTTCGAGAAGTTTTTAGAATTGAG
>CAZOER010000030.1:0-6682 GCA_964578905.1 uncultured Candidatus Peribacteria bacterium | reverse complement strand
TGATCAATCAGTAAATGGAGCGAAAGGAATTCTCTTCAACATTACAGGAGGAGATGACCTCTCAATGTACGAAGTAGATGAAGCGGCGAAGGTTATTACGGAAGCTGCCGATCCTGATGCAAACATTATTTTCGGAGCGGTTATCAACGATAACTACAACGGAGAAATGAAGATCACCGTGATCGCGACTGGATTCTCAGAAACAGGAACAAAGAAACCTGGACACGCGTCGCTTATGCGAAAAGCATTCAGCGTGGATGGTGAACCAACTGAAGACTCTGATTACGAAACACCGGCGTTCTTGCGAAAGAAACTACGATAGTTTTTTTCTAACGCGAAATTGAAACTCTGCAACAAGTGTTTTTGTAATAGGAAAAGATCCTTTGCTTTCAAATGCTGTATGCTGTTTTTCCCATTTTGTCCTTTCTTGGGAATAAAATTGATTCCAAAGTTTTAAAGCAAAATCAAGATTTATCATGTGTTCTTTCATAAAAGGATTCGTGTGCTTTCTTTTTTCACAAGGATTATCCCAAATAGTTGATGTTCTCACTTCAAAGGTGTTTCCAAAATCCTTCACACCGTTCTTAACAACCTTTCCTTCTCCGCAAATTTTTCGAGCAGCTTTGGTTGTTGAAATTCCTGGAAAAACTGTATCAAGCGCATTTATAATAAAATTCGTTGGATTTTCTCCTTCTTTTAAATATATTTTTTTTTCATCTACTGCTTTCCGAACAACACCTTGAATGATTTTATTTATCTCCTCTAGTTTTAAAATGTCCGCCCCAGTTCCATTGTCTTCTTGGCTATTTTTGTATTCTTGAACAAGTTCTGCCACTTTCTCTATCAGTCCTTTCTCATCTTCAGATTTACGAATACAACCCAAAAGCCTCGTCTTTCTCAAGGTTTGTTCCAAATCAAAATCTGTTGCCTCTTTTTCATCGGCTTCTCTCATATCAATATTTTCCGCCAATTCTGTTATGAATTGTGGAACCTTTTTTTCTTTTGAATCTTCTTTTGTCATTGTTTCTTTTTTACCTATTTATCCACATTTGTCAAGTTCTCTTCCCCGCCTTTTCTGCTAGAATCCACCAGATGGAAAAAAAAGATCTTCTGGAGCGAGTATATCATTTGCAACAAAAATTTGCGAAGGTCGATCCAAATCTTGGTTTAGAGCAGAAAAGTAAGGAAATCAAAGCACTTCAAGAAACTATGTCTGCTCCCAACTTTTGGGACGATCCGGACAATGCACAAAAAGTCTCACAGAAAGCCTCCCACCTCGAGCAATTTGTGAAGAACTGGGAAGATATCAAAACAAGTATTGCGGAGTTTCCAGAGCTTCTGGAGATGTCAGAGGGCGAGGAATTAGAGAACGATTTAGAAGCGTTGGAAAAGAAATTCGATTTTGCTGAAACTGAAACGTTTCTCTCTGGTGAACATGATGGGAAGAACGTGATCCTCTCTATCCACACCGGAAACGGTGGGCAAGATGCGGAGGACTTTTCTCAAATGATTTTGAGAATGTATTTGCGGTTCGCGGAAACGAAGGGCTGGAAAACTCAAATCATGGATGAGTCTCCGAGTGATGTGGGATTGAAATCAGCGACGATTGAAATATCAGGACCATTGGCATATGGATATTTGAAATCAGAACACGGTGTGCACCGACTGATTCGGCTCTCCCCTTTCAACGCGAAGAACTTACGACAGACATCGTTCTCTCGTGTGGAGGTACTGCCAGAAGTAGACAATGATGCTGAAATTGAAATTGCAGAAAGTGATATCCGCGTGGATGTGTTCCGATCATCTGGTGCGGGAGGGCAAAGTGTGAATACCACTGACTCTGCGGTGCGGATTACGTATTTGCCTTTGAACTTAGTGGTTACCTGTCAGAACGAAAAATCTCAACTGCAGAACAAGCAGTCGGCGATGAAAGTGTTGAAGTCTCGATTGTTACAATTGAAACTCGAACAACAAGCTCAAGAAATCTCAGACCTCAAAGGAGACATGATGGAGAATTCTTTCGGATCACAAATCAGAACCTACACGCTCCAACCGTACAAATTGGTGAAGGATCACCGTACCGACCACGAACATCAAAACCCCGACAAAGTGTTTGATGGGGATTTAGAAGGCTTTGTGGAAGCGTTTTTGAAGAAGGCTTAGTTCATCACCATAACCACTGCCATTCTCGATGATTCTATAAGATTTTTTATAGCTTCTACCTTTTTAGGAATCTCATTAAAAAGACCCGTTTCTTTGTTCATTTGATAAATGACATCCTGTCTCATTAGTTCTTCTATATCTTCCAACTGTTTTTTATAACCAACGATGACGTCTATTGATGTAAATGGTTTATCTCTTAAATCTAAGAGACTATCCATAAGAGCATCAAGATCCGCGTTCCACTGAAATCCTTTTTCGTTATTTCTCATTAATGAGAATATACATGTTTTATTATTTTTGTCAATCCTTGTGAAAATGCCCCCCTCCATCAATCTCCAATGCTCGATAGAGTTGTTCGAGTGCCATGAGACGGAAAAGATTTCTCGTCCAGACCATCTGTCCAAATCTCAGTTTCACATTCGCACGAGCGAGAATTGATTCATCGAGTCCGTGCGCTCCTCCGATGACAAAAACTACCTCACTACGCTCTACGAGCCAGTTTTTGAGTTGTGCAGAAAATTGAATCGAGTCGAGTTCTTTCCCGTGTTCATCGAAGGCAACAAGAAAATCTTTGTTGTTTATTTTTCCAAGCAATACCTCTGCCTCTTTTTGCTTTGCTTTTGAAACGTCGGTAACCCCGGCTTGGGCGAGTGGAATTATTTCCAGAGAAGATCGAAATCCAATCCGTTTGATGAGTTCTTCCTCTCGGGGAGTAATCTCATTTTTCTTTCCAAAGAAATAAAGTTTGATTTTCATTTTTTTATTTGTTGTCATGCTGAACTTGTTTCAGCATCAAATCAGCAGTTGTTATTGTACATAATGAACAGTTAGATCCTGAACTAAATTCAGGATGACAGAAGACTGGGGGATGTTACAATGTATAACAGAAAATGCGAAAAATATTTATTTTGCTTCTGGGATTTGTACTGCTGGGATGTGGGGGAAGTAGTACCATAACTTCTTCCGAACCAACAGATGCGTTTAAGATTGGGGATACGCAATGGGGACTTGAACTGAATGAATCGTGGCAGAGACTCCCCTCTCCTGAGGGCTATAACACTGTTTTCCTTGCCCAGAGCGCAAGTCAGAATTTTGTTATTCTGCAAGAAGCAGGAGCGACCGAGAATCTTGTCACTGATATTCTCACGAAAGCAAAAGATGGGTTTGTTGAGTTTGAAGAATTAGATCTCGATCAAGAAGAAAATACGTTTCGGTTCCGAGGGAAGTCCACTCTCGATACGCCTGTACGAGAATTTATGCAGAAAGTCTTTGTGATTCCAAATACCAATGCTTTCCTTTTGGGAAGTTGTAGTTGGGAACCAAGCATTTCCTCGTCCGCTGATTGTCAGAACATTTTGAGCTCTTGGCAAATTACAGTGGACAAACCGGCAGAAGAAAAATAAACTCTGCCCGCTCTTTTAGGACGGCGCCATGGCGGAGTGGTTACGCAGAGGCCTGCAAAGCCTTGTACTCCGGTTCAAATCCGGATGGCGCCTCCAATTACAGTTCTTTTCAGAAACGGGGTCCTCGCAAAATCTTTGATTTTGTGGGGAAGAGGAAGTAAATCGAAGCTAGCGAAGTCTCGACTTGTCGAGATGAAGTATGCGTAGTTTTTACTGACGATCGCTCGGGTGGTGGAATGGTAGACACGAAGGACTTAAAATCCTTTGTCCCTTATAGGACGTGCGGGTTCAAGTCCCGCCCCGAGCACCACCTTTTTATTTTGAGAAGAAACAAAACAGTCTTACACTACAGGAAATATTATCCTGATTTTTTAATATGTTCCTCGCCCTTTTCCTCCTCATCATCGGTCTGGTTGTTTTAATATTAGGAGCGGAAGGCCTTGTACGAGGAGCATCTTCTTTCGCAAAAAAATGGGGTATCGCCCCACTGGTGATTGGACTGACGATTGTTTCGTTTGGAACGTCTGCGCCAGAACTTATTGTAAATATTCTCTCCGCTGTTGGTGGAAATTCTGATATTGGAATCGGAAATATCATCGGTTCAAATATTTCGAATATCTTTCTTATCCTCGGAATCACAGCCATCATAGGAACGATCAAAGTGCACTCTAGCACTGTGTGGAAAGAAATTCCTTTTGGACTCTTGGCGGTGTTGATGTTGCTCTTTATGGGAAGTGATATGTTCCTCGATGGAGCTACTCAAAACGTTCTTGGACGAACGGACGGACTCGCACTGATGTGTCTATTTGTGATCTTCATCTACTACACATTTGGACTTCGACCAAAGAAGAACGATCAAGCGGATAGTATAAAAACCTATTCTGGACTGATTTCAACGGCCTTTCTTTTGGGAGGAATGTTTGGGCTTTTTGTTGGAGGAAAAATGCTGGTAGATAATGCTGTGATCTTGGCAAAGCTCGCAGGACTCTCTGAGAACTTCATCGGACTCACGATCGTAGCAGTGGGAACATCATTACCAGAACTCGCGACTTCAGTAGTAGCAGCACTGCGAAAACAATCAGACATTGCTATCGGAAATATCGTCGGATCAAACATCTTCAACATTCTCTGGGTGTTGGGACTTACGAGTACTATTCTCCCACTCCCCTTCTCTCCTGCAACAATCGAAGATATTCTCATTTGTGTATTCGCCACATTTGTTCTTTTCCTCGCGATGTTTATTGGAAAAAAGCGACGACTCCAACGTTGGCAAGGAATATGCTTTGTAGCAATGTATATCGGATACATTGTGTATTTGGTATATCGAGGGTAAAATCCCCGCGATGAAACAACTCCTCCTTCAATTTCTCGAGAAACACTTTGAACAAAAAATGTGTTCAATGTTTCAATTTACGGCTGTTCCAAAAGGACAGACTGGTGATTTGGCGATGAGTTTCTTCGCTGTGTCGAAAGAAATGGGAAAGTCCCCTATTGAAATCGGGAAAGATGTTGAAGCAAAACTAAAAGATTGTGAACTGCTCGAAAAAACAGAAATCACCGGACCCTATTTAAATCTCTTTTTTAAGAATGAGGTATTCTTCAAGCAAGTGTTTGCAACGCCATTGAAGTCAGATGTGATGAAGGATAAAACGATTGTGCTGGAGTTCTCTGGACCAAACACGAACAAGCCTCTGCATCTCGGACACATGCGAAATCATGCACTGGGAATTTCTGTTTCCAACTTGCTCGAACAGGTCGGAGCAAAGATGCACCGTGTGAATATCATTAATGATCGAGGCGTACATATTTGTAAATCAATGCTCGCCTACCAAAAATGGGGCGAAGGAAAAACTCCTGAATCAGAAGGGATCAAGCCGGATCTCTTTGTGGGAAATTATTACGTGAAGTTTGATCAGGAACTCAAGAAGGACGAATCCTTGATGGATGGGGTTCAGGAAATGTTAAAACTCTGGGAAGCGGGAGATAGTGAAACAATGGCGCTGTGGAAACAAATGGGAGAATGGGCGCTTGCTGGTCATGCAAAGACGTATGCACGACAAGGGATCATATTTGAAAAAGATTACTTCGAGTCTGAATATTACAAAAAAGGAAAAGATATCGCCGAGCAAGGACTCAAAGACAAGGTCTTTAAAAAACGAGACGATGGAGCGATTGTGATTGATTTAGAAGCCGAAGGATTGGATGAGAAAGTTATTCTCAGGGCGGATGGAACATCTATTTACCTGACGCAAGATTTGGCCGTGGCGCAGGCACGGAAGAATGACTTCAATCCGAATCAACTCATGTACGTGGTCGCTGACGAACAGAATTATCATTTCAAAGTTTTGTTCTCCTGCCTGGAGAAGCTTGGACTTTTGAAGAAAGAAGAATGTCATCATCTCGGATATGGGCTGGTGAATCTTCCCGATGGTCGAATGAAATCACGAGAAGGAACGGTGGTGGATGCGGACAACTTGATGGACGAGCTGTCAGGATTGGCTCTGGACGCGATTACAAAACGAAACCCTGAGCTGAGTGATGATGAAGCGAAAACGATGGCTGAACAGATTCAGAACGCTGCGTGGAAGTTCTATCTTCTTTCTACGAGTCCGAAGAAAGGCATTACCTTTGATTCACAGAAATCGATTCAATTTGAAGGCGCAACAGGACCGTACTTGCAATACGCGGGAGTACGAATTAAATCTATTCTGAAGAAAGCAGAACTCCAACCCGGGTTCTCTTTTCCGAACCCGGGTTTAATCCTCGGAGATGCAGAGAAACCACTCGGAGTGAAACTGATTGAATTTCCAAATGTGTTGGAGAAAGCAGCTGAGACTCTCAACCCAACATATGTCGTCACCTACCTCCTCGAACTCGCACAGGAGTGGTCGAGTTTCTATGCAGAGAACTCTGTATTGAAGGCTGACAGCGAGGAATTGAAACAAGCGCGATTGCAGTTAGCACAAAAAGTATTGGAAGTGTTGGAGGCAGGACTCACCGTCCTTGGGATCGAAGTACCAGAGAAGATGTAAAGTATTTGACGTGTTTGTGTTTTTATAGTATAATATCCTCTCACGTTTACACAACATGACCCACAAAACCCCACTTGTCGACGC
>CAZOER010000029.1:0-8385 GCA_964578905.1 uncultured Candidatus Peribacteria bacterium | reverse complement strand
AACCTTGTCCGGAAGACAAGGACTTCAAAGGAATAATTGTTTTTTTCTTTGTATCGAATTCTTGCTAGAAGAACCCGACATGCGTTCGAAATGAAAAAGAGCTTGTTTAAACGCTTTCTTAGATAGAAAGCTGGCGGATAGTAGCAAAGAATTGAAAGCTGTCAAACAATTTTCGGGGGTTTTTTAGGGAAAAGAAAAGCCCTCCCTGTTTTTTACACAAGAAGGGCCTCTTTTCATGGCTTGGTTGAGAGGATTGATAAAACAATAAATAGAATATTTCCAAGGAGTGCGTAGAGAAAGATTCTCTCCAGGTTTGGGAAAATATTTTCGGTTGTGTCCGGAAGAAGTGGTCGAATCTTTATTTTCGAAAGTCTTGAAAAATTGATTTTTGGAAAAAACATGTTCGAATTCATATGCTTACAATTTAAGGTTTATAATTCATTTTTAGCAGAGCACCCCCTGTGAAACACAAGGAAAACTCTGCCAAAAATAATAAACAATATTTTAACGAAGCCAGAAAAGAACGAATTGGTCGCGAAATTTAAAACTTGCGAACAACTACACCCCCCTTTTTAGTATATTTCACCGAAAAAGTCAAGACTCCTTTCGGTAAAGAAAACTTGCCAATCTTCCCAAAATTTGTACAGTCATCGAGCATTTTTTCAACGCATGGAGAAACTATTAAAAACACTAAAACAGATTTGGGCGACAAAATCGCTCCGAGATAAAATCATCTTTACGATTCTAGTTCTCGTTATTGCTCGTCTCGCAGCCCACATTACAATACCGGGGGCGGACGTAGAGAAGATTAAATTTCTTCTTGAAAATCAGAACCAAGGATCAGCACTCGCGGTCTTCTCCCTTCTTACAGGAGGGGCGATGGAAAGATTCTCAATAGTTCTTATGGGGCTGACGCCATATATTAATGCATCGATTATCATGCAGTTGTTAGGAGTAGTGGTTCCTTCTCTTGAAAATCTCAAGAAAGAAGGAGAACAAGGACAAAAGAAAATCAATCAATACACACGACTCCTTACGATTCCACTCGCCTTTGTGCAGAGTTACGGAATGATGGCATTGCTCAACAAGTTCTCACCAGGAGGGGCGATTGTAGATGTAACTGACGTTGCAACAATCCTCCCAATGATGGTGGTCGCGACAGCAGGAACAGTCTTCATGATGTGGCTCGGAGAGCTTATTACAGAGAAGGGAATTGGAAATGGAATCTCACTTTTGATTTTCGCAGGTATTGTGGCAACGGTTCCAACGCAAATTGGAGGAGCGTTTCAAGCGGCAGAATTGCCTGTGATTCTCGGACTTATTATTGCAACGCTTGCACTGACAATCTTTATTATTTACGTGTCAGAGGCCGATCGACGTGTACCAGTGGTGTATGCGACACGACGGCTTGGAGGACAACAGAAGTCCTTTCTTCCTTTAAAAATAAACCAAGCGGGAATGATCCCGATCATCTTCGCCGTGTCTTTGGTGAGTTTGCCATCTATCTTGGCACAGTTCTTCTCACAATCTGCGTCTCCAGTGCTTCAAAGCATTGCAGAATTTTCATTGAAATACCTCAACCCAGGATCTCCAACATTCTGGTACAACGTATTCTACGGAGCGCTTATCTTCGGATTTACATACTTCTATGTATCTATTGTTTTCGAACCAAAGAAGGTGGCAGAGAACATTCAGAAACGAGGAGGATTCATCCCTGGATACCGACCAGGACCAGAAACCGAGAAGTTCTTGGACGAAACAACACAGAGACTTTGTTT
This sequence comes from uncultured Candidatus Peribacteria bacterium, assembly GCA_964578905.1. Lineage (GTDB taxonomy): Bacteria > Patescibacteriota > Gracilibacteria > UBA4473 > UBA4473 > CAZVBV01. The sequence goes on along the minus strand of CAZOER010000029.1, from coordinate 6,607 downwards.
CTGGGGAGCGGCCTTTTTGACAGCCGTTGCTGTGGTTCCACTTATCTTCGAACGATGGATTTCAGGAGGATCAAACGCGATCTCACTCTTCATCTCTGGAGCCGGAATGATTATTGTGGTGGGGGTTATTCTCGACTTGATTCGACGAATCAACGCACAGCTCGTGATGCACGATTACGACAAGTTGTAATCATGTTTTAGAGAGCGTTGTTGAAAGAAAAGATCTTTTCTTGTACCATTTTTCCACATGAAAAAATACTGGTTCAAACAAAAACAAACAGGATATGGATTCGTTCCCACAACATGGGAAGGGTGGGCATCTACTGTTATCACACTCGTTCTTATTTTTATTATAGGAAGAGTGAACAACCTTTTTACCGCAACCATGACAGGGGATGACGTATTCCAGTTCCTCGTTGACTTTGTTATCCTCACGGTTCTTTTTATCATCTTTATTCGGAACCGAGTAGAGGGTGGTTTTAAATGGAAAAAGAATGAAAAAGAAAAATGAGCATTCAATATATTGCAAAAGCACAGGCACATGTGAACGAGATACTGGAAACGATTGTTCCACAACTTTTGACAAAGGGGGTAAGTGAAAAAGAAGTCGCGGACAAACTTGAAAATATTCTTCGCAAGGAGGGGGCGTTTGAACTCGCTTTCCCTATTATTTGTGCCTTCACAGAAGGAGCTGCAGAGCCTCACCATGAACCAAGGGCCGATCGTCATTTACGGGTCGGAGATTCAATCCTGATCGACTGTGGAGTGAAACACAAAGGCTGGTGCAGTGACGTGACGCGGATGTTTTCACTCGGAGAACCGTCAAAAGAATTCAGAGAAAAATATGAAAAAGTGCTCCGTATTCACGAGGTAGTTTTGTCCCAATTTCTTCCAGGGAAAGAAGTGACAGAGCTCGATCAATTTGTTCGTAATGAACTGGGAGAGGATGAGAAATTCTTCATCCATGGATTGGGACACGGAGTGGGGAAGGAAGTGCATGAGGAGCCTCGCATTACGTCCGTATTTAAAAAAACACCGCCCCCAAAAGTGCCCGCTATTTTAAAAGAAGGCATGGTGGTGACGTGTGAACCAGGGCTGTATTATCCTGACAAATTTGGCATCCGCATTGAGGATATCTTTGTCGTTCGCGAAAACGGACCAGAGATGCTGAGCAAAACAAGTCGTGAATTGCACGTTCTCAAATCTTAATTTTGTGTGAAGTCTCCCCATTGAGAAGGCGATAAAAATACAGAGAATGACCCGCAATGGGGCAATGTCTTTCCGCGAAACAGAAGAAGTTTTTGATCGCCGTTCACAGAGCCATGAATGTGACATTTTTGCGATATCAGGCGCTGAACACTTTTTTCAAAGGGGATTGGGAAGCTGTTTTTCACGCTTCCTTACAAGATTTTCAAGAATGCGGAGTCGATAAGAAAGGTATCGAATGTTTTTTCTCACGCCGAGGAGACGTTGTCCCAGAACAGGAAATGGAAAAACTTGAGGCGTGTGGGGCAACAGTTCTTATTCAAGGGGAAAAAGATTTCCCTCCACAACTCGCTCACATTCCCTCACCCCCGGTTCTTTTGTTTCTTCGAGGAGAACTTTTGCCCGAAGATTTCCCGTCCCTGTCGGTGGTGGGATCTCGCAATATTTCAAGCTACGGAAAGCGGGCACTGGAAACGATTGTTCGTGAAGTGGCGCACAAAGGAATTACCATCGTCTCAGGTCTCGCGTTGGGAGCAGACGCATTTGCACACAAAGTGGCTATCGAGAATGGAGCGCGTACAATTTGTGTCTTGGGAAATGGAATCGATTTTCTCTATCCCACTCAAAATAGAGCGTTTGGAGAAAAACTCTTAAAGGAAGAGAAAGGAGCGGTAATTTCAGAATTTCTCCCCGGTATAGAGGCTCGCCCAGAGCACTTCCCGATTCGGAACAGAATCGTGGCTGGCTTGTCTCAAGCAACGTTGGTTGTGGAGGCCCAGAAGGGCTCAGGCAGCCTCATTACCGCAGAACTGGCGAATGACCAAGGAAAGGATGTATTTGCCGTCCCAGGGGAGATTTTTGCCCCCAATTCTGCGGGAACGAACAAACTTCTGCTCAATGGAGAAGCAACCCCTGCATTGTCAGGGGAACAGATACTCGACACCTTTGGAATTACGAATCTTTCAGAACAGAAACATGCCCGCAAGAACATCCCTACAACAGGGGTGGAATCAGAAATACTTCACTTGTTTGGCAATGAGAATCAAAGACACATAGACGACCTTATTCGTCATTCATCACTCTCGGGATCAGTGATCAGTGCAAACCTCGCCATCATGGAACTCAAAGGACTCGTGAAGCATCTCGGGAATCAGGTGTATGGAAAAAATGTCTAAAAGGAACATTACCGTGCTCGTTCTTTTTGTCGCCCTGTTTGCGTTTTTTATCGGACGATCCACAGGGAAAACCTCCAGCCCTCCTGTTCAAGTGCGCACCATCAAGCCGGAAATCTCCCTCGTACAGCTCAAAAGCATTGTCGGAGATTCCCTCTCATTAAACATCTCTGGTCCGGTTCGTATCCTCTGGGCAAAAGAAAACTTAGTGGAAAATGATGGCGACTTTAAAATTCCCCTGTCGCAATTGCCGACGGAGAACGATTTGAAATATACACAATTCCCCTACACAGGAAATGCGAAAACAATGAAGTTTTATCCTTCGGATTCTTACTTCGCACGGGGGGTGGAGGTACGGTATCGGCGATTCTTTCGCACAAAAATCTCTGCAATCGAGGCAAGGTTTATTCCGAGTAAGGGTGTTAAATAATTACCCTCGATAGTTTGGCGCTTCTTTCAGAATAGACACATCATGGGGATGTGATTCTTTGATTCCAGAACCCGTGATCCGAACAAATTCTGCTTTCTTTTGGAAATCAGCAATATCTTCAGCTCCGTTATATCCCATAGAACTTCGAACCCCTCCGCAGAGTTGGTATATTTCAGTCTTCGCCTCTCCTTTGAAGAGAATCTTTCCTTCGATACCTTCGGGAACGAGTTTCTCGTCAGCGACGTTGGCTTGGGCATATCGTTCTTTTCCACCTTTGAGCATTGCTGCCATTGATCCCATTCCTCGATAGTATTTGTAGGTTTTTCCTCCAGAGTAAATCATTTCTCCAGGGGCCTCTGAGGTTCCTGCCAAGAGTGATCCAATCATAATACAGCTTGCTCCTCCAGCGAGTGCTTTTGCAACGTCTCCAGAGTATCGAACTCCCCCATCAGCGATGATAGGAACTTTGTGTCGAGCAGCCACTTCAGCGACATCCATAACAGCAGAGAGTTGAGGAACTCCAACTCCTGCGATGATTCGCGTTGTACAAATAGACCCAGGTCCAATCCCAACTTTGAGACCATCGGCACCAGCCTTGATGAGTGCTTCTGCAGCTTGTGGGCTGGCAATGTTTCCGGCGATAACATCAACTTTTGGAAATTTTTCTTTTACGTATTTCACACAATCGATAACGCCTTTTGAATGTCCGTGTGCTGTATCGACAATAAGTACGTCTACACCGGCTTTCACGAGCTTCTTTACCCGTTCATCACGGTTGTGAGCTGGTCCAACAGCAGCTGCGACGATGAGTCGTTTGTATTTGTCTTTAGAGGCATTTGGAAACTCCTCATTACGTTCGATATCCTTTCGAGTCAAAAGAGCGCTCAGCGTGCCGTCTTTGCTTAGCATGAGGAGCTTTGAATGTTTGGATTCTTCGAGAATATCATTTGCCGCAGAAAGAGAAATTTCTCCTGTTGCGGTGAGCAAATCCTTCAAGAGTGTCATTCGTTCTTTTACGGTGCAGTTTTCGTGTTTTTGAAGGTAGTCGTTTCGAGAAATCATTCCCACAACCTTTGTTTCTAATGTTCCATCTTCTGTAATGGGGATTGATTTGAAGTGTCGATCTTTTCGAATTTGAATAACTTCAGCAATAGTATTCTTCGGAGACAGAACGAGTGGTTCACGAATGAATCCATTTTCAAATCGTTTCACCTTCTTCACCATGTCAGCTTGTTCATCAGGATCGCAGTTTTTGTGAATAACACCGATTCCTCCGTGAAGTGCCATCGTGATGGCCATCTGATCCTCAGTTACCGTATCCATAGCAGCGGACACAAGAGGGATGTTGAGTTTAACATTTCGAGAGAACTTCGTCTTGAGACTGACCTCCTTTGGCAATATTTCAGAATACTGCGGGACGAGAAGTACATCGTCAAAGGTGAGAGCGAGAGGAATATCTTTCATGTTTTTGAAAATTTTGAGAACCCTAGCAAAGAGAGCTCTTATTGTCAATCTATTTGTTGACTTCTTTGTAAAAACATGTATAAAAGTATTAATGAAGAAAGAGCAATTGATAATAGATTTGGGAGAAAAAACTTTCAAAAATGCCTGTGAGATTGTAAGCGAAATGGAAACCTTAAACGGAGCAATAGAAGTAGTGCTCAAAAACATCAGGGAAAGGGTTCGGCTCGCAATAGACCCACTAACGAGTTCTCATTCGAATTGGAGCATTAAGGAGGGCGATATAAAGAATCTTATTTTTTCAAAAGGAAATATTCAATTCGAAAATGGGGTTGAAGGAAAGCTTCTCGAAAAACCGGTGCAAAAAATTATTTTCAGTGAAGGCAGTGCCTTTCGTGTTATTTTTGAAAACGGAGAAGAACAACTTCTGGGAATTAAGTTTAATGAACAACATACTCAGTCATCCACAGAAAAGGGAAAGTCATCGTTTTCAGAATCAGAAGCCCTTAGAGCACTTTTAAAAATACTTCTCGAAAGAAGCTTTCCAGACGCATTACCGATTGAATACAAAAAGGATGGAATTCCAGTGAAGAAAGAAGAATAGGCGTCTATTCAGTAACCTTTCCGCCAGCCTTCTCAACAGCTGCTTTTGCTGTTTTTGAAATAAGAAGTTCAGCTCCAATTTCGAGTTTCTTTGTGAGTTCTCCTTCTCCCAAAATCTTCACTTTTCCATCATTTTTTCCAATGATTTTGTGTGCAAGAAGTGTCTCAAGAGTTACCTTTTCTCCGTTTTTGTAGAAATGTTCAATAACTTCAATATTCACTGCAAAGGTCTCAATCCGGTTTGGATTTCGGAATCCTCGTTTCTTTGGCATCCGTTGGATCAATGGAGTTTGTCCTCCTTCAAATCCCAAACGAACTCCTCCACCTGCACGACAGTTTTGTCCATTACATCCTCGTCCGGCAAAGGTTCCCTTTGTCGCGTTTCCCTGACCCTTCCGGATCCGGTCTTTTTTCGCTTGTTTTGGTTGTAGTTCGTGTAATTTCATGGCTATTTTTTAGCAGGAGTTTTTTTCACAGGCGCTTTCTTAGCGATTGGTTTTTTAGCAGGAGCCTTTTTAGCATCTGCTTTCTTTTCAGTTTTTTCTTCTTTCTTTGGCTCTTCTTTAACTTCTTCCTCCTTTACTTCTGTTCCGTGTGGAGCCTTATTTTGCATTGCTTGAAGGGCTTGAATTGTTGCCACCGCAACATTTAATTTGTTTCGTGATCCGTGTACTTTTGAAAGCACGTTCTTCACACCAGCCAATTCCAAGATTCTTCGAACGGCACCTCCTGCAATCACTCCCTTTCCTTCTGGAGCTGGGAAGAGAAGCACTCGAGATGATTTGAACGTAGAGTTCATTTCATGAGGAATAGTTCCGTTAAAGATAGGAACATTAATCAAATTTCGTTTTGCTTGGGCAACCGCTTTTTGGATTCCTACCATTACTTCGGCAGATTTTCCAACACCGAATCCAACACGTCCTTTTTGGTCTCCGATAACAACAGAGATTCGGAATCTCAATCGTCGTCCACCAGACACCACTCGTGTAACACGGTCGATCTGAAGAATTGCTTCCTCAAACTCTTTTGGTTCTTTTTGTTGATTTCGTCGCCCTCCTCGTCGACCACCACGTTGCGGTCGGTCTCCACCTCGCCCTCCTCGTTGTTCATCTTTCTTTGGTTCCGCTTTCTTCTCTTCTGCCTTCGGTTCTTCCTTCACCGCTTCGGTTTCAGGTTTCTCTGCTACAACAGGTGTCGCAGTTTCTTTTTCTTCAGCAGGAGTCGTGTTTTCGTCAGTCATTTTTTTCAATTAAAACTTAAGACCGCCTTTTCGAGCGGCATCAGCAAGAGCCTTAACATTTCCATGGTAGGCAAATCCATTTCTATCAAAAGCAACGGTTGTTACTTTTTTCGCTTTCGCGAGTTCGGCAATTTTCGTACCGACTTCTTCCGCTCGCTTAATACCAGTTGATTTCAATTTTAATCCAGAGGTTCCACACACAATCTTTCCACTCGCATCGTCTACGATTTGCGCGTAGATGCTTGTGTTAGAACGACAGACAACAAGTCTTGGCGCTCCAGATACTCGAGCTTTGACGTGCGTCCTGTTTGCTCGTGAGGCTTGTCGAGATTGTTTTTCTTGTGCTTTCATGGTTAGGCTTTTTTGGCGACAGATTTCCCAGCTTTTCGAGCAATGCGCTCGTCTGAGTATTTAATTCCTTTTCCTTTATACGGCTCAGGTGGTCGAAATGACCGAATCTCCGCAGAGACCTGACCGCCAAGTTGCTTGTTAATT
>CAZOER010000028.1:0-9357 GCA_964578905.1 uncultured Candidatus Peribacteria bacterium | reverse complement strand
CTTCATTTTGATCTGGATCGTCGATGATTTGGTAATCACCAGGACCTCCCAATGTTGTCATAGACAAAGATTGTGTTTCTCCACGTTGGAACAACGCAGATCCGTGTACTCGTGGGAAAAGGCTTACTTCACATTGAAGTGGTCGTACATCGTCCACCTCTCGGGCGTCGATTCGTTTTCCTGTGTCGAATACTCGTTTTCGCATCGCTGCTGCGAATCGTTTTTCAAAGAAGTAGAGCAAGTCTCCTTTCTTTACTTCTCCATTTTCAATTTGCTCTGCACACGCAGAAAGAAGTTTTTCTTCCCCGTCGTGCAACGCTTGTTTGATTTCTACTTTTCCCGCTCCTTTAATCGCTTCAAACTCTGCTTCTGTTAACGTTTTATCTACCAATTCCTTCGCTGCTGGATCGAGTTCTTGAAGTGTCGGAACTTTTTGTTCGATGTTCCCCATCTTTTTCACAAGTTCTTTTTGTGTCTTACAAATTTTCTTAATTTCATCGTGTCCAAACTGCAACGCTCCGATCATTTCTTTGTCAGAAATAAGATTCGCTCCAGCCTCCATCATGAGCACTGAGTCCTCAGTTCCCGCTAAGATTAGATCGAGTTTTCCTTTTTCTACTTCTTCAAATGTTGGATCAAGGAAGTAAGACCCATCGTCTTTCATTCCTACTCGTACCGCACTCACTGCATCTTCCAAAGGAAGTCCTCCGAGGAGACATGCCATTGAAGCCGCATTAATCATAGTGGCTGTTGTGGTGTGCACGCTATCTGCTTGCAGCAATGTTCCTACAATTTGAACATCGTTCCGCATCATCTTTGGGAACATTGGACGAAGAGGACGATCTGTCATTCGTGCCGTGAGAATAGCCGCCTCTGGTGGTCGAGCTTCTCGTTTCATGAAACGTGATCCCTTAAATTTACCTGTTGCGTAGAACTTTGGATCAAAGTCTACCATCATAGGAAAGAAGTCTATTCCGTCCTTGGCTGTGTCTGTCATCCCTGCTGTACAGAGAATAACGATGTCGCCGTATGTAGCGACTGTGGAACCATTCGCGAGTAACGCCAATTTTCCTGTCTCAAAGGACAAGGTCTTTCCACCTATTTCTACCGAAACCGATTGTGTGTTTTGCATTGAGCAAAAGATTAAAAAATAATCTCCGCAAGACACTTGCTCGGAATAAAATTGAGGAATTTTTCGGAATGAAAAACGCCCGGATTTACTCCGAGACGAAGTTCTTACTTACGGAGGCCTAGTGCTTTAGTAACTTGCGCGTATTGAGTCGCATCGTTCATTTGTAAATATCGAAGTAATTTTCTTCGTTTCCCCACCATACCAATAAGCCCTCGTCGTGAGTGCTTGTCTTTGGCGTGTGTTTTCAGGTGCTCAGAAAGCATATCGATTTTGTTAGTCAAAACCGCAATCTGAACTTGAGAAGAACCCGTATCCTTCGCGTGTGTTTGATGCGTTTTAATAACTTCTTTCTTTGCTACTCGTGGCTTTGCTTTAGTGGCAACCTTTTTAGTAGCTTTTTTCGCTGGAGCCTTTGCTGTTGCTTTTTTTGCAACGGGCTTCTTTTCTTCTGTCTTTGGGGTTTCTTCTTTGGTCATATGAGAAAATTAAATCGCGCAGATTGTAGAGCTTCGCTCCCTTTCGTCAAGCTTTTTTTAGAGTTAAAGAGTCGAAATAAAAAGTTGAATTGCTATCAAGTGGGGGTTTGGGGACGAAACCTGTCTGAGCGTCATTGGGACTCGGCAATAATGTGCTATGTCAAAGTCAGCGAGTTTTTTTGTCCCCAAAACTTTTTGGTTCTTTTTGGTTACAAAAAGAACAGTCTTTCCGATATCAATCTTCGATAAAAGAAGGGATTCCTCCGCTTCTGTCGGAATGACAGGAGAGTGTGTGTTTTATTCCAAAATTTCTGCTAAAATTTTCAAAATTTTATCTGATCGTACCGCGTAGGAGATGCTCTGGAAACGGTCTGCTCCAACAAGAATCCCAAACACCTGTCCCCTTTCTCCAAAAATTGGCGATCCTGAATTCGGTAATGTTGAAATACCAGAAATGACAATCCTCTCTGTTTGCAAAGAATTTTCATCAATGTTTTCAGAAATCGAACGAACTTCTTCTGTCGTTAAAGAAGATGTTTCATCAATCCAAAAAATCGGCTCTCCCAGCACTGGTGGATGATCGCTCCATTTCGGCGCATCGAGCACCCAGTTATTGAGTTCAAAAAAGAGGAGGTCGTCCTCAAATGCCCGTGCAATGATATGAATAGGCGCATCCTTCCAGAACAATTTATCGTATTTCTCTTTTAAATGATCTGCCGTCACAAATATTTGATCCTGCAGAGAGACCGCCATTCCAACTCTATTCCCCTCACTATCACTCAGAAAAATATGTGATGGAATTGTTGGTCGAGCTTCTTCCACTTCTTCGTGGTGGTTTGCTTGCATCATTGGTTCAATAGAGACGGGCGTCTGTCCACAAGCAGTTAAGAGCAATGCTACCGTACAAATCACAAATTTCTTCATTGCGCGGAGTATACACAAACCACCCTTCTTTGAATACAGGATGCTCTCCTCACGCCCCGCTCCGCTATTTATCGAGACAATCATCGAACGAAGTGCGAATTGAGTGGTCCTCGAGTAGGTGAAGTATGAACCGTCAGGAGAGCACCTTGGTCGGTTCTCATACCCTTCAAAATTAAAAGCCGTCCAAACCCACAAGGGGTCAGGACGATTTTTATGGTGAGCGATACAGGATACTCGTCACTGCGTTCGCCAAAAGCGAACTTGTTAGAGCGCTCAAATAATCGCTCCGCTCATTTTTCGCGGCGAACCTTAAACGGTTCTCATCTCCTTCAATTATCAAAAAAACCTGAGGGGCAAGCCCTCTGCTTTTTTTGATGGTGAGCGATACAGGATTCGAACCTGTGACTTCCTGCAAGTCAAGCAGGCGCTCTAGCCAGCTGAGCTAATCGCTCGTAATTGAGCTCGTGTTTTTTAGCGATTTTATTCACCTCTGTCAAAAAAAAGCTTCTTGACTTTATATTCAAAATTTATACATTTCCCGCGCAACATTAATTGCAAACCTATGCCAATTATCAAATCAGCTATCAAACGAGTTCGACAATCTGATAAACGTCGACAACGAAACCTTATTACGCAACGAAACTACAAAACGTTGGTAAAAGAATTTGAGACACTTATTGAAGCTGGAAAAACAGCAGAAGCACAAAAACTTTTCCCAGAAGTTCAAAAAGCACTTGATTTGGCAGCAAAGAAAAACATCTTGCACAAAAACACTGCAGGACGAAGAAAATCACGACTTGCAAAACTTATGGGAGTGAAGAAAGCAACAGCGAAGAAAGCCGTTGTAAAGAAAGAAGAGGTGAAAGAAGAAAAGGTTGAAGAGAAAAAATAATTAAGAATTAAAAAATTAAAAATGTGCAGTATCCAGAAGGGCGCTGTTTTTTTATATAAAATTGCTATCTTTTGGGGGTTTGGGGACGAGAAGTGTTTGAGCGCCATCGGGACTCGGAAACTTTGTGCTATGCCAATGAAAGCGAGTTTTCTTGTCCCCAGAACTTTTTGGTTCTTTTTGGTTACAAAAAGAACAGTCCTGCCGATATTCAAGATCAATAAAAGAAGGGATTCCTCCGCTTCGGTCGGAATGACAAGGCTGGGTTTACGCGACTTCTTCTTTGGCGTTTTTTAACGTGTAGAAAAGAAACAGCATCACTCCAAAGAAAATAAAGATGTCCGCGAAGTTAAATATCGGTAGTTCCCATAAACGAATAAAGTCTGTCACAGAGCCTATAAATATACGATCAAGGAAGTTCCCCACGGCTCCCGTAAAGATAAACGTGAACGATACGGTTTCCCATGAAAAGAGTTCCTTCGTCGCCAGATTCCATGCCAGATACGCCAGAATCCCTAGTGTAAGGATTGTAATTGCGAGTGGATGAACTGGGATCGAGAATGCAATTCCAGAATTCTGTACGGTCTCCAGTCCCACAAATGGCAAATCTTCCGCAGGTTCGTAGAAGAACCATCGCGCGATCAATTTCGTCAACTGATCGAGAAGCAAGAGGATTATGAAGACAAAGGTGATTTTTTTCATTTACAGCGCGAAGGGTACTGAAGAATACTTCTCTTTTCAACTTACTTTTGTCTTCCCTGAATCCCAGAGGGATATCCGGGATGACGGTTATATTTGTTTCAAAACATCTGCTTTCTGCAATGTTTCAGCCCATTCTTGCTCGGGCACAGATTTATAGGTAATTCCTGCTCCAACGGGAAATTTCCAATTCCAACTTCCTCTCCCCCGGGGAGAGGATTGAGGTGAGGGCTCAAGGAAGAGTGTCCGAATCAGAATATTAAAAACAGAATCGGTTGGCGAAAATCGAACTCCAAATGTTCCTGTATAAAACCCTCGTTCGAATCCTTCGAGCTTGAGAATATTTTCCAGCACACGCTTCTTGGGCGCTCCTGAAATCGATCCACATGGCAGGAGTGATTGATATTGTTTCCAGCTCAGTTCTGATGAAGGAAGCTGGGCATAAATCTCTGCATGCGCATCGCAGAAGTCTCCACGATCAACAATGACCCGTTCATTCTCCACCCACACCTTGTCTGCAATCTGTCCGAGATCGTTTCGAAGCAAATCAGTTACCATCGCCAGCTCTGATATTTCTTTTTCGTTGGTTTCCAAATACGAACGGGTCCCCGTTCCCTTGATCGGAAATGTAGACAAGATGTCTTCTTTCTGGCGAAGAAACACCTCTGGTGAGAGTGAACACATTTTTTGTTCATTAGTCCATGTTACCCCACCACAATGGTCTTTTCCGAGTTCGAGGAAGGTTTCAAAAACGTTTAATACTGTTTTCTCGTCCGTCAATTCACCGCTCAGAGAGTGCGCTAAATTGAGTACCCACACGTCTCCATTCTCGGCTAATTTTCGAACCGCTTCAATTTTTGAACAAAACGAATCCCTCGAATCTGTGTCTTTATATTCGGAAAAGTTGAACACATTTTTTGCAGAAGTTTTGCACATTTGTTCAAAACTTTTATCCAACACCCCGTCAGAAGAGAGCGAATTCTCGAAATGCCAGAACTGGTGAGCGTTCCCTTCGAATGAGGTTAATGAAAACAAAGGAAAGGGTCCTTTTTCAAAATCAGCAATCACCTTCTTTCCCCATCCAAAAATCCATCGTGTCTGATTTCCATTTTGTTCTGAAAAAAACACACCTTCATCCCCTGTTCCTATTTTTTCAACAAAGGAAGCGAATGCATCCGTAAATTTCATTCTGATGGAAGCCAATCTTTTTTATGAGCCAAAGCATCTGCCGCGGCACTGACCTGTGCCTCTTTCTTTGATCCTCCATTCCCCTCTCCGACCTTTTTATCTTCAAGGAAGGCGGCAAGGACAAATGATTTCTCATGATCGAGCCCTGATTCAGAAAGAACTTCATAATGAGGTGTAACCCCCAACGTTCCCTGTGTAAGCTCTTGAAATTCTGATTTGGCATCAATGTGTGATCCTTCTTCAATAATCGTCTCTAAGTCGCACAAAACGAAGGTCTCAATAAATGTCGTTGTTTCCTTCATTCCCTTTTCTAAATAGATCGCCCCAATTAATGCTTCGACCACATTTGCCAGCAAGTATTCTTTTTCAGCTCCTCCCGATTTCTTTTCTCCATGGGAAAGAATAAGGAGATCTCCAAGATTTAATCTCCGTGCTACTTCTGCCAAGTGCTCTCCTTTTACGAGGGCAGAACGCAAATTCGTCAGTTCCCCTTCTGGGGCCTCTGGAAATTTCTGATAGAGCGACTCTGTCGCTATCAATTCCAACACGGCATCTCCTAAGAATTCGAGCCGTTCATTGTGCGTTGCCGCATTTGATCGTTCATTTACAGCCGATCGGTGCGTGAAGGATTCGGTTAATAATTTCTTATCCGAAAGAGAAAATCCGATAGTTTTAAATAAGTCTTTGAAATTTGTCATCGAGGAGATTGTAATATTCTTTTTATTGTTTTCAAGTTTACAAAACACTGTTTCCGACCTTTTTAAAAGTGATATCCCTTGGGGGTTTGGGGACGAAACCTGTCTGAGCGTCATCGGGACTCGGTAATATTGTACTATGTCAAAGTCAGCGAGTTTTTTTGTCCCCAAAAGTTTTTGGTTCTTTTTAATTATAAAAAGAACAGCTCTTCCGATATCAAACAAGATAATGGATCCCACATATTCCTTCGGAATTCTGGGATGACAGAAAGATGTTTACTCCTCTTCTTCTCGCTCTCTTCCAATGTTTTTCCGAAATGCATCCAAGACTCCGTTCACAAACCCTGCTGAACGTTCTTCTGCGAATTCCTTTGCAATCTCGATGTATTCGTTGATAACCACGATTGGTGGTGTATCGAAGTATTTGAGCTCTGAAATTCCCAAGATAAGAATCGCTCGATTAATCGGAGCAATCTTTTCAAAAGCGAATTCTGGTGCGTACACTTTAATAATCACTTTAATTTTCCCAAAGTTCTCAATCGCTGTATTGAGTAATCCCTCTGCGAAATCATCTTTCTCTTTTCCTTCAATCTCAATCACGTGCGCCAAACTATCCTCGATAGAAACTTCCTCTTCTCGAGAAAAATAAGAAAAGAGTGCGTTCATCGCAACAATACGACTTTCGTGACGAGCTTGTTTATTTGTACTCATTGAATTTACGCTTCAATTTCTTGAACCGGAGTAGTTCCTGCTTTTTTCACATTCACAACTTGTCGGTCTTTATACATACCACATTCAACACAAGCGAAGTGTCGTCGTTTCTTTGCTCCACATTGTGAGCATGTATCGAGAGTAGTCTTGTTTGTTAACTTTATACGCATTCTTCGCACCCATGTGGCGTGACGTGAACGGGTAGAACTAACAGCTTGTTTTTTGGAAGGTACTGGTTTCTTAGACATGGTGTAATGAAATTAATAGTTTTATGGTTTGATCTTTCTTGTTTTTGAAAGGTGTAACATGAAAAGATACATGAAGCTGATCAAAAGCGGTGCAAGGACGAAGAATGAAAAGAGTCCGTCCAACAAGAGGAAGATATTGAAGTCATCTTCTCCTGGGAAAATAATATATTCTGGAACGAGGAATACCGCTCGTACGATGTTTACTACTATGAAGAATGAAATGATTGAGAATAATACTCCCCACCAATTTCTTTTCACAAGTTTTATCATTGCTTTAAAAGTACTTTTTGAATCTTTATCGAAATGCACGAGTGTACTTTTCATAAAGACAACGTGCATCACTCTCCACAAGAAGAGGAGTCCTGCAAGCATCATGAAGATAATTCCAACAAATGTCGGAAGTGCTGTTACAAGCGTCATAAGAATACTCCATACTCCCATCACAAGGATAACCGGCCAAGCGAGATACCAAACCACGTGAAGCGAAATGATAATTTGTCGCCACAAGTAATGCCACGCATCAACAAAGTAAATTTTAAAAGATGATCGTGTTTTTTTCTTTACGTAGTTTTTCAATACAATTGTGTTCGCTATTTTCCCATTTGCAGAGAATACCGTTACAAACATTGCCCACACTGCTACCAAAAGGATAACCGGGATAATTCCTACTAAAAAAGCGCCTCCAAAGGAGAAGTTTGCAATAATGTTTTCAAGTGTATTTCGAAAGGCAAGGTATCCAACACCCGCAAAAATTCCTGTTCCAATAATCAATGTCAACATCGTGAAGATGTTTACAGAAGCGATACGCCACCACACCTTAGAAAAGGCGGTAAGCGTGTCTCGGAAAAGTGTTTTCCAAACGCTGAGCGAAATAGTTTTTGCTTTTGCCATGAGAGAAAGGGATTATTTTGCCACTTTTTCCATCTGTCGTTTGAATTTCTCAACACGACCAGATGTATCGACTAATTTTTGTTTCCCTGTAAAGAACGGGTGAGAAGCTGATGAGATATCTACGTGTATAACGTAGTGATCAACTCCATTAATTTTTTCTGTCTCTTTTGAAGTCATAGTAGACATGACAACGAAGTCCTTTCCTGCACTTGCGTCACGAAAAACTACTGGATGGGTTTTTGGATGGATATCTTTCTTCATAATTTTATACTGAAAAATCGCGCCGATTGTATTGGTTAAAAGGCGCAAGTCAAACTTTTTTGTAAGAAACCAACCCGGGTTCGATAAAGGTTTTTCCAAGACAGAACCCGGGTTTATTTTTCTTTCCATATGGAAAAACCGCGACCCCTCACGGTTTTCCCTCTTAACCCACAAATTCCCACTATAAGTCTCATTTATTTTCGCCGCCCTTTGGCGCCCACGACCATGCATCCAAGGCCGATAACTGCCAGTCCAAGGAAAATCCCAGGACCTGTACTCGGAAGAAGTGGTGCCGACGAATGCACCGTTTCTCCGTTCTCATCAATTTCTGCACTTTCACTGCGCACGACATTGGGACTTGATCCCTCTCCGAAGAAGTTCCGGATGTAGAGGAGATAGTTCATGAAACCATCATCGCCTTCTTCCGCTACTTCCTCTTCCGCGAATTCATCATCGACCATCCGAATCTTGGCACTCGCATTCAAACGACCAATTCGCTCTTGATCCTCTCCTCCAAGTCCGGCTGTATCCGCTTCATACTCCAGTTGATTGGGACGCGCTCCAGTGTATCGGTAATATCCAGGTCGATCAGACGAGGGTGTCTCCGTATCCCCTGATGTTGTTTCATAAGAAGGCAATTGTTCCGACGCGGCAGGTGTAACACCATCCCCTACGACACATTTCATTTCTTCATAATCAAGGTCGTATCCATTATCACAGGTGATCAAACACTCTGGTGGTCCACTAATCGTTCCATTAGTCACACTGGTGTCAGAACTCGATGTCCGAGGACATTTCTGGAAATACTCCTGAACCAACGCTACCTCGTTAAATTCTGACAGTTCAACTTGGCAGAGTCCTCCAGTGACCACACAGAAATCCCCTTCTTCAATAACCCACTCCGCATCATCATTTTCTGATGGCGTCACTTCTTCTTTAAAAGCCATCCATAATTTGGTGGTATCGGGAATTCTCGCCGGAAATGTAAAGGCCGCTGGGGTTGAGAAACTAAACGTTTCATTGGGTAATCCCATTCCAAAAACCGACACCACATGCACAGAACTGTTGGAATGCATTCCTCCGTCATAAAAAGACACATCACTAAATGATGGCTTTCTCCCTTCACTTGGAGCGGGAAGAATTCCCTCAAACCACGTTTTCGCATCCGAATCATCCCACAATCGTTCTGACTCAATAGTTGTTCCTCCAAACACTTTTACATTTAATGTATCGACCCCTATTA
>CAZOER010000027.1:0-9811 GCA_964578905.1 uncultured Candidatus Peribacteria bacterium | reverse complement strand
CTGATATGCCCGAAGGGTATGGCAGGTTTTTTATAGTTCTGCGTAGCAGAAGGGCGAGGATTGGACGAGCAGAGGTCCTTTTGCACCGAGCGAAGAGAGGATGCAAAAGATTCGAGACCGCAGTCCCGCAGAGCGGGGCGAGGACATGAGAACATTCTCGCCACCTCCACCAGAATAATTCTTAAGGATCCAAAGGATCCTTTTTTTGTTATCTCCTTTCCATCAACTCTGGATGCTCGATGAGAAATCGTTTTCTCATTTCTTGAATCTCAGGATGATCCTTCATAAACTGCTCTCGTTCCTCCGGAGTTCGTCGTTGTTTTCTTTCTTCTTCTCCAAAAAATTGTCCTTTCCTTCTCATCAATGGACGAACCATATTCGCAGTGAATGTGTGTTCCCCTGTTTTTTCTCCAAGTACTTTCACCTTCTTTCCTTCTTCAAATGGTCTTCGTTTAGGTACCGCAG
The DNA here is from genome assembly GCA_964578905.1 of uncultured Candidatus Peribacteria bacterium. Classification (GTDB taxonomy): domain Bacteria; phylum Patescibacteriota; class Gracilibacteria; order UBA4473; family UBA4473; genus CAZVBV01. The sequence goes on along the minus strand of CAZOER010000027.1, from coordinate 9,346 downwards.
TAACGTCGACAACCCATTGCTGATGAGAGAAATCATCAAGAACAATTATATCCTCTCCCTGTACTTCAATTATTGTTCCTGCCAATCGTCCCTCTTCAGGCTGTCCCCACATTTCCTTCATACGATGCTCCATACCTACATACATAGGAGCATTTTCGGCAAAGACTTTTTCAAATTGTTCTGCTCCCCCCACTCCATACACCAGTCCTCCAAGGAGAATGCTCAAAACAATGTTCGTCATGAGAATGGCATGGATAGAAAACCGATATCCTTTTTTGGTCTTTCGAATCCCCCACATCGCAACTCCGACAAAGGTGATGAAGAAAAATATCCAGAACACTGGCAGTAAACTGAAGAACAAAGACGTTCCTGATCCAGAGAGTTCTGCGAACAAATCGAAGTCTGATTCAAGAAGTGCGAAAATAAGCACTGAGACCCCTCCTGCGCCCAAAAGCACGGAAAGATTGAATATCCCCCAGAAACCGACATTTCGAGCGACAAATTGCCATTTAGACTTCGGCTTGATGTGTCTTGCCTTGATCTTTCTAAGCACCGATTCCGAGAATTTTGATGGATTCATTGTTTAAAATTGAATATCTTGTTTTTCTGCCTCATTGCGGAATTGCTTCTTCGCTCGGGAAATGAGCGTCGCAACGGTTCCCATTGGACAACGGAGAATATCCGCGATTTCCTCATAACTCTGATCTTCTAGGAACTTGAGAACGAGTGCCTCCCGATATTTTTCAGGGAGATGTTCGAGGGTCTTTTTAATCTTGTGCGCTGTGAGTTGTTGATCGAATTCTTTTACAAAATCTGTTTTATCGGGAACAAAGAGTGTTTCATCCAGTTCTATTTGCTGATCGAGCCCTCTTGATTTTGATTTTCGAAAAATAGAAATAGTCTCGTTGTGGGCAATACGATAAATCCAACTGGAGAACTTCACTTGTCCGGAAAACCCATTGAGGTTCTTCCATGTTTTGAGAAACACGTCCTGAAGAATCTCTTCCACTGTTTCAATGGGGAAACTTGAGATACGAAGAATGTACCGCTTTAGCCGTGGTTCATATCGTTCCACAAGAAGCCCAAACCAATCAACGTCTTCTAACGCTAATTCGACTAACTTCTCATCGGTCACTTCGTGACTCTGTTTCATGTGTGTTTGTTTTATAGGAATTCCCAGCCCCAATCAATACCGATGTGAAATATTTTCATTCCAATAAGTAAGACGTCATCGTATTTATTTTCTTTCAATTTTTATACACATTCCTTACTACAACCCACCGCTTTAGCGGTGGGCTATGGAAAAATCTCGATAACCACAACAGAAGGCCGAAGGCTACAATTGTCGAACTTCACAATTGAAGGCCGAAGGCTAAAGCCCTCGGTTGTCGGCAGGCACAAAAAAAGAGCCTCACAGGGAGACTCTTTTATTAGGTTACAAAAACCGTTTCTTATCGACCCATCCAGTTACTAAATCTTTGTCGAAGATTCTCTTTTCGTTGTCCGTTCATATTTTCTCCTTGTCCACCTCGTCTGTTTCCTCGAAATGATGGGTGTTGTCGTCCTTCTCCCCCTCGTCGCATATGTTTTCGTCCCATTTCGTTTTCTTGCATGAACTCTTGTCGGTCCTCTCGCTCCATGTCTTCCCAGTTTTCAGGTTTCTCGACACCGGCTTTTTCGAATCGACCGTCCATACCTTCTCCTTTTTCCATCCCTCGTCGTCCTCCTCTTTTCTTTCCAAATTCTTCTTTATCAGAATGTTTTTGAATTTTTTCTACAAGTTCTGGATCATCCGAAGTGATGGTAATTTTTACGCCGTTATCAATGTTCTCAACTGTGTGCGTAACATTTTCCTTGTCTCGTTTTGGCATATTTTCGTGCCGTGATTGGATCTTGGCAACAACCTCTGCATCGTCAGAAGTAATAGTTTTGACAACACCGTTATCAAGAAGCTCGACAGCGTGTGTAATAGAATCCTTCATATTTTCTCGGTCTGCTTTGTGCTCTTCTCGAATCGTTTTCATGGATTCTTGAAAGGCTTCAAATGTGTCACTTTGAGTGACGATAGCTTTGAACTCTGCGAAGCGGTCTGGAGTCATTTGACGACCTCCCATAAAAGCATTCGCTGATGCCACACTGGTTCCTAATACAAGGAGTGCAAGCGCGAAATTGAAGATTGATTTTTTCATTGTGTTTTAAAATAAGAAATAAAAAAGTAAGAAGCTTCACCTCGTTATACGCGGGGGGGAATTTTTTCTTTCAATTTTATAAAAAACCCCGCCGAAGCGGGGCTTTCATTTCTTATTTGAATTGCTTCCTACTCGTTCGTCCAATTCATCATCAAGTGATCAATCATCTCTTTTTCCTTCTCGGCAATCTCCGCTGCAAGATATCGGTAAATTTCATCACAGAATCCAGCATTTTGATTGAGACAAAGTGCCATTTCTGCACTCGCTACTTGGTACATCTGTAAGAGTGATTTTGTTTGATCAAACTTTGATGCCATCGCAAGTGCCATTTTTTTCTCTTCATCAATTTTTCTTTGCATGCTGCTCTTTGCCAAGAGTCCTCCTTTCATACTCGCAAGTCGTTTCTTGAGAGAGACATCTTGTTGTGCAAGCATTGCTGATGATCGTGCTGAAGATCCTCTGTACGCCACATTTGTTCTTCGAACAATTCTATCTTCCATTTGTTCTGTACCTGATCGTCCTGCTTTGTATCCAAGGAAAACTTTTTCACCCCCATCATTAAGTGCTGTCTGTGCTCCTCCTTCATTTCCAGCATTAATCATCGCAATTTCGTCGAGTGATTTTTGGTAGGCAACGTCAAAGTTTGATTTATTAATTCCTCCTTCAACCGCAACCCCTCGGAAATCTTCCCGCGCCATTCCTCGTCGACGAATAGTTTTTGCTTTCCCACTGAAACTTTGTGCGATCTCATTCATATATCCAAAGACGGCGAAGGTTGAGAATTCTGATGTCTTACAGGTAACAGTGTTATTGAGCTCATCAACAATACATCCTCCATTCGCGCTAGCCCAGTAGGTACCATTCCATCGGAGAACAGAAATCGTTGATTCATCGATCATTGAAATCGATCCATCTGTGTAGGAGAACTCTAATTCCATGTCTTTTTGGAACGTTGGAATCTTTGTAGTAATGTCGGATATAACCTGTAGGTCATACACTCCTGTCCCTACAACATACATATTGTCATCTGGAATTCCTATTGATTGAAGAACCGCTCCTACTTCAAGTCTTTTGAGTTGAACTTGAACGTCTTCTTCGGTTTCAATGAAATTTGTAGGTACATTTACAATTACTCCTTTATTTGATTCATTGAGTAACTGTACCTTTCCGCCTTCTGCAGGAGTAATCGTCGATTGTGTTTTTGCTAATGTTATTGCTCCTCCTTCACATCCATCTGTAGTAAACGTGCCTGTTTCTCCCAGTCTTTCTTTTCCAAATCGATCAGAAGATCGAGGACGATACTCATATGTCACACAATCCATCAAATCTGGAATGTAAGTGTCTTGTTCGAGCGCGTAGTTCTTTGTAAAGAAAGTAAGTTCTGTCATATTCCCGACCATTCCATAATCAACTCGCGATTTCGCATCTTTATCCGTTGTCCACGCTAATGTCGTGTCTCCATCCTCATCCACACCGATAACAATTCCTGAAAGTATTGGTGCTTGAATCGGATTCACATCTACACTTAAGTATTTATCAAATGCATTTCCCACTGCATCCACAACATGAACGAGTATATCGTAACTCTCTGCCAAGAGTTTCACCCCATCAAGAACAACAACTTGATTCCCATTCACAATCTCAAATCGACCATCTGAATTGTCAGTCAATGTGTAAACAAACGAATCTCCGCTATCTGGATCTACCGCTGTTAGTGTTCCAATCAGCGTTCCTGCTTCTGCTCGCTCATCAACAGCTGTGCTGTCGAAAAGAATATCTGTCGGAGCTTCATTTCTATTTTGAACGAGAATTGTGAAAATCTCATCGTAGGTATTCCAATCTGGATCACGGACGAGAATCGTTATATCGTGCGTTGTATTGGTTTCGTAATCAAGATATTCATTCCCACTCAATACCTTCAACTTATTCCCATCAACAATGGTAAACCGTTCTCCTGCATCACTCGGTATGAAGAATGTGAGTTCTTCAGCCGCATTATCAGGATCAACCGCTGAAATATTTGCGATAAATGTGCCATTGGCTGCATTTTCATTCACCATAATTTCACTCAAGCTAATGTCACTTGGTGCAAATTCTGGATCTCCGGTTACTTCGGCAAAAGTATTTGGAGTAAAGAGTAAAAAAGAAAGCGCTAAACTAAGCACTAGAGCGGTTATGGTTGTTTTTGTTTTTCTCATGGGAATGAGTTAAGAATATGAGAATTCATTGCCCTGAAAATCGTTTCAAATCACAATAAATGTCTCGCATAAGGATACTATGCTCTGCTATATAGAATCAACAGAAGTCGCTTGCGGTAGAATGTTTTTGTTTTGATGTAGCTATTTCTTCACGATAGCCCCAACAAACGCTTGAAAAAGTGGATGCGGTTTAAACGGTCGAGATTTGAGTTCTGGATGGAACTGCGATCCAATCATAAAGGAGTGATTCTCTACTTCGACCACCTCTACTAAATTTTTATCTGGTGATTGCCCCGCAATAATAAATCCTTTTTTCTCAAATCGATCTCGATATTTGTTATTAAATTCAAATCGATGTCTGTGTCGTTCTGATATTTTCGTTTCTTTGTAAATTTTCGCCGCTTTCGTTCCTTTTTTGAGAATAGCAGGATAGGCTCCAAGTCTCATTGTTCCACCTTTTTTATGAATCAGTCGTTGTTCTGGAATGAAGTGGATAACATGATTTTTTGATTTCTTGTCTTCATCAAATTCTTCTGATGTCGCATCTTTGATTTTGAGAACGTTTCTCGCAAATTCCATTGCCATAATCTGTGACCCCAAGCACAACCCTAGATATGGTTTGTCATTTACACGACAGTACTCAGCGACTTTTACTTTCCCTTCAATTCCTCTGTTCCCGAATCCTCCCGGAACAATAATTCCGTCTACCGCTTCCAGCTTCTTCCATTCTTCTTTATCTTTTTCTTCAATCTTTTCTGTATCAATCCATTCAATGTTCACCTTGTGATCGTGAAAATATCCTGCTGATTTTGATGCCTCAATCACGGACAAATATGCATCATCCAAATCATTATATTTCCCTGCCAACCCAATGAATATCTCCCCTTTTACACTTTTTCGTTTCTCAACTCCTTTCTCCCATGTTTTGAGATTGAATTTCTTTTTCTTAAGATTTAATTTTTCTGACAAAATTTCTCCTAATCGAAATTTTTGAAATCGGAGAGGTACTTCATAGATTGAACTCACTGTTTCTGCTGGAATTACCGCTTCTTCCTCTACATCGCAGAAATACGCTATTTTTTTCAATAATTTCTTTGGAATTTTCACATCCGCTCTCGCAAAGATAAAATCCGGTTGCACTCCTAATCGACGCAATTCTCGAACTGATAACTGCGTTGGTTTTGTTTTCAATTCTCCTGATGCCGCTAAGTACGGCAACAATGTCGTGTGCATGGAAATACAATTCTCTCCATATTTTTTCCGCATTTGACGAAGCACCTCAATGAAGGGTTCTCCTTCGATATCCCCCACTGTTCCTCCAATCTCTACAACAAGTACTTCTACTTTTAATTTTCTCGCCGCGAGTTCAATTTTCTCAATAAGTTTTCCTGTAATATGTGGCACCACTTGAATTGTTCCTCCAAGATATTTTCCTTCGCGTTCTTCTTCCAATACTTCCGAATAAATTTTCCCTGTCGTTACTGAGCACTCCTGAACCAATGATTCGTCGATAAACCGTTCATAGTGTCCCAAATCCAAATCTGTTTCTGCTCCATCATCCAGCACAAACACTTCTCCGTGCTGAAACGGACTCATTGTTCCTGGATCCACATTTAAATATGGATCGAGCTTCATGATGGCAACTTTTACCCCAGCGGATTTCAAAATCGCAGCAGTCGAAGACGCTACAATTCCCTTTCCCAAACTAGAACAAACACCACCCGTGACGAAAATGAATTTTGAATTAACCATTACGGGATTTAAGTTTAAGAAGATTTTGGGGAAATGCAAAGAAAATCAATATTTATCTATTGCCCCATCTTGCAGAAGAATAAAAAATATGATATAATAAGAAGAAAGGGAAATTAATAATTCCAAAAAATGGTACTTGAAAATGACAATTCACAAATAGAGGCTGAAGAATCAACACAATTAAATTCTACTGCCGAAGAGATCTCTCTTTCCCAAGAGGAGGTCAATGCCTTACAAGAAGAAGCCAATGATCTTTCTGAAAAAATCAATGATTTAAAAGAAATGGAGCAAACTATTAGTAGGAAAATTAAAGAAATAGATAATTTAATATACACAAAAACAGAAGCTTGGAATTGTGGGAGTACCTACAAAACATTTTGTGAAGATGTCACAGCAACACCTCAAGAAGGAATAACATTCTTAAAAAATATTCAAAAAAGACTAGGAGATTCTTTTTTTGGAGACAATATGAAACCAGAAGAATCGATGCAATTAAGTAATAGAATGAGCACCCTTAAAGAAATTCTCACAACACTCGAACGATATAAAACCTCTCCTCCAGAAGCCTTTTCAAGTCACTTTCAACAAGAAGTTGGTAGTTTTTTTAGAAATACAAAAGGATTCGACGATCTCTTGCCATCTTCTTTTAAGCAATGGGAAGTTGCTAACAAAAGAACGAGTGAACTTAGTAACACTCCTGAAATTACGACAAAAAAAGAAGATAGATCAACATTGGAAATTCAATCTGAAGAATTCTACAACCAAAAACGTGCACTCGAAGAAAAACGAAACCAGTTATATGAAAAAATAAAAGAAGCCAAAGCGCTGAATTAAAACAACTTCTCTTTCCTTACTGGAAGAGACAATCCTAAATGAGCAAACGCACTTTCGGTCGCTAATCGTCCTCGAGGCGTTTTTTGGAGAAATCCTTCTCGAATGAGGAACGGCTCTATCATATCCTCAACGGTATTTTCATCTTCTCCCATGGCAGAAGCAATCGTGGAAAGTCCGGCTGGTCCTCCTTTGAATTTTTCGCAAAGAGACTGCAGATACATTTGATCCGCATGATCGAGGCCTCTTTTATCAATCGATAAACTTGAGAGTCCCTCTCGAACCACCTTCTCTGTCACTTTTCCTTGGTGAAGAATCTCTGCAAAGTCACGCATCCGACGCAAGAGTCGATTCGCAATTCGAGGCGTTCGTCGGGCACATTTAGCCAGCATATGAGCCGCATCTTTCTCAATAGGAATATCAAGAATTCCTGCTGATCGTTCTACTATTTGTTGAATTTCATCCGCTTCATAAAACCGCAACCGCTCCACATGTCCAAATCGATCTCGGAGTGGTCCCGCCAATGCAGAAGCTTTGGTCGTCGCTCCGACAAGAGTAAATCTGGGCACGTTCAGTCGCATCGTTCGTGCGGAGGGTCCTTTCCCAACCACAATATCGATAGCAAAGTCCTCCATCGCTGAATAAAGAATCTCCTCCACGGGCGCACGCAGTCGATGGATCTCGTCGATAAAAAGAATGTCGTTCTCTTGAAGGTTCGTCAAAATCGCTGCTAGATCTCCGGGCTTTTCTAGTGCTGGCCCTGCTGTTGAACGAAGACTCGTTCCCATCTCTTGCGCAAGGATCATAGAAAGAGTCGTCTTTCCAAGTCCAGGAGGCCCATAGAACAACGTATGATCAAGAGGATCATTCCTCTTCTTTGCCGCTTGGCAAAACACACGCAGGTTCCCTTTTACTTCTGATTGACCCACGTAATTTTCAAAATCTTTTGGTCGCAATGTATTTTCAAAAGCTTCGCTATCCCCTGTTGAGGTAGTTGAAACCACTGAATTATCTGTTTTCGCCGAAGTAAGTTCCTCCTCTATCATCAAAGGAATTGTCTCGTATTTCAGAACAATTGGCAATGAGTATTAATTCACATTCATAATTTCCATCTCCACATTTCCGAGTCCCTGCAAAGGACCTTCTATTACTTCAGAAAATATCTCTGCTTCATGTTCCGTAGCAAGTTCAAGCACTCTATCAATAGAATCCAATACTTCTTCAATATGATTTTGAATTTTTTGTGGAGTGGCTTTTTCTTTTTTTAATTCTGCTGCTGGTTCCTCAAGCATATCAACACATTTTGCCAATTTTTCAGCAACCCTTCCATTATATTTATCTTTTACTGTATCAATTGCTGTCTCTGTTTTCTCAATACGCCTCAAAAGAACGTCTTCTCCTTGTTTCAATTCTAAAGTTGTTGGCCGTCCCATTTGTTATTTGTTAATAAATACACGATGGTGTTTTTAGTGCAAACACAGTATTATGTCAATCTTTTATTTCTTCTTCCGGCTTCCAGGTATTTTTGGCATTGAGATCTTCGGCATATCTGGAATATACTTCAAAGCATACCTTCGAATCTGTCCTATCATTTTCAATGTCTTTTCGTACATCGATGGATCATCCTTTAACAATGGACAATCAGAAGGCATAAAATCTTCTCCGTTTTCATCTTCAACAATAAGTTTTCCTGCTTTTGCCTCAAAAGCATATGGAAACGGATCCTCTTCGTCTGAGTAATATACCCCTGAGTTAATATCTCCAGCTACTAATTTATCAAATTCTTCGTGCGTTACCTGCGTAATTTTTACTTTTGCGACATCCACTATGTCTGCCACTTTCATTCTTTTACTGATAATATCTTCCACTTTACAAGCAGTTTCATTTTCCCAAGGACATTCTTCACAAGGTTTTTGTTTTCCAAATTTTGTCTCTGAAGGATTTTCTTTCATGAGAAGGAAGGCAGTTACTATACAGCTCTCTTATAGTTCTTTCCTTCTTTGGTGTCAATATTTAGAAGTTATACAAAAACATGATCTACTTATTTGTTCAAGACATATTCTTTGACAAAAAGGTGATGCGTGAGTAAGATGTCCTGATTTCGTTAGTCAGGAACTAAAAAACAAAACAAAGTTTCCTCGACGCAACAGAGATCGCAAGAAAAGTTCTTTCAAACAATCGGATGGAGTGGGGAGTGATGAGGAAGTAGACTTACTGATCAAAAATTATTTCTTTCAAAATTTTATAAAAATTCATTTTTTATTAAAACTTTCAGATTAAGGTTGCTTTCTCTTTTCTCTCCGCTTTGCGATGCCGTTCTATCCGCTTTAGACAACGGATTGAATGCACCACAAAACGCGAGAGGCGATTTTCACT
>CAZOER010000026.1:0-13598 GCA_964578905.1 uncultured Candidatus Peribacteria bacterium | reverse complement strand
GCCGTGACAGGGCGGCGCTCTAAACCAACTGAGCTACGATCCCGCTAAGAATCTAAAATAATGTCACTGCCACATGCGAAAAAAGAACGAGCAGATTCTACGAGAAAAGTCCTGTCGGTCAAATTTTTTGTGAAAATTAATTATTGGAATAATTAACTTCTTCACTAAATCCAGTTCCTAATACCTCCCACTGATTCATTCCCTTGTCCCACGTTTCTTGTGTAAATGATGCTTTCGCTAAGAAACGAAATGGATGTACAATTTCTGCCAATATTTTATCTTCTCCAACAAGTATTTCATCTAAATCTTCGACAAGTCTTGCCTGCGCAACAATAACTTTATCACAGAGCTCCCGTTCATCTTCTTTTGTTGCTTTTTCATTTTGTTGAAGTTTCAAAAATTCATTCAGTGCTAACAAAAAAGGTTGAAAAATCTCTTTAGACTCTTTCTCTTTTTTTCGAAAATCATCTCCTTGTCGAAACGCATCGCTCGTAATATTCTCAACTCTTTCAACCGTAATCGCCGGAATATCAACTTCTATATAAACCCTTTGATTTTCTTTTTTCTTTCGTTCAGTATGAAATAATTCATTATCATGCAATGAAAGCTGAACTGGTTTTTCTTGTGGTTTATCTTCCCCTTCTTTGAAAGCCTTTTTACTTAGAGAGTTAATATTCTGAATACGATCCTCCGAAGATATTTTATCAATACCCTTTCCACACCGTTCTTCGTCTGATAAATGAAGTCCTTCTTCCATTATTTTTTAATTACACAAATATAATACAATATTATTGTTTAAAGTCAAGTCCTCTCTCAGCTTTTCAACAAGTCTGAACTCGTTTCTCGGATTTTCTCTCGACGAAGATTCTCCACTTGTGCGCAAATCCCCTGCTCAAGCTCTACTGTAGGTACAAACCCAAGCCCTTCTGATATCTTTGTAATGTCAGCATGCTGACCCTGAACATACACTTCTTTGATCGGGTTCTCTATGTATTCCGCCTCCACATTCTTCCCAAAGGCAGTGTTAATATGTTTCAATACTTCGTTGAATGAACAGGTCTTTCCCGTTCCAATATTGTAGACCTCACTTCCCAATTTCTTATCTGTTTCGATGGCTAAAGTGAGTCCTTGAACGACATCAACGACATTTGTGAAGTCTCTAAATTGTTCCCCATCTCCGTAAATAATCGGCGCTTTGTCTCTGGCAATATCCCATATGAACTGCGAAATCATGTTGGCAAATTGTCCCTTCGCTTCCTCGTTCGGACCGTATACCGACATAAATCGAAGTCCAACCGTCTCAATCTCGGGATGCATCTGCGTGTAACATCGTGCACAGTGTTCGTAGCAGAACTTTGTGACGGAATAATGATTTGGTGGAGTAACGATTTGCGTTTCTATCAAAGGCATTTCGTTATTCGCGTAGAGTGAAGAGGTAGACGCGTAGAGAAATTTCTTGGCTCCAGCCTTCCGTGCAAAATCAAGTGTCTGACAAAAACTTTCAATTGAATTCATATATCCTTTCACAAACCCATCCCCTCCAAACATAGGAGCCGAGCTCGTTCCTGCGAAGTGAAGTACGACATCAAACTGGTCACCGCATTTCGCGAGATCTGCAGGATTACAGGCATCGCCTTCTACAAAGGTAATTTCAGAATCGAGATTATCAGGATCTCCAAGGAATAAATTGTCGAGCGCTACAATGTCATACTTGTCTTTATTTATATTACAGAAGTTTGTTCCAATAAATCCTGCTCCACCGGTTACCAATATTCGTTTTTTCATCACCAGCAGTGTACGAATTTATGGATAAAAAAAAAGCCCTGCCTTGTCATTCCGGGCTTGGTCCGGAATCAAACCTTCTGTTTCTGAACTCGCTACGCTCTCATGAGCAATAACTTCTGGACGCTTAACCCTGAAATAAATTCAGGGTGACAATAATAGATTTAAGGAGTCACAACACACGTATCACAAGTTTCTCCTCCGCAATCAATCGCTGTCTCGTCTTGATTCAAGATACCATCGCTACAAGTGGCTACCGGTTCTGCTGGTGCAACAACACACGCATCGCATGTCGCCCCTCCACAATCAATCTCTGTTTCGTCTTGGTTGAGAATTCCGTCTGTACACGTTTCGGGAACCGCACACGCATCACATGCGCCTCCACAATCGATCTCTATTTCATCTTGATTGAGAATGCCATCGGTGCACGTTTCTGGAACCGCACATGCTTCACAGACTCCTCCACAATCGATTTCTGTTTCATCTTGATTGAGAACTCCGTCCGTGCACGTTGGATCGGGTTCTGGAACAACACATGCATCACACGTCTCTCCTCCACAATCTATCTCTGTTTCATCTTGATTGAGTATCCCGTCCGTGCAGGTTTCTTCTACAACTGGATTCTCGAAGAGTGTTTGATAGGCTATCAACATTGTTTTGAATTCTTCCCATGTAGAGGCTTCTGTTAATGCTTTTCGAATATTTTCAAAATAAGGCTCGTCATCCCGTCCGGCATAGAGGTACTTCGGATCATTCCAAAAGTTATTCTCTTGTTTTGCCTTTTGACTAAAGTGACGAATCAAAATTTGGCTGACGTATTTTCGGTTCGCATCGGTATTTACCTGTGCTGAAGCCTCCATAAGTTCTAACGCCCCATCACGCACTTCAATGAACGTTGGCCCACTGTAGGCTTCTGTTTCGTTCAAACGCGTAATAACCATGTGTCCGTCTTCTGCTCCTTGAAAAATCTGCATGAGTTTGCAAGAGAAATCTGCATCCCCTTGTGCCGTAACGAGATAATTTTTGTCTCCTAAATTCGACCATGCTTCTGAAAAGTCAGATTCAAATGCTTCTGAAATAAATCGGATAAGCGCTAAACGCTGATTTGAATCACGCCCTTTTCGTTTTTCAATACCACAAAGTCGCGATGCATCTCCAAATGCTACCGCTCGAAAATCAAGAAACTTTGTATCAAAAAGGTCATCCAGCACTTGTGCAAAATCTTCTTCGCCATCGGGATCAACAACCACAGGCGGATCCTCTGGATCAGGCGGAGTGGCAACAACAGGTGGTGTTGTTTTTTCAACTTGTTTTTGAACCGCTTCAATCACTTTTGATGCGGCCTCAGGAGCCTTTTCCGTAATAAAGTCTGAAACGATATCTGCCTGTTTTTGATCCGCAGAATCAGAAGACAAGGCCGCAGCAGCCACCACAATATCCTCTCGCGTCAGCACTTCTGGCGGTTCATAGAGCGACAAGGTGATTCCTTCTATTTTCTTCGAACTCACGATAAGTGGTTTCGGTTTAAAGTCCTTTGTTTCTTCCGTCACAATCCCCGATCCCCTATTTCCAGAAGATTCGATCAAATCTCTCGCCAAGCTCGATGTTGAACTCAGATAGAGATCTCTTGTAAGGAGTAAGAATGTTCGATCAGAATTTCTATCAAGAATATATACATTCGCTCCAATCGCGAGATTTGAACTTTCTGTTGCATATTCAAAAGCGAGTTTCTCTACCGGAACCCCTGTTTCAAAGGCAATCAATTCATTAATTCCACGGATATCATCTGCTTGTCCTACCAATCTCGCCAACTCTGGCTTTGACCCTCCAAATCCAGCTGGAATTTGTGGAAACACATACAACGAGTAGGCCACCGTCCAAGGAATGAGGAGGATAAGCACCACCATTTCAAATCGTTTTCGAAAAATTGTACTCGCTCTTTTCGTTGGTTTTTTCATATTTTTTCGTTTTCTCCATATTCTTCGTCCGAGGAGAAATAACATCGGCAACACCGCAGTAATAAGCCCAAAAGTAACTCCAATAAAAATGTATCTCAGTTTCAATAAATCAAATTCTGCAATTCCGAGTGATCGAAGGTAGATGTTAAAAATCACCGTTCCCACCACGTAGAAAATCATTAACAGGGTTACGAAGTATTTCGCTCCCTTTTTCTCCAAATATTCATCGAGTTCGTACATGTTTTTATTTTTAATAAACCGCCTTTCTTTTAGCGAATTCTAACACTTCTGGCAACTTGAAACGAGCTCGAACACATTTTTTGTTCAATGGACAAAAACAACTCCTGCGTTGTCATCCCGACCAACGCGGAGGGATCCCTTCTCTTAGCGGATTGCAAATATTATTATTCCAAACTCACAAGTTCCCCGTTTTCACGGGGATAAGTTCTACTAACGACTCTCTTTCGTTCGTCGAGTATCACTTATTTCTTAGCAACTTTTTTAACCACCTTCTTTACCGTTTTTTTAACGGGTTTCTTCGCTGGTTTTTTGACAGTTTTTTTTGCAGGGGTTTTCTTTTGAACTTTTTTCACAACTTTCTTTACCACCTTCTCCCCTTCTGCTTTTGCTTTCTTCTTTAATTCATTCGCTGCATTTTTTGCATTCTTCGCTATTGTTTCGAGTTCTTGCTCTGCGACCTCTGCCACATCATCACCCAAGTCTTTCACCTTTTCTACAAAGACATCAAATTGTTCTTTTCCTGTCTCCATAACTCGTTGCAAGTCTTCTGAGTTCTTTGCCCACTCAGAAATAGAACCTCGTGCTTCTTCATCAATTTTTTGAAGTTCTTTGACAAGTGTTTCTCCTTTATTTTTGGATTTCGCTAATTCACTTCTGAATTTCTTTCCTGATTTCTGAGCAAACAAGAGTCCGTAAGCAAGTCCAACAGTAGCCGAAAGTATGAATTTTATAAGTCCTCGCATGATTGAAAAATAAAGACGAAAACATTTTGCATGATAACGAATTATTTGTAAACTCCGAGCGCTTTCCTTTTCATTTTATGACACACACACAAGTCGTTATCGTTTGCGGATCAGAATCAGATTTTCCATTCGCGGAAAAAATAACGAAACCTCTTGCAGAGAAAGGAATTAACGCGGAACTCTTCTCCGCTTCTGCACACAAAGAACCGAAAAAAGTACTCGAAATTGTAGAAACACACAGTGCAAATCCAAAAACAATTTTTGTAACTATTGCGGGTCGATCAAACGCCCTCTCTGGTTTTGTGGCAGCAAATTCAAACAACATCACGATTGCGTGCCCACCACACAAGGATAAAAACGATTACCTCGTAAATATCCACTCAACACTGCAAATGCCAAGTAAAACACCCGTTCTTACGATCATCGATCCTGGGAATTGTGTCCTTGCCATTGAGCGAATCGTCGCTTCGCAAGTGTAATTTACTAAAAAACTTAATTTTTCTGACATGCCTCCTTCTTTCAAAGCGCCCCGAGGAACCTACGATCTTCTCCCAGAGGATCACGACTTTTTTACCTTTTTAAAGAAAGTAATTCGTCACCGGTTCCGACAATCTGGATTCCGACGAATTTCTGTTCCTATCTTTGAAGATGCGGAAATATTTGAGAAATCTCTTGGAATGTCCTCTGAAATTATTCAAAAGGAACTCTACACATTTGAAGATCGTCACGATCGAAGATACGCTCTGCGGCCAGAGGTAACAACTGGTGTCGTGCGAGCTTTTATTGAGAACAAAATGGAAGACGATGCACTCCCAAAGGAGCTCTATTACATGGGAAAGTGCTTTCGATTTGAACGACCAAAATCAGGAACCAATCGAAGTTTCTGGCAGTTTGGAGCGGAAATCCTTGGAGAATCTGATCCCTCTATCGATGCCCAGATCATGTACCTAGGACATCGGATTTTGAGCGATTTAAAAATCCGAGAATTCTGTGAACTAAAGATCAACACAATCGGATCTGTTGAAGATCAAGAAAAATACATCGAAGCCCTCGCAAACTTTTATGCAGGAAAAGAACGAAGTCTTACTCCACAGTCTCGAGAAAATTTGGAAAATAAAAAATACCTCGCGTTGCTCAATCCTCAAAGTGAAGACGAAGAGATTTTGGTAAAAATGGCTCCAAAGATTACCGAGTTCCTTTCTCCAGAATCACAGCAATTCTTTGACGAGACACTCGCCTATCTCAATGCCTTCAGCATTGAATATACGATTGACCCAACATTGATTAGGCCACTTGATTACTACTCTCACACGATGTTTGAGTTTTCTGAAAAAGGAACCAAGCACAAAATTCTCGTAGGAGGTCGTTATGATGGATTGATTGAAAAACTTGGTGGAGGAGATCACGGAGGATGTGGTTTTGCCGCTGGAATCGAACGAGTCATTGATCTCATGAAACGACACAACTTCGACGTTCCTCATAAAGATTACCTACAACTGTTTGTAGCCGCTACTGGTGGGCCGATTGCGAAAAAGGCAGCGTTGCCCATTCTTATCAAACTCCGAGAACATGGGTTTCATGCTGTTGGAGTGCTTGGAAAAACATCCATGCAAGAGCAACTCAAACGGGCTGAGAAATTCAAAGTGCCGTATGCCATCATCATTGGAGATTTAGAAGTGAAGAAGAAAAAAATAATCGTGCGCGACATGCAGAGTGGAAAAAGTGTAGAAGTTGCACTCGAAAAGATGCTCCCACACATGGATAAACTCCTTGGAGCTCCCAGAGCGCTCGATTCAACCGTTGATTTCTTGGGACACAAGTAAATGAACATCCTTCCGCAAACCGTTGCCGACGCCATTGAAGCGTTATCCGATCTCCCTGGGATTGGAACACGAAGTGCTGAGCGGTTGGTTTTATCATTGCTCAAGAATCATTCTGATCTCGATCAAAAGATTGCCGAGTCCATTGGAAATTTAAAAAAGAATATTCACGAATGCAAAACCTGTTTTCATTTCTGCGAATCTGATAATGAAGAGTGTTGCGTCTGTCAGGACAGCGGGAGAGATAGAGGTGTTCTCTGTATTGTGGAGAGCCCGCTTGATCTGGTGGCTCTGGAACGAACGCATGAGTTCAAAGGGCAGTATCATGTCATTCATGGGGTTATCTCCCCTCTCAATCGTGTATTACCTGAGGATTTGAGAATTGGAGAACTCATTGAGCGCGTACAAAATAATGAAGACATCAAAGAAATCATCCTCGCTCTCGCTGGAAGTACCGAAAGTGAAGCAACGGCAATGTACGTCGCCGACCAGCTAAAACACGTATTCAATGGAAATATAACTCGTCTCTCACGAGGAATTCCTTCTGGAGGAGACTTAGATTATCTCGATATGGGAACACTGTCCCGTGCGATCAATGAACGAAGGGAGTTTTAGACTTTTTCAAAAAGTGCTTCCAACTGTTGTTCCATTTCTTCAAGTTGCTTTTTCACCTCTTTTGAATCAGTTTGTTCAGCAACTTTTCTTAAATGAATAAGTTCTCTCTTAAATTTAAGAAACGCCATAATACAAGATTCAACATCTCGCTTTTCATCAATAATTCCGAGTTCTCTTTCTGCCCATTTATCACCTGGAAAATGTTTTCTAAATTTCCATAAAGCATCTCCTTCTAGTTTACTCGGATCAAACGATCCAAGCCCTCGAGGGTGCTCTGATTGATTCTGAATATTTGCACGTCTTTTTAATTCTGCTTCAATCAATGGAATCTCATCAAATTCGGAACCAAGATCTTCTTCCTTTCTCTCTAGTACGTCAATTTGTATACCCTTCGAACGCTGTAACTCTTCCAATCGAAGTTCGAGTTGGGGTATGTTACGTTTTGCATATCGATTCACTTCATTCAGTACTTCAGGCATGGAAAAAAATTAGCAATGAGATATCTATACCAATTTATCCCTATTTGTCAAGCCAAGCCCGTTTCCATTTTCTCCACCACGTCATCTGTTTTGACTCGTAGAGATACGACAAGATGATTAATGTTCGCAATGCAAATTTTTTCGCTCCATGCGGGATAATCTGCAGTTCTGGATGGAGTTGTTCGAATACTTCAGCATTCTTTTTTGCATTCTTTGTTTGCTTCAATACGTCTTCCAAGTTCTGCTCGTGATCATGATACACCTCACACTCACCGTCGTAGTGCAATCGCATTCCCCTCTTTGATAATCGGTATCCAAACTCTGTATCCTCAAATCCCCATCCTTTAAATTTATTCGAGAAACGCATCCCCGAAACAAGCGCTCGCTTCACGGAAATATTTGATGTGTAGAAATGTCGCCAGTTCGCTCCCTTTCTCGCGATGGATTTAAACGCAAACTGCGCGTTGTTCTCCAACCATTTATGAAATGGATCCTTCGCTAAATCGGGTGTCCATGAGACTTTCCCAAGCAACGCTTCCTTCTGACTCGTGTGCGTTGTGTGAAACATGTACACCTTCTGAAGCCAATCCTTCGCTGGAATCGTATCATCTCCCAAGAACGCCAGAATCTCCCCTGTCGATTTCTCAATTCCGAGATTCCGAGCGGGACCCGCTCCTGACACACTTGTTTTGAAAATTTTGAAATGATCCTCATTGATCTCTCGTACATTCTTTTCTCCACTAAAAACAATAATCACCTCTGGTCGAATTCTGTTGTAGTTATCGCATCCTTCAATCGCCTCCAAGACGGTTTCAAGCGTCTCACGTCCAAGCGTCGGAATAATAATACTTAACTTCATACGAGGTGCTTATACCACAATTTTCCCATTTGTAACATTCACGCCCTCATTTTTCAATAAGTCTTCTTTCACACCTAGATTTCCATTGTATCGTCCCACTCGCCCATCGGAATAAATAACACGATGACACGGCACCTTCGGATCTTGGTTCGCACCCATAATATTCCCCACCGCACGAGCGGCCATCGGTTCTCCTGCGAGCGTAGCGATTTCCCCGTAGGAGGCGGTCTTCCCCTTCGGTATTTTTTTCACCCAATCGATTACACGGTCTGAGAATTGAGACATCATCTGTATTCTATCGCAGGAAGTCCATGCTTCAAATGATTATTTCTGACATATTCAACCGTATAGTTAAATCTTTTTTCATTTTCTAATAATGTTGATGAGAAGCTTTTCGCCCAAAGTTTGTTCTGCCTTCCTCCTTCTGCAACCGACAGCTTTAGCTGTCGGCTATAATGATGTGATGAATATCCTTTGAGATCATGAATAATACATTTTAATTCAGCTTCATCCCGACACCACAAAACAGCATGACAATGATCTGATAGGACATTCAAGGCTTCAATAAAATAGTTTTTACAATTTATTTTTTCAATTAAGAATTTCCAAATAATTACTCGTTTCTTGTCATCTAAATAAATCCCCTCGCCCAGTCGCATACCCGCTTCATATCTTTCTTCTGAAATTCTTGTGTTATATGTTGCCCATGTTACGAAATAAGCTTGGTTTTCTTCCATGCACAAAAAAATACACAGAGAGTTCACATATCTCAAATGAGTGATTTCACTTATTTTTTATAAGCAGCCCACCGCTAAAGCGGTGGGCTGCAGTATTGGATACCCACGGCTTTAGCCGTGGGCCTTTTTGAATATCCTTATTTCACAACAAATCCCACAATTTTTCCAGGGATGAATATTTCCTTTTTGATCTCTCCTTCCGCTAAGTATTTTGAAACTTTGTCTAGGCTCTTCGCCATCGCAATCGCGTCTTCCTGAGTCGCATCTTTTGCCATTTGGAAATCCCCTCGCACCTTTCCATTCACTTGTACAGCGTAGGTTACGGTATCGTCCTCAAGGAACGCAGGATCAAACTTCGGCCAAGCTTCGTAGGTAATCGTATCAGACTTTCCGAGAACTTTATTCCAAATCTCCTCCGCCAAGTGCGGTGCAAATGGAGCCAGAATGATACAAATCTTCTCGGCTGCCTCACGAGGCAATTGGTCTGCTTTCTGTAATTCGTTAAAGAGAATCATAAGTTGAGACACGGCTGTGTTAAATTTAAACGTCTCAATATCATCGCCAACTTTCTTAATCGTTCGTGCGAGCACTTTTCGGAACTCTGTTGTTGGACAAGCGTTAGTCAATTTCTTTTCATTGAAGGCTCTCCACACTTTATCAAGAAACTTCCGACATCCACTCACCGCACCCGATTCCCAAGCAATTGCTTGATCAAACGGTCCCATGAACATCTCGTAGAGTCTGAGTGTATCAGCTCCGTGTTTCTGAATAATCTCATCTGGATTGATCACATTATCAAAAGATTTCGACATCTTCCGTCCGTCTTCCGCCAAAATCATCCCGTGAGAAATACGCTTCGCGCAGGGCTCAAGTGTCGGCACGTATCCACAATCGTAGAGGAACTTATGCCAGAATCGTGAGTACAAGAGATGAAGCGTCGTGTGCTCCATTCCCCCATTGTAGAGATCAATCGGCGTCCAGTATTTCAATGCTTCTTTGCTCGCAAACGCTTCGTCATTGTTCGGATCGATGTACCGCAAGAAATACCATGAGCTTCCCGCCCAGTTGGGCATGGTGTCTGTTTCTCTCTTCGCGTCACCAGAACACGTTGGGCACTTACAATTCACCCAGTCTTCAATTCGTGCCAATGGAGATTGTCCATCATCCGTTGGTTCATAGATTTCAATTTCTGGAAGTTCGAGTGGAAGTTCACTCTCAGGAAGTGGAACCGTTCCACATTTATCACAGTGTACGACAGGGATTGGTTCTCCCCAATATCTCTGCCGAGAGAACACCCAATCACGAAGTTTGTAATTCACTTGTCGTTCTCCGATCTTTTTTTCTTCAAGCCACGAAATCATTTTTTCAATAGCATCTTCAACCGTCATTCCATTAATGAAGTCTGAATTTTTGATCACGCCTCCTGTCTTCTGGTACGGATCGTCGATGTCGCCCACCACTTCGAGAATCGGAAGATCGAACTTTTTCGCAAATTCATTATCTCGTTCATCGTGCGCTGGGACACACATAATCGCTCCCGTTCCGTATCCCATCATCACGTAGTCCGCAATCCACACAGGGATTTTTTCACCGTTCGCCGGATTGATCGCTGAGACTCCAAGAGGCACTCCCGTTTTTTCTTTCGCTTCTTGTCGTTCTAGTTCCGACTCCGTAGAACACTTTTTCACATACGCATCCACTTCTGCTTTTTGTTCTGTTGAACACATTTTTTGTACAAGAGGATGTTCTGGTGCCAAGACGAAATATGTCGCTCCCCATAAGGTGTCTGGTCGAGTGGTAAACACTGTCACCTTCTCTCCTTCGATATCAAATTCAATATCTGATCCTTCGCTCTTCCCAATCCAGTTGATCTGCTGAGCTTTGATTCGATCGAGGAAATCTACTGTATCCAAATCTGAAATGAGACGTTCTGCGTATTTTGTAATCGCGAGCATCCATTGTTCTTTCTCTTTCTTCACCACTTCCCCCTTGCATCGTTCGCACTTCCCATCGACCACTTCTTCGTTTGCTAAACCAATTTTACAGCTGATACACCAGTTAATCGGCATTTTCTTTTTGTACGCCAAGTCCTTTTCGAGGAATTTAAGGAATAGCCATTGTGTCCATTTGAAGTACTTCGGATCAGTGGTATTCACTTCTCGATCCCAATCGTAGGAAAGTCCTATTGATTGAAGTTGTCGCTTAAACGTCGCAATATTATCGGCCGTCGCTTTCACGGGGTGAATTTTATTTTTGATCGCGTAGTTCTCTGTCGGGAGCCCAAATGCGTCCCATCCGATTGGATAGAGAACATTGAACCCATCCATTCGTTTCTTTCGTGAAACCGCATCCAAAGCCGCATATGAACGCACATGCCCTACGTGCAGTCCCGCTCCAGAAGGATAAGGAAACTCCACCAACGTGTACCATTTTTCTTTCTTTGAAAAATCCTCCGCAGCAAACGTTTTGTTCTCGTCCCAAAACTTCTGCCACTTTTGTTCGATTGCTTTGTGGTCGTATTTTTCCATCGCAGTGGAGTGTACTGCTTTGATAAAAAGTTTCAAACTTGACAATTTGTGTAATTTGATTAAAAAGGTACTGATGACAAAAGAAAACGAATCAACTATCGAACAAAACCGATCAGACCTTCCTGACGATTTTCTTATTCATATTCTCATTGAACAAGGAAAAACATTAGAAATGGTTCAATTTTTAAAAGAGCTCGAAATAAAAGCTGATCCTGAAGACTTTCTCAATCCAAATGACGATGAAAGTGTCGCAAGTGAGATCATCACAAAATGTAATAATATGCGACGAGAATTTGAAAGAGCCTTTCATGAACGAAAAATAAAATCAAAAAGAGCTGTCCGTGGCGTTTTGGTTCGTGGTGATACTTTTAGTGCCATGGAACTCTCTCCCCCTGTAAAAAAAGAACTCAAAAAAGGACTTCCAAAATTTCAAATGAGTAAAGACTCTGAAGGTCTTGTACCTCGAACTACTTAGAAATTCTCCACGGTCGCGTGAATACTTCGCATTGCATCTCGGAACAATACTGGTCCAGATATTCGGAAGTATGATTTTTGTCCACGTGAGAATTCGAGTACGACTTGGTCGTCTTCGATTGTTTCTGTAAATTCAGTTGGTGGTGTTTCTGATCCGATGATTTCCAACCAGAACTTTGATCCTGATTCTTCGGTAAATTCTTTGTCTGAGAATCCGATCCGTGCGATTCGTGTTTCTGATTGTCCGAAGTTTCGGAACCAGTATCCCCACGGCACCATCATCTTGAAGTTATAGTACGTGCTCTCGTATGGGAACGCGTGCTCTTCGATAACATTCACGAAGTCCGATACTCCTTCTCTGGTAATTGTTGTTGGTTGATCATTCACAACTCTCTTTTTTTCCGTTACAGGAGTGACCACTACTGGAGTCTTGTCCACAACAACGGGTTCAACCTCTTCTGCAATTTCGACAATATCGTCCTTCTCTTCTTTCTCTCCAAAGAGTTTATCGACCAAAGATTTCTTTTCTTCAACGACTTCCTCTTCTGCTTCCTCTTCCTCGACAACATCTTCGACAACAATCTTTTGCGCTTCTTTCTCAGCCAATTCTTTCTTGTCTTCTTCGAGTATTTCTCGCACATTTTCTTCTCCCTCGATGAAAGTGTTTAGCAATTTAAAGAACGATTTCTTTCTCTCAAATTCTTCAAACTGACTCGTAAATACAAAGTTATATTTGTGATCGTAAAGATTTGAAAAGAGGGCTACCTCCTGTCGTTCTCGATCAAGTGAATCCGTCGTAATCTTCTTTACTCCTGCCAAACTCGCAATCAATACGTTCGGATCAGACTTCTTGTCTTCTTTCTCTATATCCTCCACTGAGAAGGTCAAAAAGACTCGACGAGCCGTGTCTGTTTTATCAATGAAGTGAACCACTCCCGCAGGAGAGGTGGAATGTTCCCACCCTGGTGGATACACAAACGCAAATTGATTGGAAGTATATCGGTTATCTGCTAATTGTTCTTCACTGTCTTCAAGGTCGAGCAATCGAATCGCTTCCACCCAAAAAATCTCTCTCATCTTTTCTGTTCGACGAACCCCATCGATTTCTACTTCTCTTCCTTCAAAGTCGCTCAATCGCGCAATATCAGAAGCTACGTACGCAACAAGTTTTCCTTCGTTTTCGAGCCGGTGTGTGGCTCTTGTGGAAACAGAAACAGAGAATGGAAATATCTCTCCTTCCAATGTTTCAACCGCTTCCTCCGGCAATCGGGAGAAGGGATCGTTCTTTTCTGGAAACACGCAGGCCGACAATACCAATGCGGCAAAGAGAACACCAAAAATAAGTTTTTGTTTCATACGAAGT
>CAZOER010000025.1:0-14171 GCA_964578905.1 uncultured Candidatus Peribacteria bacterium | reverse complement strand
CATTTTGATATTCGAACGCATATCATCTGGAAGCGGAACGGAGAGTGTACTCATTATATGAAATTATAATATGATGTTATCATATTAAGTCAGATTTCAAAAAAAGGCAATATATTTTGAGAAAAATTTGACCAACAAGCGTATTTTTCTACAATCTCTCCGTTCTCCAAAAAAAGCGCGTGTCGTATAACGGCTCATTACCCCAGCCTTCCAAGCTGGTGACGCGGGTTCGATTCCCGCCACGCGCTCCAGTAAAAACCGAAATGCCCCCTGTGGGCTTTTTTGTTTTTACAGTGACTCCGTAGGAGTTGGAATTGAACCCGCTGGGTTCGATATCGAGCGAAGCGAAGATAACGAAGTATTCCCGCCAGGCGCTCCACGACTACTGATGAATCAGAATACACCCCAGTTTAAAAATAGGGTTAGTTTGTATAGCACAAAATTATAAGTACACGAAATATTTTCTTGCCAAAACAGAATTTTAATATTTCAGTTAAATTCAAAAACATAAAAGGCGATATAAAAAGCGTATTTTAGCTGTGAAATAACTCTGATTTTTTTATTAAATTAGGTTCAAGATAAGTTGAGAGGATTTTCTTTTGCAATTATTTTGTCTAATTCCTCGACTTTCTTCCTTTCTATAAACTGAATCCAATCATCATCTACTACTGATGATATTTCAAGAGACTCGATAAACTGCTCAATAAGGTCTTTTTATTTCTGAGCTCGACACTCGAATCAATAGCTTTGTTAATATCATGAACCTTTGTTTATATAACGTTTCGGCATATACGATGTTGCGCGAGTGCATAATATCCGAACAGGATACACCCATGCAATATGGGCGAAAGTTTGCGGAGGTACGTAAAAAACCGTAGCTGTATATGCTGTGTTATATGATGTATACTTTTTATTTTCCTAAAAGAACATTAATTTTCTGTAATGGGAAAATTTATTCTTTCCCATCTATTCCATGCTCGTTGAACCATTTAGAGTATTTTTTGTCTAGAGATAAGATATGAGTTAGGAGCCATTCGCCAGAGAAGTTTGCAGCTTCTTTGATAGTTTTTTTTGTGTCTATGTTTTCATCTCTTACTTGGTTTATTAAACCTTTAGCTTTTTCTCTAAATTTATTATGTGCCTCTGTGTGAGAAGATGTCTCAGGATATTTTGTTTTGACGAAAATGTCCTCTTCCGTTCCTAAGTGATAAGAAGCATAGTCTCCGAGCTTCATGGCTTTTATTAATGCTTCTTCTTTTGTAAAGGTCTCGCTTTCTGCTAAAGTTAATAAGTCGTTACAAATGTTGATGAACTCTTTATGTTGTTCATCTATCTCTGCAACGTTAACAGAATATTTTTCAGTCCAAACGAATTTGTTACTCATACTTTTATTGATTAAGAATTAATTATTTGTGAATGTTTATTTTATTATATCATATAATTTTTTTGATTAATAGGCATATGTATTAGTTCACAAAAAAACTAACCGAAGGAAGTATCATTAGTTCACAAAAAAGCTGACTAAAAGAAAGAGAAAGTGTTGAATCTCTTCATGACAAAATCAGCTATAATGGAACTCACAAAAATCGTTGCAAAACGCTATCTCAAGACAAAAACTCGTTTAGAGAAAAGTAGAATTCTCGATGAATATTGTGCAAATACTGGTCATAACCGGAAATATGCCATATTTAAAATTAGAAAACTCAACTTTTCTTACCTTTGGAGTTCTTGAACATGTCCCTTGCGGTTGTGGCAAAATCTCAACAACAACATCATCCGATTCTGCAGAAAAACCATATTTTTTCATGGTTTTGGCCATAATTGGTTTGTTAATGGTACCGGTTTTTTCAAAAATGAATCCCATTTCTTTAACAAATTCAAAAAAGGAGTCTATCAATACGTGACTAAAAGATTCCCCTCTTTGCTCTTTTTTAACGGTAACACCTAAAAGCATCACCTCCGAATCCCATATGCGAAAACCAATACTATTGCTATCATGCCCAATTCTTTCCTTAGAATTAGGGACTGTCATCTCACTATCTACAAAATACAATCTCAACAAATCATCCTTAAACCGTTCCAAATGCAAATCAAAGGATGATTCATTCTCTGTTCTACACAAAGTTCCAACTTTTTCAATTCCAATATATTTTTCCATATTTACGAAGTCTTTTAGTGCTTTTTTAAGAAAAGTCAATAAGGGCGTTCTGTAAGAAACCCCATTTCCCAAATTGGGTTTTTTTTATACAATCGCTCCGAAATGCAGTCTCACTTCATCACCGTAAACGGACTCGAAACCCATTACTTCCACGGGGGCTCAGGAGAGAAGCTGGTCATCCTCCACGGATGGGATCCGCGACTGAGATTGGAAGACAGTTACCGGAACTTGGTGGAGAAACTCGAACGCAAATGCGAGGTGTACGTCTTGGCGTTGCCGGGGTTTGACCAATCAGACTTCCCGCCGATGGATGGATGGACAACCCATGATTATGCCGTGTGGTTGGAAGCAACATTGAAGGCATTGAATTTAGAAAACCCAGCGCTGTACGGACATTCCTTCGGATGTCGCGTGATTGTACGATTTGTAACGAAGCATTCAGAGTTCCGAGGAAAGGTAATTCTCACGGGCGCGGCAGGTGTGAAATGGGGCCCACGAGGGATTCGACAAAAACTCCTCTTCGGCGTGAATAAAGCGTACCCGCAGTTCAAAAAAGTATTTCGAAAGTATTGTCCCACCGCGCTCCGTCCCCTCATCCTTGGGAAGCTGCTCGGCGCACACGACTGGGCCTTGGTCCCGGCGAAGCTGGAGAAGACATTGCAAAAAACGTTAGCTGAACCCGACTTCAGAGACGAGTTGCCGAACGTGAAACAAAACACGCTCCTCATCTGGGGACGCAACGACGCGATTACGCCAATGCTCTCGGCACGAGTATTTGAGAAATCCATTCCCCGGAGCGAACTCAAAGTCATCTCCGACGGCCGACACGGAATTCACAAAACCCACGCAAAAAAAATCAGCGAGTACGTTCTTAAATTCCTGAGTTCGAACTAGAGTTCAAACTCTAAAACAAAAATGAATATTTTATCCGTCACACTCGCTCTTCTCCTCCTTCTTCTCGGTTTGAGAACCACCAGTTGGCATCTGCAAAATTGGCAACTCCGCGAGTACCGACTCGATCGAATGCGCGCGCATTTGCGAACAAAAGATGGTCGAAAAAACTTTTCTAACCTTTGGTTTTTCAAAGGCATTTTCCCCCGTCCACGAAAATCCGGACGAATGATCATGACTCTCGGGGTTTTTCTAATTATTCATATTTTTTTCTCTCTCTTGGGAGTTGAATATTTTCCCCAACTATTAACTCTTAACTCTTCATTATTAATTATTTTCATCTGGGAACGAACACTGTTTCTCACCGTCTTCATAGCGGTATTCATCACACGAATTCCGGTGGAAGTGGCGCGAAAGATTCTCTTTCTCAAAGCCAAACGAATTGTGAAAAATTCCAACGTTGTGCGGATTGGGATTACCGGAAGTTTCGGAAAATCATCGACAAAACAAATATTGATTCATCTCTTGCAATCAAAGTTTGGAGAAGAAAATGTGCTCTTCAACCCGGGCAACGAAAACAATGAAGTCGCGATTGCACGACTGATAATCCAGAATAAATCCTTCTTCACAGGATCCGTATCCCAAAAAGGATACGGATCCAAGTTTATGGTGGCTGAAATCGGTGCCTACCGCCGTGGGGAAATCCGAGGCGTATGTCAGTTTGTTCAACCGCACACCGGAATCATAACGGGCATCAACGCGCAACACATCGAACTCTTCGGATCGCAACGGAATATCCAACGGGCGAAATTCGAACTCGCGGAATCTGCTACCGAAAAAGTATTCTTCAACGCCGAAAGTCCCCTGCTTCGCGAGATTGCCGAAGACCGAGACATCGATGCCGTGAAGATACCGCTGTCAATCTCCACTGCCCACAACCTGACGAGTGATCATCACCAGAGCACGTTTGAAATCTACAGAGAAAAAGTAACCCTGCCGTGGAGCGGGAGCTTCTTTGTTTCCAATGCTTTGCTGGCAATAGAAACCGCCCGCGAATATGGCATGACCCCATCGGAAATAGCGAATGCCCTCCCCAAACTTCCACGACTGGATCGGGCGTTGAATATCAAAACGTTGGCCAACCAATCCACGTTGCTGGAAGATTTGTACTCCGCCAATCCCGATGGTGTGCTCGGCGCCATCCAGCATTTGGGAACCTTTGGAGGAAAGAAAGTTTTTGTTGGAATTCCGCTCCGAGAACTCGGGAAAGAAGCGGAAGAAGTACACCGAAGAATATTTGTAGAATTGGAAAAAATGAGTGCGGAAGTTTTCTGGCTCAAACCTGATTTTTCAGAACTCGGACAGGTTGTCTGTGGATCACTCTTCCACGGAGATGATATTGAAGAACTGAAGAAGCTCCTCAAAACACTCACAAAAAACGATGCGATTCTGCTTGAATCTCGTCTACCACAAGCTATTGTCAAATTGTTTCAATGAAACTCGTTTCAAATCAAATCTCCCCACACTTTCTTTTCCGTGATGCATTGCATGCGGTGAAGCAGATTGTTGTCGGAAGAAAAGACATCGAGATTCCGCTCAAACAACACTTGCGAACCGAAAACGTGAAGTTCTTTAACTCTGCTCGGACGGCGCTCGCTGAGATTATTCGGATTGTCGGACCCGCACTCAAAGATGAGAAGAAGATTGGAATTCCTGCGTTCTCCTGTGCCGTCATGGCGACTCCGTTCCTCACTGCGGGCAGAGAAATCTGTTGGCTCGATACAGACAAACATGGAAATATTTCGTTTGAAGACTTTGAAAAAAAATCAGATCAACTCGGGATGGTGCTCGTTCCTGATACATTCGGACAACCGTCTTGCTTGGAGGAAATTTTCGCCGTCGCAAAAGAAAAACGAATCTTCATCATTGCCGATGGTGCACATTCGTTTGATACCAGTACGAAAAATTGCCATGCAAAAATCCTGAGTTTCGGACGAGAAAAAGACGTCTCGTGTATCTCTGGAGGAGCTCTCCTCTGGCCGAACACCTCACCATTTTCTGTACAGTTTGATCACATTGAACTGCCCCTTCCGAGTAAATCATGGACGATCCGTCATCTGATTCAACCAATGATTTTCGCACTCACACTCCCGTGGTGGAATGGTGGCGGGAAATACATCGCCGCTCTTTGTAATAAAAGCAAACTCCTTCCCCGTGCAGTAACGGGAAGCGAACGAGGAGGAAAAGAAGATTTCCCACGCAACGCTATGCCACCGGAGATCCAACATGTTCTTCTCCGAAGTCTTGCAAAACGAACCGATGATCTGAATACTCGATCGCTCATCGCACATGTATGGGCAGAGGAATTGAAAAATATTTTTCCTGAAGGAACAATCACCCTGCCTGATAATAATTTCCGTGTCATTCTCACCGGTGTTGAACGAGTCGATATTTTGTATCGAGCAAAGAAAGCAGGCTTTCATCTCAATGAATGGGACGGCGAACCGATCGCTCCTAAGGGGGTTCAACTTGAAAAATTCGGTTACACGAAAGGACAATGTCCAAATGCAGAGCACTTCACGAATCACTACGTTACCTTCCCGACGAATAAACGAACGACCGAAAAAGATGTGAAACGTTTTGCCAGAGTATTTGCTTCCGACTAGACTCCTCCCATATGAATTTTGAACTCAAAGAAATTTCCGCCGCACAACTGCAAGAATTTTATGACCAATTCGATGGTCCGAAGACATTTTTACAGACCCAAAACTTTGGTGCTTTTCGATCACAACTCGGAGAGAAGAATTTTCGTTTAGGATTATTTGTAGGGGAAACTTTGAAAGGAATCTCACAGTGCCAGAAGATTACCGCTCGTCGGGGTACGTTTCTTCATGTCGCCCATGGACCGCTTCTACGAGAGGAAAACAAGGGATTACTCCTTCTCTTTTTGGAAGAAATAAAGGTTTTTGGACGCCAAGAAAAATGTGATTTTGTGAGGATTTCTCCACTGTTAAATCCCCTCTCTATTCAAGAGTTTAAAAAAGTAAAATACCGAACCGCGCCCCTTCACATCAATCCAAACCGAACCTGGGTGCTTGATCTCACTCGGAGCGAAGAGGATTTATTGAAGAATATGCGGAAGTCCACACGATATGAAGTCCGACGGATTGAGAAGTGTGGGATTAAAACAATACAAGGACAGGACCTCGAAACGTTTTGGAAACTCCACAGCAAAACCGCCGCTCGACAGAAGTTCGTTCCTTTCTCTCGAAAATCAACGAAACTCGAACTCGATATTTTCAAGAATGACTGTCAGATTTTTTCTGCTTCACTGGAAGGCAAAGACTTTGCCAGCTCTGTAATACTCTATGACAAACATGCAGGATACTATCATCAAGGCGCGTCTGTACTGCATAAACTCCCCTTCGCACATGCGACACTGTGGGCTGCGATTACCGAAGCTAAGAAGCGAGGATGTACAGAATTTAACTTCTGGGGAGTGAGTCCCGAGGAAAATAAAGATCATCCGTGGACAGGACTCTCACGATTCAAACGAGGATTCGGAGGTGAGGAGCAACTCTTCCTCGAAGCCCAAGATTTTCCACTCACAAAAAAATACTGGATCAATTTCGCAGTCGAGAAATACCGAAAGTGGAAACGACACTACTGATTTTTTATTCCTTCTCCCCCGGCTCCTCTAACGTTCCTAAAATTGTTTTTGTGTGTTGAAACGCTATCATACTTTCTACACACCGTTTGTGATACAGTAAACAGTTCTTCAGTATTGGATTATTTTTTAATTCCTCTTCATGAATTTTTTCAAATTCTTCTAGTCTCGCTTCACAGGTGCGAGCACAACTACAAATCTCCTTCCTTGTTTTATCCTGAATCATTTTAACACTTTGAAATCCGGCCTCTTCAAGAGTTTTACAGTTTTTACAAGCGGGTTCAGATATCTTCTGTTCCGCTTTTTTATGCATATCTTCGAATAAAACTCCCATCATAATGCTTTTGAATTTAGCCGCGAGATGGTATTAACTTTTAAAAATCGGTCAACTTCAGTTCTTATCACTTTTTTTATCAAGCCTCATCTGCTCCAAAACTAACATTGTTTCTGCACAAACACTTTTTCTTAAAAGGTTTTTTTCTTGGTAAAAAGCCATCAACTCTTCTTGTGTAAAATCTTCAAGGTTAATTTCTATTCCACTCAAAGGCCCTTCGTCTTCTAAATATTTCAATAAATTCCTGCAAGAATTAAGACACATCTGTGCCTCATTACATCCTGTTTTACAAATTCCTTTTCCCTTTGAGCACTCTGGAGTGAAATTTTTAATATCACTCTTCTCAAGAAACTCTGAAATCGAACTAATGTTTCCTTTCATATACTTGTTTATAATAAATATTATTAGCAATTTGTCAACTTGCATTCTTTATCTCAAAAAATACACTCTCCTCGATTTTAAATTACAAAAATGGCAAAAGTAATCATCAATGATAACTCTGGAAAAAAAGTGACTGACTTCGATTCAACGTCTGATGAATCTGTCGGAACACAAGCGCAAGATAATGGCGCTCCAATTCCTTTTTCGTGTGGTGTGGGGGCTTGTAGAGCGTGTGTTTGTAAGGTAAAGAAAGGGAAAGAATACCTTGATGAAGAAGCGATTGGACCAAAGCACATCCAAACAGAAGACGATGAAGTTCTCTCTTGTATCACGGCGGTAAAGAGTGACGCTCCAGAAAATGCAGAAATCGAACTCGAAGCGGAAAACTTGTAGTTGACAAAACCCCTTCCCTTCCTACAATCCGCCAGCAATTAAGATAATAAAATGGCACGAGCTACTAAAAAACGACTCTTCTTCGCCCTCTTCTGTACAGAGTGCAAAGACAAACTTGGAAAGATGATGCAAAACTACAAGATTTTGCTCAATATTCAGAATCAAAATCCAAAGGAGGTAACAATGCGAAAATACTGTTCACGATGTAATAAACATCAAGTACACAAGACGAAACAAATCTCTCGTGCACAGAACAAATAATATCTCGTTCTGACTTTTAATACCGCTTATTCATTACGTTGATTTTTTTTTGCGTGTATTTTCCTTTTGTGTAAAAATTATACTTGATGAAACAGTTTTTTAATCGGCTTTCGGATAAGATAAATGAGATAAATGAGCTTCGACAGAAGAAGAAAAAGGAGGAAGATATCAAGCACCACGTCGCTCCAAAAAAGGAACTTGTTGATGTTCAAAAAGTAGAACTGACGATTTCAAGTGCAACTATCGCAAAAGTTCTGATTGTTGTATTTTTGTTTCTCATAATCGGACAACTCGCCGTTCAACTGCAAAACATCTTGATTATTACCTTGGTCTGTTTCTTCCTGGCAATGGGACTTTCTCCCATTGTGAGTTCTATGGAACAACGAAAAATCCCTCGACCTCTCGCTATATTAATTCTCTATATCCTTTTCTTAGGAGTTATTGGAATTTTGTTTTACCAAGTGGTTCCGATCCTCGGAGAACAACTCCTCTCTATTGCACAGGATTTGAAAGCACTCTTTGCAAGTGATCAAACAACATATCCGTGGCTTCAAGAGATTTTCACACGATTCTCTTTCGATCCTACTGATGCAGAAAAATTCATCTCTGACAACCTCACCAGCATTTCAAAGAACCTCAATAGTGTAGCTGGTTCTACCTTCGATATCCTGAGTGGAATCTTTCAAGGAGTCTTTAATTTCCTCTTCACACTCGTAGTTCTTTTCTTCCTTCTTATGGAACGAGAACAAATTGGACAATTCTTCCTTGCCCTCTTTCCAACAAAAGAACGAAATTATATCGAAGAAAAAACAATCCGTATTCAAACAAAAATGGCTTCTTGGTTCCGAGGACAACTTATCCTCATGGTTTCTATCGGGCTTTCTATGTACATCGGAATGAAGATCCTCGAATACTTCTTTGGAATGCCATACGCGGCCACTATTGGACTTCTCGCGGGTGTTATGGAACTTTTCCCATACGTAGGCGTTATGACGACGTACGTTCTTGCTGGACTCATTGCGCTTAACATTTCTTGGGTTCTCTTCTTCATTGTTATTGGATGGGTCGCCCTCATTCAATTCTTGGAAGGAAACTTGCTCGTTCCACTGGTTATGGAAAAAGTCACCGGTTTACCATCAGTCGTCGTGATCCTCTCCTTGGCTATCGGAGGTACGATTGGAAATGCCTTCGGTGGAGTACCCCTTGCGATTATCGGAATGATTATGTCTATCCCTGTTGCGGCTTCAATCGGCATCTTCGTCGGTGAATACGCACGACGAAAGCACTAGGACTTTTGAATCATTATTCGCGCGAATCGGACCGTCTTTTCTGTGTCCGTGAAAAACTGAACATCATATTCTTTGAAGAGATCCTCAATTGATTTTTCTTGTTGTGGTAAAAACTCAAGCCATAACTCTTGAAATCGAATATTCTTTTCTTTTAATTGCTCTGCAAATGTTCGGAGTAAATCGAGTCCATCTGAACCGGAGAAGATAGCCTTTCTTGGCTCTTTGGAGACCTCTCGTGAGATAGAAATATTTTCGGGGACATAGGGCAGGTTTGCGACGATAATGTCGTACTGCTCGTTCTCTTCAATTTTATCAAGGAGGTTCGATCTCAAGAATTCAATGGAAGGCTGGTGTTTTTTTGCATTCTTTCGTGCCACTCGCAGGGCTCTCTTTGAAATATCAAGCGCTTGTACCATCGCCTCTGGGAAATGGTGTTTCAGAAAAATCGCAATAATTCCCGACCCCGTTCCCACATCAAGAATTCTTTTTACTGAATCCTTTCGCGAAATTTCACAGATATGTTCACAAAGGATTTCTGTTTCATCACGCGGGATAAGAACGTGTTTATTTATGACTATCCGAAACCCAGCCCAATCTTTATACTTTAGAATCTGCGCTACTGGAAATCCTTCTAGTCTCCTTTGAACACATTTTTTGTACAATCTTTTTTCCCTCACAGACATTGGAAATTCAGGATTGGTTTTCAGAAAAATACGATCCTTTTTTAATACACCCGCAAGGAGTATTTCTGCTTCAAGTTTTGGGTTCTCCAAATATTGAAGATCATCTTCTCCCCACAAAAGTGCTGTTCGAATGTTCATCGTAATACAAAAAAGCATCCCCCTTCTATCAGAAATACTTCTGAATGACTAGCTCAAAAACTGTTTTCGTTTTGCCTCTGTTCGGTGCATTTCTCTCATAACTGCTGCTTCTCTTTCACTGATCTTTCGTGGCTTCTGTGAAAAATATCGCAATCCTCGGAACTTCTGCATAAGTTTTCGAGATTTTACGTGGGAAGAAAATCGTTTGAGCAATTTATCTCCTGACTCACCGTTTCGTTTAGTAACCTTAATCATCGGGCAGAATTGTAGGTTTCAGGAAATGTTTGTCAAAAGTTTTTACGGTCGAAAAAATATTTTTGTAAATTCTCGAGACTCAAACTTAATCGGCGCATTTCGATAGGTTCCATTTCTGTCTGGATTTTCTTTGTTAAAGGTACTAATCATCGATCCTGTCGATTGAAAGAGTGTCAGTTTCCCATACCCTTCATTTGCATAGAATTGATTCGCATCTTTTGGTTTCAGGTATGCACGCACAACGAGTTCCTGGTTCGCTCCAATAAGCGCTCCTCCTGATGCCCCAATCCCAGCAATAAATATATTCCCTGTTCTTCCGACCTCTACTTCTCTCTCAATTCCCAGCCCTTTCAGTTTGAACAAAAAGTTCCCTGCTGGTCCAATATTGGTTTTGTCAAAAAGAAGTTTCAGTTCTATTGAGTGAAGTTCTACTCGATCATCAAGCGTATTTGAGATACGGATTGATCCCATATCAATCCAATCAGAATCTTTTCGTATCACAGCTTCGTCCTCTTTCGGAACGACATTCATACTCAATTGCTTTGTTTCAATATCATATCCCTGCATGTAGGGATTAAAATCACGAGGCTTAATCGCTACTCGTCGACTATCAATTCTTTTTGCATACGATCCAAAATCATTAGAAGAAGATGTTCCTAAAAGTCTCGGTTTTCTGAGAATTTTTGCCGCAAGCCAAGCTGCATCTGCCCTGTCTACTGGGTCTGATGGATTAAACTTGTTTGATTTCGTTCTTATTAAGTCATTCGCAGCAAGAGTAAAAATTGGTTTCGAAAACCATGCTTTAGAAGGCACATCCGTATATCCAGGATTTTCTTCTCTTTCAAGAGAAAATGCCCGCATGATAAGTGTCGCCCATTCAGCACGGTTGAGATTCTGTCCTGGACGAAACGTTCCATCAGGAAATCCTGTAATCCATTCTTGCTTCACCGCTTCTCCAACGGCCTTCGAAAACCATGCGTCGAGTGGCACATCTTTGAATTTAGTGTCCCCTGTTGCTCCTACTTCGTCTAAATCAACTCTTTTTAATCGGAACAATATAACGAGTGCTTCTGCACGATTTAAAATACGATCCGGTCGGAACGTATTGTCTCCGAATCCTGTCATAATTTTTTGCTCCTGAACTTCGTCAACTGCGTCTACCGCCCATGTAGGAAGCAATGCGTCATCTGAAAACCGAAGAGCCTGTGCTGAAGGAATCAGCAAAATAGAGAGGGAAAGACCGAAGATTATTAATTTTTTTTGCATGTATTTTGGTATAAAAGCAAGTCGGATTAAGGGTAAGAGATTTGATTTTTTTTGCAAATTACGCTAAAAGAACTCCGTGAAGAAACAGAACATCGTTTTCATAGGTTTCCGTGGATGCGGAAAGACGACATTTGGACGTGCACTCGCGGAAATAAATAATCTCCCGTTTGCCGATCTCGATGAAGAAATTGAATTTGTCATTGGAGAAAGTATTTCTGATTTCGTAGGAAAGTACGGATGGCAAGTTTTCCGAGAAGTGGAACAACGAGTTACACACGACTTTTGTCGTAATTTCTCTGGGATCCTCGCTACAGGTGGTAGTACGATTGAGAACTCAAAAAACTTTCAAAATTTAAAGAAAACAGGAACGTTTGTCTTCTTGCACACAGACTTTAGTGATGTGCGGAAGTACCTCTTAACGCAGAACGAGTCACACCGACCACGACTCAATCCTGACATTCCTTTGTCTCAAGAAATCGATCAACTCTGGAATCAACGAAAAGGAATCTATCAAGCCAGTGCTGAAATTGAAGTTTCTCCAAGCTTGAAAAGTGATCCAAAAAAGGAAGTTGAAAAGATGATGCCCGTTCTGGAATCATTGCTTCCCGAAGTGCCTGAAAAGAAACGTATCGCGATTCTTTCATCAAGCAATGGAACCACGTTCCAAGGAATCCTTGATGCCCACAAAAAAGGACGAATTCCAAATGTTGAAGTCTGCCTTTTCCTCACTGATCAACCAGCCGCTGGAGCATTGGCAAAAGCAAAGAAAGCAAAGATTAAAAACATCGAAGTGCTTCCTGAAGCCAAAGGAATGACGCGTGAAGAATACGATCGAGAATTGATGAACTTTTTACGGGAACACAATCCTGACTTCATCTTGCTTGCGGGATGGATGCGAATTCTTTCGCCACTCTTCTGTGAACAATTTGGAAATATTACAATCAATGTCCACCCATCGCTTCTGCCGAAGTTTGCAGGGCTTAAAGGTGACGAAGTGCACCAGAAGGTTCTCGATGAAGAAGAACGCTACACAGGAGCAACCTTGCACCGTGTGAGTAAGGACGTAGATGCCGGTGAGACGGTCTTACAACGAAAAGTGTTAGTAGATGAAGAAACCGATACTGTTGAGACGCTCAGACAAAAAGTACAGAAACAAGAAGTGCTTGGATTCTGTGAGTTTTTGGAACGACGTTAGTCTTTCTTCTCCATAGAACTATTAAATTGGTTCCATACTTGTTGTGATGTTTTTCCTATGAGCGGACGAGCTGGTCGAATTATCAGGTTTTCTATTTGTATTGCAGTCTCTCCGTTGAGTATTGCATCTGAAATAGCAACATGCTGATCTTCACTCGGTGCATAAATAAAATCTTCCCATATTGGATATCCATTTTCACTAACACCACTTCCTGATGAAATAAAACTTATTTTAACCGCTTTATCAGCCCCTTTTCTATGATATCTTTTGGCTATAAACTGATCGTTTACTAAACAAAGTCCTTCTCCTTTTTGTGAAGCTAAATCAAAATTCTTATCCATTCCTCCGCAAGCAAAACCTGCCTCCCTTCTTTCTGCTACTCGAGCTTCAATTTTCGTTGTTCCAATTTTTTCTTTTAAAAGTTCTTGAAAATCTAAAAAGAAACCACTCATAGCAGAGTCTGAATGATATATCTGAAAAATTTTAAATAACTCTGTATCCATTAACGATTGCGTTTCTGTAAACACTCGAGAGAAAAAATCACTGGTAAATAAGTCTCTAAATGCATCAATATGGTTATAAAACAACCATGGCATTGCCTTATGTATCGTCAAAAGTCTTTCTCTTAATTTTTTATCAGAAATATATTCACGAGCTGTTTCAACATATCTGATCCAATTTTCAGGATTTTCCTGAATAATACTTTCTACAATTTTCGAAACCTCTTCCGCTACAAAAAACGGCTTTAGACGCGTTAATTGTGGCATTAAATCTGATTTTTTATCTCCAACAATATCAAGAATAGTGATTCTAATGGCTTCAAAATCACCAGGATTTTCATCAATAATTTTATGTATTGTCTTCGTTTTTAACATTTCGTATTTAATATAAAATATTTTATAGAAAAGTCAATGGTTTTCTATGATTAAAACGCGTAACGAGAAACTCTTATATTCTCGTCCTCCTCTAGTCTTCCCTGAATCCTAGAGGGATATCCGGGATCCAGTCTTTGGGAGCGCGTAACGGGTGGCTCGTCACTTCATCCCGACAAGTCGGGATTCGTTAGAGTCTTTCAGTATTCGCTTTGTCGTCCCGCATTGCGGGACTCGGCGCTCATCTTCCAGATCGAACCTTGTATTCGACTCTGCCTGCTTCGCAGGCAAAAGAAAAAAATGACTATACCTTTTGGGTACACTCATTTTTTTCTGGAGCGCGTAACGGGAGTCGAACCCGTATCTCAGCCTTGGCAAGGCCGTGTAA
>CAZOER010000024.1:0-14352 GCA_964578905.1 uncultured Candidatus Peribacteria bacterium | reverse complement strand
CAGGGATGTTGATGTAGACAACGGGAACTTCTGTATATCCTAAATCTTTCGCAATCTTGAGCCGAAAATGCCCTCCAATGACGATGTTTTTTCTCTCTTCCGCTCCATTCACGAGAATAGGATCTACTAATCCGAAGCGCTCAATTGACTCTGTAAGTTGCTTAATTGCTGTTTCGCTCCACTTGCGAGGGTTATATGTTGAAGCTTTCAAATCATGGGTAGAGACTGATACGATATGAATTGCCGAAGACGATACTTTCTTAATCATACCTGAAGTGTGAACTCCCAAAAGGTATGAAAGTGGTACGAAAACTACTTTTTTCTAGTAATTTTTGTAGAACTGTATTTAAAGGATTCCTTTATTCCAAAACGTTCTTCCAGTTTCGTATTAATTCGAAAAACTAATTGTTTTAAGCTGCCTTTTGGATCATTTACATCGGTATCGTACAAATCAATCTCAAATACCTCTGTTTTTACAGATTCTCCTATATTTAATTTTAACATTCTTTCTAAAAAACGAATTTGCAATCTTGTGTTTAATGGTAGTGAATCCCCATTGTAATTTACTTCAATAGATTTTGAATTGAATTCTAATTTAGCTTCTTCCGTATTGATTTGTAAACTTTCTCCAAGTGCGATTATTTCATTAAGAGTCTCCATTGTTGGAGCTCTAGAGCTCAGAACGGATTCATATTGCAATTGCAGTATGGGAGGTAGGTCTTCGACAATTTCCACTGCAATAGTCATTAAACGCCCTATTTCTTTTCTGTACGCTGACGCTTGGAATTCATAAGGGAGCATGCTTTTGTAAATTAAATAAACCATTAAATAGAAATCTCATCTTTTTATGATCTAAAATAAATATAAATCCATTCCTAGAATGGAATTCTATACCATCGAAGACGAATACTTCAAACTACAATTGCCATCAATTTGATTTTATCTTAATATCAAACTAGAAATTCATGTTTGTACTGTTTAGGGGGGACTGTAGAATTTAAAACTATTTAGTATGATTTTTCAAAAAAAGCTAATTAAATGTCAGGATCCGGAAAATCAATTAAATATTCTAAGGGACTTTGGAGCAATCAAAATCACAGTAAAGAAAGACTCTGAAAGCTATAAAGATATTTTTAAAAAAGCAAAATCACTATCCCTGGAGGTCTCTTCTGCTTCAGCAAATGAGAGTGCTTTATCGCGTAATGAAAAAAGATTAATAACAGATTCATTCGGAGGGTTATTGGCTGAAAAAGGTTGGCTTGAATACATTAATAGTAGATTCGATGATATTGCTACAGAAACGCAATTTCAAAGTGCATCTAATCAAATTGATATCAAACTAACGAATGGAGAATTAATTGAAGTTCGTTCATCATTTATAAGAAACGGAGTCAAATTTGGTATTTGCAACAAACTCTACAATTTTAAAAATATTGGACCTTACAGTAATTCTATTAAAATAGGAGAAATTCAAAAGGATTTATATTGTGGTGTCTTATTTGAAACTTCTAAAGGAAATCTATTGGATGATGATGAAGTTATATTTTGGCTAGTAGGTTCATCAACTTGGGATATGATGATCAACTTGGGAATTGATACGGAACTTAATGCAGATGATGTAATTGCTCTTTCGCCTGGTAAATATAAAGTAGTTTATTACAAAGACTCTATGGATTTAATGCAATTTAACGAATATCTTGTATCTAAGGGATATTCAATAAAAAAATGAATGAGTAAAAAAGATCACTTCTGAGGAAGTGAATATTATCTTGTGTAAAATCATTGAACAAATAATGTATTCAACAGAAACTCTCCACTGTGTAACATTTGTAACATTTCAAGGCGGAAAATGGCTTGAATATCAAGTTGAAAGGTTATAGACTCGAGATGCCAGCCAAAGAAAAAAACAGTATCCCCAAAGGGGATAGTATTTTTTTCTTTACCTGATGTCGGGATTCTAACCCAAGGGTTCGCAATATAGCGGTAGCGTCATCCCTCCGCCCCAGCCAAATTCACATCATCTTCTTCACCTGCTCCACCATCTCGGTAGGGGTAATACTTGATTTCTTGATATATCGAACGTGTTCTGACGTTTCGCCTTTCCACTCCATATTTGA
Organism: uncultured Candidatus Peribacteria bacterium; assembly: GCA_964578905.1. Classification (GTDB taxonomy): domain Bacteria; phylum Patescibacteriota; class Gracilibacteria; order UBA4473; family UBA4473; genus CAZVBV01. Next base: position 12,235 of record CAZOER010000024.1, on the reverse strand, counting down.
AAAAATAATAATGAGGGGTTGTGGGTCGCCTTCTTCTTGAATATGTGCGAGAACCTCGTTCCCGTCCATCTCAGGCATCATAATGTCGAGCAGGATGACATCGGGTTGGAATTCTTTATAGACGGCAAAACCATCTTTCCCATCAAAACTCTGCCGTACAAAACACCCTTCACATTCAAAGGCCAGTGCAAACATATCGTTCAAGTCTTTTGTGTCATCAATTACCAGTATTTTTTTATTTTTCATTTGTATCAGGCAACGAAAAAGTGAAACACGTTCCTTCTCCTTTTTTACTTTCAAACCAAATGCTCCCACCGAGCCTTGCAATAATAAGATTTACAATGTGGAGTCCGAGTCCTGTTCCGGTGTAGCTTTTCCGGAGAGAGTTCTCTACTTGGTGAAATTTCTCAAAGATATATTTCTGATCTTCTTTTGGGATTCCAATTCCATTATCTTTCACAGAAATTTGAACAGATTGTCCTGCCTTTGGACATGGCTCAAGGATAACAACAACCGTTCCTCCTTTCGGGGTGCATTTGCAGGAATTACTGATGAGGTTCATGAGAACTCGCTTTATACGAAAGGGATCGCTCTTGATAAAGCAACGTACGTTTTGTGGGTTTTCAAAGGAGATGGTTATATCTTTTTGCAAACAAAGGACTCGGAATTCGCTTGTAGCTTCGATAAGAAACTCAGGAAGAAGGATGTCCCGTGATTCGAATACCAATTTTCCAGATTCAAGCCGACTTATGTCGAGGATTTTGTTTACTAATTTAATAAGCTCCGTGGTATTTCGAGATATCGTACCAAGAAACTCTTTTTGTTTGCCATTGAGTTCTCCAAATTTCTCCGACAGCAAAAAATCCGTGAATCCGTTAATAACGGTCATTGGGGTTCTTAATTCGTGAGAAACGATAGAAATGAATTTGTTTTTTGATTGATCGAGTTCCTGAAGTTCTTCGTATGACAGCTCTCTTTTATTTGTAATTCTCGTCTCGGTACCTCTCGGGTGACTATTTTTTACAGCTCTCCGCTTCCGAAATGGAAGATTTGTCGAGATATAATTACTGGCTTCTGTGAAGCTCACCATGGAGAAGGGACAAGGAATACAAAGAGAAACACCGTCCAAACGAATCATTTGATTTGAAGCTATTACGGCCTCAAACAATATAAAATGAAGAATATAAAGAACTGCAACTCTCTCCCTACATCATTCTCGACTTATTGTAAAGAGAAAACAATACTTTTTTTACAAACTGACAAATCAAATGTGAAGTTTTTATTAAGAGTAAACATTGACAGAAATATAGATACGGGTGATATTGGCAATATTCATAGCCCCCCTCGCGATGAAAATACTTGTTGTAGAAGACAACGAATCCATGTTGGATCTTATTGAGATGACATTGAAACAGGAGAAATTTATCGTTGATCGAGCGGGAGATGGGGAGGTGGCATTAGAAAAAATGAAAGCGAACAAGTATGACCTTGTGATTCTTGATATTGTGCTTCCAAAAAAAGACGGGTTTCTCGTCATTGCCTCGCTTCGGGCGCTTGGGAAAAAGACACCGATTTTGGCGATTTCTTCCAACAATCTTGTTGATACGCGAATTAAGGCGATCAATCTTGGGGCGGATGATTTTCTCGTGAAAGATTTTTCACTTGATGAACTGACGGCGAGAGCGAAATGTTTATTGAGACGGAAATCTGGCACACAGAATAATGTGTTGCGGTGCAAAGACATTGCAGTGGATATGACAAACATGTTGGTATTTTATAAACAGAAAGATGTGCACCTCACGAAAAAAGAATTCCAGATTTTACTGCTTCTCTTGCGCAACAAAAACACACTCGTTACACGAGAGGAACTTCAACAGTGTTTATGGGAGGGGAAAGATGACAACATGGTTTCCAATACCATCACGGTACACGTTCGTTCTCTGCGGAAGAAACTGGGAGATGGTGCGAATATGATCGAGACCGTTCACGGATATGGATATATTGTGCGGACGTAATGTTTTTGTCATTTCGAGCGAAGCCGAGAAATCCCTTCCAATGATCCAACGACAGTATTTTGTTTACATAATGGCAAGTGAAAGTGGGACTCTTTATGTGGGAGTTACTAATAATTTAATTCGAAGAGTTCTTGAACATAAATCAGAGGAAATAGAAGGTTTTTCTAAAAAATATAAATGTAAAAAACTTGTATATTATGAGGAAGGTGGAGATGTCTACGGAGCACTAGAAAGAGAGAAGCAAATAAAAAAATGGAATAGAAAGAAAAAAGAATTTCTTATCCGTTCAATAAATTTCTCATGGAAGGATTTAACGGAAGAATTGATTGATTAAGGGATCCCTCCGCTACGGTCGGGATGACAAAGTGGGTTGGGATTGTAAAAATCCTCCTCTTCGGTTACATTTCCTTCATATGGAAGTGACACCTATTTCGTTGCAAGATACCGACAGCGTAAAAGACATCCTTCAAGTGGTGAAGCAAGTTCCGACTAATAAAATTGTGTTTATCTGTCCTCGGCATTTTGCTATTTTGTCAGACACTTCCTTTCTCAAAAAATTAAAAGAAGCGGGAGAAACAGAGAAGAAAGAACTTTCTTTTGTGGTGATGCAGAAGTTCGTGCGCGATAGTATGAAATCTCAGAATTTGAAAGTGCACTCTGTCATGCCAACAGAGTTTCTTGATGCGGAACGACAAGAAGTGAAGGCTATTCTCAATGGAGAACCAAAAAAGGAAACCCCAACCGAAAACGAAGAAGAGGCGCCAGTTGCTTTCACGGCTACAAAAACAAAACCAGTATTCTCTACGCACAAAATTGAAAACGAAGGACGACGGAAACCGATTCGAGGAAAAATATTCTTTGGATTTTTAATCGTCATCATTCTTCTTATCGGAACGTGGGCATGGATTTCCCCGAGAGCGACCGTGACATTGAAGCTCAAAGTCTCCGTAATTCCAGTAACACAGAATGTTGTCGTCACCCTGCCAGAAGCAGACGTGTCGGATAAAGAAAAGAACCTTCCAATGGTCGATGGTATTTTTGTGGAAACAGAAGTCATTGGAACCGAAATTTTCCCCTCCACAGGACGGCGATATGATCTGACGGACGCACACGGAAAGGTGACACTGATGAACGAAACGAAATATGAGAAATTCCTTTTACCCTCTCGTTTGGCAACAGAGGATGGGATTGTCTTCCGATTCGAAGACAAAGTGATTATCCCACCGCGCAATGAAGATGGAGCGGGGCGATTTGTCGTAGAGATCAGAGCCGACCAGTATGACGAAGATGAGAAACCAATTGGAGAGAGGGGGAATATCCAGGCAGGAACAGATCTTATCTTTCCGGCACTCCGTTCTGAATCCCGAGAACTCTACTACGCTCGTGCGAACAAAGGACCACTTGTGGGTGGATCGACGCTGACGCACTACTTCATCGAAGAAGGGGATTTCGAAGCCGTAAAGGATATACTGATTGATAAATTTCGCGTGCAGGGAGTGGATCAATTGCGGACAGAAATAGAGAATCGATCAGAACGAGAAAAAGGAAAATACGTTCTCCTCGACGACCCACGATTGCTCAAAACAGAAACCGTCCGTTTAGAATTTCCAGAAGATTTGATTGGGCAAGAAGTACAGACGTTTGAAGTGCCGGCCCATGTGCGTCTGATGGGAATTGTTTTTGATCAATCACAAGTGGCAAAATTCCTCACGGAAAAACTGAGGGCGACACAAGACCACCGGAAAAAACTTATAAAAATAGATCCCGTTTCTGCTCAGTATAGAGTGATGGAATCGGAATTCCTTGAAGAAGAAAAATGGGTAAAATTATCAGTAGAAATGCAGGGAGTAGAAACATTGGATATTGATTCGGATTCAATCTCCGCACGAGAATGGAGAGAAAAATTAAAGAAAGAAATTGCAGGAAGAAGCACGAAAGATGTGCGTGGGATTTTGACGAATTATCCAGAAATCGAAAATGTGCTTGATATGAAAATATCACCGTTCTGGGCAGAGAGCTTGCCGAGCATTTTTAATAGGATCGAATTCAAAATAAAATAAGCGGAGAGGGAGTTGACGGAGCGGAAAAATCGCGTTCTTTTTCCTTGACATTTTTTTCTCTCGAAGTAAAAAAGCACTACCCAATTATCAAACCCACATTATGCGAAACAATCACCGGTTTTCATTTTTAACAGCCTTCGTATTTATTCTTTCTGCCCTTGTTTTCACTGGTGGAGCGTATTATCTCACGGATGTTGATCAATCTTCAACAACGATTTTTACCGTACTCAGATCAAGCCATGGAGACATGGGTGGGCAAGCATATTACCGACGATTACAACACACACCACGAGAACGAGATATTTACGTAGCACAAATGAAAACGGAGCTTGTACGACGAGATGTTGTACGACCACGAGCGGTTGTAAAATCGGAATCACGAACAGAAATGGATAAAGCAGGACGAAGAACACGAATTCGAGGAAAAAATATCAGTAGCATGCGAATCCGATTTGCAGGACGAACAGTTCCTATGGATCAATACGTAGAAGGAACACGACGATAATTATCAAACTTGTTAAAAGAACAAAGCTACCTTGCCCCCAAGGTGGTTTTTTGTTATTACTTTTTCGCACATGAATACTTTTGGAAACCTATTTCGAATTACGAGTTTTGGAGAGTCCCATGGAACAATGATGGGGGTCGTCATTGATGGCTGTCCGTCAAATCTCGAATTGAACAATAAATGTATTCAAGAAGAATTAAATAAAAGAAGGCCAGGGCAATCAAACATTACGACAGAAAGAAAAGAGTCTGATACGTGTGAAATTGTGTCGGGTGTTTTTGAAGGAAAGACAACAGGAGCCCCTATTGCGGTGCTTGTTGCGAATAGCAATATGCGTTCAACGGATTACGAGAATCTAAAAGATGTTTTCCGTCCTTCGCATGCAGATGCTTCTTTCTTCAAAAAATATGGGATCCGAGATCATCGAGGAGGCGGGCGAAGTTCTGGACGAGAAACGATTTCTCGTGTGATGGGCGGAGCGGTAGCTTCTGAAATATTGAAACAACACAACATTGAAATCATCGGATTCGCACGAGCGATCGGAGGAGAAGAATTTGAAAATGTGGACGAGAAATTTATTGAAAAAAATCCTCTGCGGATGGCAGATGAAAGCGCGTTTGAAAAAACATTGAAAAAAGTTGAGTCTGTAAAGGCAGATGGAGACTCCCTTGGGGGAATTGTTGAGATTAGAATTAAGAATCCTCCAGTGGGACTGGGAGCGCCGGTCTTCGACAAGCTCGAGGCGGATCTCGCGAAAGCGTGTCTGTCTGTGGGATCTGTAAAAGGATTTGAAATCGGCGAAGGGTTTGCCCTGTCGGCGATGAAAGGATCTGAGGCGAATGATGAATTTATTCCTAACCCGGGTTCGGGGGATGGAACCCGGGTTGAAACAAAAAGAAATGCCAATGGGGGCATTCTTGGTGGCATCTCAACAGGCGAGGACATCTGGTTTCGCGTGGCAGTGAAGCCAACCTCATCGATTGCAAAACCTCAAAAGACAGTAAATACCAAAGGGGAAGAAGTGGATCTAGAAATCGAGGGTCGACACGATCCGATCATTGTTCCGCGGGTGATTCCGGTACTCGAATCGATGACGGCATTGGTTCTCGTCGATCACTTGATGATGAATAAAACGATTTCAAATGAAAAAATTTAAAGTCCTTTCCAAAGAAAAACTCATCGAGTCTCAATACTGTCCAGTGGAGCGGCACGAGGTCGAATTCCCAGATGGAGGAAAAGGGGAATGGTTTGTGAACACATCTGCGGATGCAGTAATTGTTGTACCGATTACCACGGAAGGAAAAGTTATTCTTCAACGCAGTTACAAACACGGAGGGGGGGAAGAAGTGGTTGAATTCTGTGCCGGCATCATTGATGAGGGAGAAACGCCAGAAGTGGCCGCTGCACGAGAACTGCAGGAAGAGACGGGGTTTAAATCAGAAAGGTTCGAAAAGATAGGTGAAGTGTTCGCGAATCCCACAGGATCAAGCATGAAATATCACTTTTTTCTCGCTCGAAATTGTTCCCAAAACGGAACACAAGATCTCGATCCATCAGAACAAATAGAGGTGTTCTTCGCAGAGGACTGGGCTTCAGCGGTTGAGCTGCTCACAGATTCACAAACAACAACTTCCAGTGCAACGATTGCCGGAATCGGATTTGCGAATCGAGCATTGTCATCCTGAACTTGTTTCAGGATCTTATCAGAAATGAATATTTTGTTTGGAAGCGCTAGCGCGGCATCCGTGTTTTTTTTTACAGCTAGATCCCGGACATCCCTTCGGGATTCCGGGATGACAGAAGAGAGGAGAGGATAGGTATCCTAAAAGAGAAAAAAAAGTTTGACAAAAAACTCGCCATCCCTATCTTATCCGCGGTCAAAGACAGTTGGTAGACCTTGAGTCATAAACCCAGCCGAGACAAATCAAATCATTTCTGTGAAAGTTCTGTACCGAAAAGAAATGGATTACGTCTCAAGTCTTTGCCCCACAAAGACTTTTTTTAAATCAAAATGGCAATATCACGAAGCACGAAATCGGACCAACTCGCAGTTCTTGAAGAAAAATTCAAGGAGGCGAAAGGAGTAGCATTTATTACATTTAATGAATTGACAGTAGAAGAAGCGCAAGTAATGCGACGAGGACTTCGAGCAGAAGGAATGAGCTACACGGTTATCAAGAAAACATTGATGGCTTTGGCAGCAAAAAACACAGGACTTCCTGAAGTAAACGTTGATGACTTAGAAGGAGCAGTAGCGGTGATTGTTTCTCCAAATGATGAAATTGCACCAGCAGCTTCTATTAAAAAGTACATGGCCGAATTCTTTGATAAAGAAACAAAGACTTCAAAAGTAGGATACGCAGGATCATTTTTCGAAGGAAAATTCTGTGACGTGGCAGCAACAGCAATTATTGCAAGCACGCCAAGTCGAGAAGAATCTCTTGCGAAGATTGTTGGAATGCTCAAATCAGGACCACAAAAACTTCACAGTGTATTTGGTTCAGGATTCTCAAAACTCTACAACGTTTTGGAAAATGCTTCGAGGTTCGCGGCTTAAATTTGTTTTTAATTTTTTATTCTTAAATACCCCATATCATGTCTGAAGAGACTACAACCGATATCAAGCTCAGCGCAGGTGAGCAAAAAGTGGTGGACGCAATCGAAAAACTTACGGTTGTGGAAGCTAACAACGTAGCAAAGTACTTCGAAGAAAAGTACGGAATTAGTGCAGCAGCTCCAGTAGCAGCCGCAGCAGCAGGACCAGCAGTAGAAGAAGAAGCAGCCAAATCTTCTTACAATGTTGTTCTTAAAGACTGTGGATCACAAAAGATCGCAGTGATCAAAGTAGTTCGTGAAATAACAGGTCTTGGACTTGGTGAAGCGAAGACTTTGGCTGAATCAGGAGGAACAATCAAAGAAGACGTGAAGACAGAAGAAGCTGAAGAAATGAAAAAGAAGTTCGAAGAAGCAGGAGCGACTGTTGAATTGAGCTAAGTTTCCCTACGAAACAAACAAAGAGCTTGATCCCGAAAGGGTTTGAGCTCTTTTGATATTGATTTTTCCGCTCAATCGGGTAAAAACATTTCACGATGTTCGATATTCAAACAGGAGAAACCAATAGTATCCTTCGCACAAAGTGTGAACCCGTCACGCTATTCGATAATTCTCTCGTGGAATTTATCACCGAAATGCAGGAAACCATGCTTGCAGATGACCCAAAAACAGGAATTCGTGGGGTTGGTTTGGCAGGGAATCAAGTTGGAGCAGGGAAGCGAGTTTTGCTTGTCACTCAAAATGTTGGAACGAAAAAAGAAACCAAGGTGCTCGCGATGGTGAATCCGGAAATCATAGAATGTTCAAAAAAAGAAGTGACTATGGAAGAAGGTTGTCTCAGTCTCCCAGGGCAATTTGCCAAAATCTCTCGACCAGCAAAGGTCAAAGTAAAATGGCAGAATGTAGAAGGCAACTGGTGTGAAAAGAAACTCGATAAATGGGATGCACGGATTTTTCTTCACGAATATGACCACTTAGAAGGAATTCTTTTTACAGACTATCTCGAAAAATAAATACCAAAGACGATTGATAAATCGTCACTTTTTGCTACTCTTCGATCGATTAATTTTCCCCTATGAAACCAGGTCCAAAAAACGCTCCGCGTCGGCAGAACCCTTTTAAATATTTACTTGTGATTGCTCTGATTGGAGCAAGTATCGCACTTATTTTTCCAGGAAATGAAGAACTCTTTTCGAAAGAGAAACCAGAGGAGATTTCCCTCACGGTGATGAAAGAGAAGTATACGCAGGATGCATTTCAGGCAATTGCCATAAAGGATAACACGATTACAGCAGAAACATTTGATGGGACGAAATTCCAAACAACAAAAGAAGCATCGAGTAATATTGCCGATCTTGGGTTCGATGATTTGTCTAAAAAAGCAAAGGTAACCATCGTCGACACTTCAAGTGGACGATTGTGGATGAACATCTTGATTGGTGTGGCTCCGTTCTTGCTCTTGATTGGATTCCTTATTTTCATTTCTCGTCGAGCCAGCTCCATGGGAGGGGGAGGAGGAGAAGGAGGACCGTTTGGTTTTGGGAAATCAAAAGCGAAGGTTTATGACAAGACAAAATATAACACTCGATTCAGTGATGTAGCGGGAGCCACAGAAGCCAAGGAAGAAGTCGTGGAAGTAGTAGACTTCCTCAAACGCCCACAACGATACCGAAAAATGGGAGCGAAAACACCAAAGGGAATCCTTTTGGTAGGAGCTCCAGGAACGGGGAAAACGTTGCTTGCTCGTGCGATTGCCGGAGAAGCAGGCGTGCCATTCTTCTCAGTATCAGGATCAGAATTCGTAGAAATGTTCGTAGGTGTGGGGGCGTCACGTGTTCGTGATTTGTTTAAAACTGCGAAACGAAATGCACCTGCCATCATCTTTATCGACGAGATTGATGCCATTGGAAAACAACGAGGAAATGGAATGGGAGGAGGACACGATGAACGAGAACAGACACTCAATCAGATTTTGACGGAACTTGATGGATTCGAATCAGGAACGTCTCTTATCGTTATCGCGGCGACAAACCGTCCAGACGTTTTGGATAAAGCCTTGCTTCGACCAGGGCGATTCGATCGACGAGTGCATATCGATCTTCCAGATATGGAAGCACGGTTGCAGATTCTTGATCTTCATGCCAAGAACAAAACTTTCGCCAAAGGAGCAAACCTCAAAAAGATTGCTTCAAAGACGGTTGGATGTTCAGGAGCGGATTTGGAAAACATCCTCAATGAGGCAGCGATCTTCGCCGTCAAGAAAAGACAGAAATCTATCACGCATGACGATGTAGAAAATGCTGTTGAGAAGGTCTCTATGGGACCAGAACGACGATCTCGAAGGATTACAAAAGCAGAGAAAGAAATCATTGCTCACCACGAAGTAGGACACGCGATTTCGGGACACTTCACCGAAACCTGCGAACCCGTGCACAAGATTTCTGTGATTTCACGGGGGTCAGCGCTCGGAGTAACTTGGTTCTTACCAGAAGAAGACAAGTATCTTGCCAGTGAGCAAAAGATGAAGGACGAAATGGTTTCTCTCCACGGAGGACGGATCGCTGAACGGCTCATGTTTGGACAGACGACAACTGGAGCTTCCAATGACCTAGAACGTATCTCTCGGCTCGCCAGAGCGATGGTGATGACCTACGGGATGGCTGATGGAAAGAAGGTTGGACCAGTCGTATTTGCTGAAAAATCAAAAGGATTTGCAGGGATGGATTTTCATGAGAAAGATTTCTCAGAGGAGACTGCTCGAGCGATTGATGAGGAAGTGCACCGACTTGTTCTCGAAGCTGAGGCGAATTGTGAAACAATCTTGAAGAAACACTTGCCGTTGCTGAAGAAAATTGCGAAGGACTTGCTTGAAAAAGAGAACCTTTCACGAGACGAGTTCTTGGCATATTTTAAGAAGTAAAAATAATTGACTTCTTTGTCAAACAGGCGTAGAAACCCATTCGTAAAACATGCTTTTATTGTTTTAAACGGTGTGTTTTCTGCTATTTAACAGAACGGAAGGAATAAGATTGCACGGTTTTCTTTTTGAATTTCTCGAAGAGAAGTGCGTGTAATTTTAATATTTATTAATCAAATTTATAAAGAAAGGTTTGTTATGAACTCAAAAAAATTGGAGCATGGTGCTCTCAAAACTGAAAAATCACTAAAAGTGATGAAAATCCTGACATTTGTAATGGTCATAGTTGCGCTGATACTCTTCGTGGTTGTGATTACCTCTGTTCCAAAGCTGAAGAAGGCACAAGAGGCACGAAAGGCAAGAATCACCCAATTGGAGACAAGGGTGGAATCTGACAGCACAACAAGTGCGAACAGACTTGTAATGATTCAAGGTCTAAATAAAACAGTTGCTATTGAGAAACAGAAAACGGCGAGAGCAGACAGTCTAACAGGTGTATGGAAAAGTCAGGCTTCTCGAAACACCAAAGCTGGTAAAAAAGCGTTGGACGCTTTGAAAGCAACTCATGAAGCTTCGATGAAACTTATCACAGAAGAAAGAGATTCATTACTGCTCGGTTGGAATTTAGATACATTGGCTCTTGGAAAATTGAAAGAGAAGCATGATGGATTAGTGAAAAAGTATGGTGAACAAGGAAAGGAACTCTCTTCGTGGAAAAGGAAATACACTTCATTGGGAGAATTCGTACTGAACACGGAAGCGGTGATAGACAGTGTTGAAACGGGGAGAAAAGCTCGTGGATTTGGGAAATGGTTTAATCGAGGACGAATATTTGTACTTGAAGAACCAGGAGAAGATTCCAAAGAAATAAATTGGCTTTACTTCGAACCAAAAGGACGAAAAAAGTTTATAAAGAAATGATCCTTCTGTTTGCGCGAATGGCGAGGGGTTCCACAATTTGTGGGCCCCTTTCTGTATAGAGTATTTTAAGAAGTAAGAGATTCGGAGAGAATCGTGAGAGAAAGCCCTTGTTAAGGGGGTTATATTGTGGTACAATGTCCCGATTAATTTAACATTATGGGTCTTCCGGAAGTAGTATTAAAAGAAGAAAAGTTACTTATCGCTACCAAGAATAACTTGGAAGGCGAGCAGAAAGTGGAATCCCTTGAAGACGATACAAGTGGGCTCGTTGAAGCATTACTTCCTGAACAAGTTGAACATCCAGAAGGAGAACAATCATTGGAATCTTTAAACAAAGAAGAAGATTCTTCCCAAGCGCCTGTTTCTATTCCTGAAACAATAGAAGAAGAGCAAGTATTTACAGAAAATCCAGTTTCTTTTGAAGACAATGAAAATTCAAAGATTTCTTTAAATAAAGAAAAAACTTCATACAAGGGGCCATTGCTTTTGAAAAGTCATAAATTGCTTTCCGATACTCCCCAAGAAATGGAGCAGTACAAAAACGAAATTTTAAATATAAAATCTCAAATAGAATCTGGAAATTTCGATTCTATCGGGGAGAAATTAGGACATAAATTCTCGCCAAATAAATTGAAAATGATTTTTAATGTCGTAAGAGAGCAGTCGAAAAATTTCTCACAAGAAGATTTTTTGTTACAGTCGATTTCCATGTGGATTATGATCAACGCAGAAGAGTCATTACGTGGACTTGAAGGGATTAAAAAAGGACTACACGCATCATCACAAAAAATATCAGATGTTTTAAAACAAGATGCGAATCTTACCTGTGTTAATTTGGCGATGCTTGCACAACATATGGGGAAAATGTTCGATCTCGAATTAAAAATAAAACAACAACCACTTGTAAGTTTCAAACCAAAATTTTCAGTTATTCCAGCGGGACACAGGCATGTGTATTCAGAGACAGGAGGAGTTATTGATGTTGTATGGGGTGATTATCATGGTGGATATTTTTCTTCAAAAGAAGACTATTACAAAACATTTCCACAACATGTTGCTGCCAAAAAACAAAATTTTGCTGCAAAAATGAAAGCCACACTAGAGCATCAACAAACAACAGAAGAAAACTAAAACTTGAACTTTTCCCAAAAATACCTATCTTCTCCGTGGTAAATTTGAAATACGTTCTTTTGATTTCGATTTTTTAAACGGGGTGTAGCTCAGTTGGCTAGAGTGCGCGGTTTGGGACCGTGAGGTCGGAGGT
>CAZOER010000023.1:0-14647 GCA_964578905.1 uncultured Candidatus Peribacteria bacterium | reverse complement strand
ATTGGGTTTAATGATGAAGACCTTTCGATGATCTGGGATGATGAATCCGAAGTTGAAGGTGACAATTTCGACACTCAAAAAGCATTAGAAGAAGCCAAGAAGGATCCACAAACAAAAGAAGGTGAACTGTTTCAACTGGGGAACCACCGTCTTATTTGTGGAGATTCCACGGACACAATGGTTATTGCCAAGCTTCTCGAGAAAACAAAGATCAACACAATCTACACAGATCCTCCATTTAATATTTCCCTCGATTACGAGAAAGGACTGGGAGGTACAAAAAAATACGCTTCTGCAAAAGTCGATGATCAGAAATCATACCAAGATTACCAAGTGTTTTTGGAACAAACGCTCAGGAACGGACTAAAACATTGTGAAAAGAATGCACACATCTTTTATTACTGTGATCAAACCTACATTGGACTCCTCCAAAGTCTGTATCAAAAGAATGGAGTCAAAAACAAGCGGGTCTGTTTGTGGATAAAAAACAACCAAAATGCAACGCCTCAAGTGGCTTTCAATAAATGCTACGAACCGTGTGTATATGGAACCATTGGCAAACCGTATTTGAGTCCAAAATCTTTAAATTTCACAGAGATTCTCAATCCTGAAATCGGTACAGGAAACCAAACCATCGAGGATATCGAAGATTTGTTGGATATCTGGCTCGTAAAAAGACTCCCCACGGCAGAATACCTGCATCCAACGGAAAAGCCCTGTACGTTGCACGAACGTCCTCTGAAACGCTGTACAAAACCAGGAGATGCCATCTTGGATTTATTTGGAGGAAGTGGATCAACATTAATCGCTTGTGATCAACTTGGAAGAAAGGCGTTCTTGGTAGAAAAGGATCCTGCCTTTTGTGATGTGATTATCAGTCGATGGGAACTCCAAACAAAACAAAAAGCACAAAAAATTACTAAAAAATGAGTGGAAGACCGCACATGTCGGAGAAAGAAAAAGAAAAGAAGAAAAAACTTCTTGTAGAACTCCTATCGAAGACCCCTATTGTTGAAACGGCTTGTCAAAAGGTAGGGATTTCTCGGATGATGTTTTATCGCTGGAAGAAGGAGGACAATGAATTTGTAGAAATCATTGAAGAGACCCTATCCGTTTCGAGAGAGAGGATTAACGACTTAGCGGAATCACAAATTATTAAAAAAATTAAAGATGGGCATTTTTCGGCTTGTACCTTTTTCCTTCGAAATAATTGCAAACGATACCAACCCAAAAAACCTGTCGCCGCAGGGAAAAGCTATGGCTCTCGGGGAGGATATCACATAACTATCATAGAAGAACGAGGAATTTATAATATCAATGACCTGCGAGACTTAAAGCAAAAAACACGAGAGAAGATTGAAATGATACTTGGGGATTATTTTTTAGAAGAATAACCTAGACTTCCCCCCTTTCTCTGGCATCAATAGGGGTAATGGAAAACATCAAATACTGCCTCTACGCCCGAAAATCAAGTGAAGCCGATGAACGACAAGCCATGAGTATTGATTCTCAGATTGCAGAGATGACTCGTACGGCAGAAAAAGAAGGCATTGAAATCGCAGAAACGATAAAGGAGAGTAAGTCGGCAAAAGAATCCTGTCAAAGAACGGGCTTTTTAGAGCTTCTCAAGGGTCTGAGCGAAGAAAGGTTTAATGCGATACTCACGTGGGCTCCCGACCGTCTCAGTCGAAATGCAGGAGATCTGGGTACATTGGTCGACATGATGGACAAAAAGGTGCTGGTGAAGATCCAGACGTTCGGACAGGCGTTTACAAACACGCCCGATGAAAAATTCCTCCTCATGATCCTGTGTTCTCAGGCGAAATTAGAGAATGACAATCGAGCGAAGAATGTAAAACGAGGACTCCGAGCCAAATGTGAAATGGGAATACGACCGGGACAACCCCCGATTGGGTATACATTAATTCGAAGCACAAGGTTCGGAGAACCAAGCAAGATAGTCATAGATGAAGAACGGGCGCCTTTTATCAAAAAGGCATTTGAGTACCTGATAAACGGAGGACTCAGCGGACGACAGGTATGGGAATATCTCGTTGACGAAGGATTCCGAACCCGTTCAGGGAAAGTGCCTCCGATTAGTATGATCTTTCGGATCTTCAAAGATACCTACTACTACGGAGAATTTGAATTCCCCAAAGGTGGGGGGAATTGGTACAAAAGCAATCATGAACCAATTATTACAAAAGAGCTTTTCAAAAAGGCACGAAAAGCACTGAAAACTTCTGACAAGGGAAAATGGGGACGGAAAAATTTTTACTTCAACCACATTCTTAAGTGCGGACATTGTGGAAGTGGGATTTCTGGGGAATCACACATCAATCGCCACGGAAAAGAATACACCTACTACAAATGCAATAAGCATGGGGGGCGAAAGAGTTGTAAATCAAAATACATTCGAGAAGAAAAACTCGTTGAACAGATTTCAATACTTGTCGACAAAGTTTCTCTCGAAAACATTCACCTCAAGAGAAAGATTATGCATGAGGTAAATAAATGGAATCAGTTGGAAAAAATAAGACACGGAGAACAAGGGAAATCTATTACCGCGAATGAATATGTGAATTTCATTCTCCATCGAGGAAGTACAAGGGAAAAAGGAGAAATGTTGAAGGAATTGCAGGAGAGGATTGTACTGAAAGAAGGAGTAATTGTTGTTTTATCCAATTTCTCCAATGTTTGATTTTATGTATATAAAAGCGTATTTTGTGGGCAAAATTTACAAATAAATTGTTTGTGTAAGCGTACAAAATTATGAAAATCACAGATTATCACGCAAAGTATTATGCTTACGAGCTAACAAAGAGAAGTTCCTCTGATAGCTTGGAAAAGCTTACTTCAACGCTGTCTAATGCCCAGGTTGATTTAAATCCGCATCAGATTGAAGCTGCCTTATTTGCCTTTCGTTCACCACTTTCAAAAGGTGCGATTTTGGCAGATGAAGTAGGTTTAGGGAAAACAATTGAAGCTGGTTTAGTTATTTCTCAAAAATGGGCAGAACGCAAACGAAGAATGCTTCTTATTGTTCCATCGAGTCTTCGAAAACAGTGGAATGCTGAATTGCAAGAAAAGTTTTTTATTCCATCAACTATTCTTGAAGCTAAGTCATTTAATAAATGTATTAAAGACGGAAACCTTAACCCATTTGACCAAGAAGATACTATTGTTATTTGCTCATACCATTTTGCGAGAAATAAAGCTCCATATGTTAAACAAGTTTCATGGGATTTGGTAATTATTGACGAAGCTCATAAGCTTAGAAATGTTTACAAACCGAGCAATAAAATTGCGAAAGATATTAAAGAAGCTCTAGAGAATGTTCCCAAAATCTTACTTACTGCGACGCCTCTCCAAAATTCTCTGTTAGAGCTATACGGACTTGTAAGCATAATAGATGACCATATATTTGGAGACCTTAAGAGTTTTAAATCACAATATGCGCGAGTTTCTCAGGTTCAGGATATTTATGAAAATGAATTAGGAATGGTTGAGCCTAAACAAGAGATGTTTCTTGATTTAAGGAATAGGCTAAAAACTGTCTGCAATAGAACACTGAGAAAACAGGTTTTAGAATATATTAAGTACACAAAGCGTATTCCTTTAACTCAGGATTATATTCCATCGGAGAAGGAGATCGAACTTTACGATGAAATGACTGATTATCTACAGAGACCGAAGCTCTATGCATTACCTGCCAGCCAAAGGCATTTGATGTCGCTTATTCTAAGAAAATTACTAGCATCTTCGTCCTTTGCAATTGCCAGCACTTTAGATGGTCTTGCATATAAGTTAGAAAAGCTGATTGAAAGAGCTCATAAACAACAGGCTCATGTTGAATTAGGTATTCCGGGAATGGAAGAAGATTTTGATACTTTTGATGAGCTTTCTGATGAATGGATCGATGATGAAGATATCGATGATGAAGATGAAAGCGAAGAGGAAAATATTTTTACAAAAGAGGATGTTATTGCAATGAAGGAGGAAAAAAAGGATTTAGAAAGATACAGGGATTTAGCTAAAAATATTTTTAAAAACTCAAAAGGAGATGCACTGCTTGAGGGGCTTAATAAAGGATTTCAAAAAGCGGAAGAATTTGGAGCAAAAAAGAAAGCAATAATCTTTACTGAATCCCGAATTACGCAAAATTACTTATTGGAGTTACTTTCTGATAATGGATATAAAGACAAGGTAGTGTTTTTTAATGGCTCCAATAATGATTCTAAGTCAAAAGAGATTTATGCGGAATGGATAGAAAAGCATAAAGATACAGATAAAATTTCAGGTTCAAAATCTGCCGATATGCGAGCATCTATTGTAGAATATTTTAAAAATGAGGCGGAGATAATGATCGCAACAGAAGCAGGTGCAGAAGGTATTAATCTTCAGTTTTGCTCATTGGTTATCAACTATGACCTTCCTTGGAATCCACAACGTATAGAACAAAGAATTGGTCGCTGTCACCGATATGGTCAAAAACATGATGTTGTGGTTATCAACTTCATAAATAGAAAAAATGCTGCTGATCAAAGGGTCTTTGAATTACTGGATCAAAAATTCAATCTATTCAAAGGTGTATTTGGTGCTAGTGACGACATTCTCGGAACCATTGAATCGGGAGTCGATTTTGAAAAACGCATTGCCGCTATTTATCAGTCTTGTAGATCTGAAGATGAAATTAACAGCGCTTTTGATTCTCTGCAAGAAGAGATGGATGTCAGCATTCAGGAAAATATGGGTGATGCCAAGCGCAAATTATTAGAAAATTTTGATACTGAGGTACATGAAAAACTTAAGTTAAATCTTTATGAAACAAAACGTTATCTAGATACATATCAAAGATGGTTATGGGAGACAACAAGATACTATTTGGGTGATATCGCAGATTTTGCAGATCATGAATATTCCTTTTCACTAAAGAAGAATCCATTCAAAGGAGAAATCATACCCCCAGGTCCGTATAAAATTGGAAATAATATTGAAGATTCACACGTCTATCGACCTGCTCACCCATTGGCTCAAAGAATTTTGAGTGAAGTGAAAAGCAAAGGGTTATCGACAAATGAAATGATTTTTGATTATAGTAATCACCAAGCTATTATTTCAGTTTTAGAGCCCCTAATCGGGAAAAGTGGAATACTGCGTGTTACAAATTTTTCAGTTCAAGCATTTGAAAATGAAGATCATGTTATTGTGTCAGCCATTGATGAGAATGGTGAGAAGTTAGAAACAGAAATAGCTAAGAAAATTTTCTCACTTGCTGGTAAAGTTCAAGATTGTGAACCATTAAATACAGATGAAGAAAAAAAGATTCATGATTTCGAAGAACAGACGGTTGCCATTATTTCAGGTCAAATTGCAGAACGAAACAGTGAATTTTTTGATGACGAAGTAGACAAGCTCGATAAGTGGGCGGAGGATCTAAAAATGAGCTTAGAAATCGAGCTTAAACGTTTAGATATTGATATAAAAACAATGAAGACGAATGCTAAAAAAATACTTGAACTAGAAGAAAAGGTTAAAATTCAACGCGAAATAAAAAATTCGGAAAAGAAGCGCAATGAAATGCGCCAGAAGCTTTACCATGCACAGGATGAAGTAGGTGTAAGAAAAGAAGGATTATTAAAAAGAGTAGAATCACAGCTTAAACAATCAACAGAAATTTCGCCATTATTTACTATAAGATTTAAGATAATATAAAATCATGAATAACAAACAAAAACTCGAATTAACATGGATTGGAAAGAGTAATCCCGAATATGATATTGCCAATATTGAACCAAGAATTTTAGAGGAAAATTCCGAATTATCAAATTGCGAAAATGAAGCAAGCACCGAAAACATGATTATACATGGGGATAATCTCCTTGCACTTAGGGCCTTGCTACCAGAATATAGCGGGAAAATAAAATGCATTTATATTGATCCACCATTTAACACTGGTTCTGCCTTCGAGCATTATGACGATGCCGTTGAACATAGCACTTGGCTTTCGCTAATGCGATCACGATTGGTTTTATTAAAAATGTTATTAAGTGAAGATGGGATTATTTTTGTTCATATAGACTATAACGAAGAAGCATATCTTAGAATTTTAATGGACGAAATATATGGCAGGAATAACTTTAGAAATACATTAATTGTTTCTCGTGTGAAAAAAAACGTAAGAGAAAGAGAGCGGGTAAAAGCGTTAAATTTTGCCCATGATATGATTTTATTCTATTCAAAATGTGAGGACACACTTGTATTACCACCAACTAAAGAGCATCGAAAAGAAGAAAGGTGGCACGGATTTGCTGCCGCTGGCTACCGAAAGGGCATGGATTATGAATTATTTGGTTTTAAGCCTGCTGAAAAAGATCATTGGCGTTGGACAAAAGAAAATACACAAACCGCAATAGATAATTATGAGCTATGGTTAAAAGATTTTTCAATCAAAATGACCTTAACTGAGTATTGGGAAATGACAGGTTCTAACCTTCGATTTATCAGGAAACATAGTAAAACCGGGAAACCAGAGTATTTTATACCCGCGTCAACTCATGAAATTCTAGATACAAATTGGATGGATATTCAAGCATCTGCATTTCGTTGGAAATTTCCTAATGGTGAAAAAAATGAAACATTACTACAAAGAATACTTGAAATGAATACACAGGAAGGTGACTTTGTCTTAGACTCCTTTCTTGGCTCCGGCACAACTGCAGCCGTAGCCCATAAAATGGGGCGAAAATATATTGGCATTGAAATGGGAGATCATGCCTATACGCATTGCAAGGTTCGTTTAGATAAAATTATTGATAACAGTGAGCAAGGCGGAATTAGTAAAGGAGTAGGCTGGAAGGGGGGAGGTGCATACAAATTTTACGAGTTGGCACCAAGTTTTATCGTGAAAGATGAATTTGGAAATCCAGTGATTGATGATTTTTATAACGACACAAAACTCATTAAAGCCATGTGTAAATTGATGAATTTTACTTTTGCCCCGAGTGCGACGGAGTATTGGAAACATGGAACGGGACAAGGAAAAAATTATCTGTATGTGACAACACAATTGCTTACAAGTGGAATGATTCAGCAGATTTCTGCGCATTTGAATGATGGGGAATCAATTATTATTTGTCCGAAAAAGTTTGAACCCGGAGCTGACAAAATTGATAACCGTATCACCATTAAAAAAATTCCACAGTCGGTTTTGAAGGCCTGTCATTTTGGCAAAAAAGAATATTTACTTCCTATCAACGAATCCGCTCTAGAGGAATCTGAAGAAGAGGAGGAAGATGATGATAACGAATAATCCCATGAATTCAGAATACGCGATTAAATATATCAACGGCGCAATGAGCTTGCGCGAACCACAAGCAAAGAGCTTGAAACTTTTTGCTGATTATTTGCAATCCCCAGTTGGGCAAAATGTTTTAGCGCGTATGAAAAGTGGAAATCGTAACAATATCGCTGAACTTTTGACTGAATCAGTGGAATATTTTAGTGGTGTTCTCGAAGCCGATAAGTTTGAAGATTTTGAGCGCACTTTTCCTACCTATACTTTTGCACTAGCTACTGGTGTAGGTAAAACACGACTCATGGGTGCTTTTGTGGCATATCTTTATCTTGTTTATAATATTCAACATTTTTTAATTGTAGCGCCAAATCTTACCATATATCGAAAACTTTTTGATGATTTCAGTAAGCCAAATAATCCAAAATATGTTTTCAAAGGAATTCAAGAAATAAACATAAATACCGCCAAAATCATTACAACCGATAATTATACACAACAAAGGGCAAAATCTCTTTTTGGAAATCAAATTGAAATTAATATTTTTAATATCCAACAATTTGCACAGAAAGACATGACTAATGAGCGGGGAATTACCAAGGCATGGGAAACAGCCGGAGAATCCTATTTTGATTACTTGAAGAATCAAGATGATTTAGTAGTTATGCTGGATGAAGCACATCATTATCATGCCGATGCCGCACTAGGGGCATTTGATTTAATGGATCCGTTGTTTGGTTTAGAGATGACAGCCACTCCATATCTCGGCACACAAGGATCGGGGAAAAACATGAGACAGATCCGGATGAAAAATGTTTTGTATTCGCACAATTTGGGAGATGCTATTCGTGGAAAGTTCGTGAAAGACCCTTGGGTGGGGACAGAGGCAGATGTCGATTTTAAACAATTTGATGGAGAATCAATTGAAACTGATGCTCGAAAATTACAATTAGCGGCTTATTTTCACGAACGTGCTAAAACATCACTTAAAGAATACGCGCTTGAAAACAATAAACCGGTTGTTAAACCTGTATTACTTGTAGTAGCAAAAGACACTGAGCATGCTGGTGAATTGAAAGCTTTGATTGATAGTGATGATTTTAGAAATGGTGAATTCAAAGGAAAGGTCATAGAAATACATACAAAACTTCGTGGTGATGAAGCAGATAAAAATATTGAAGAGCTCATTTCCCTTGAACACCCTGATAATACGGTGGAAGTAGTTATACATGTAAATATGCTCAAGGAAGGATGGGATGTAACAAATGTATATACAATAGCGCCTTTACGTGCTTCAGCAGCAGCCATTTTAACCGAACAGACTATTGGGCGTGGTTTACGATTACCATATGGTGAACGTACGGGTGAGCCATTAGTAGATAGATTGGTTATTGTTGCACATGGTCAATACGCCAAAGTGATAGAACTAGCCAAAGATTCATCTCTAATACAGGGGCAGGTAGAGAAAGTATCTGAGAAAGAGATAAAAGAAGTGAAAGTCTTAAAAGAAGTTCAGCCAATCCTTTTGGAAAATATTGCTGATAAAATTAAAAAGAATGAAGTGATAATGCAGGAGATTGATAAAAAAGCAGCAGAATCAATTACTAAAATGCCACGAATAGAGAATATGGAAGATGGCGTTAAAGAAAAAATGATTGAAGATATAACCCAAAAATTGGTTGAGGTTGTTGCCAAAGAAACTGTTCACAATACTTCCTTCTCGGAATTTCATGGTCAAAAAACAAAACCTGACGAAGTAATATCTTTTGGTGATGATACACTTTTTGGATTGTTTAGTTCAAATGCTCAAAGTGAAATTTCTACAATAGCAAAAGATACGAGTGATCATTTAGAAACAAGAAATATACCAATACCAAGACTAATTCTCACTCCACATTATGGAGAATTGGTAATTCATAATTTTGATTTGGATACCAGTATTGGAACACTTCGATCTTATACTAATGAAAGAGCTATTTTGGAAGAGCAACTCCAAAGTGATCGTGAAAAAAACCTACTTGGTGAAGAAATTCCGGGAAGACGTATGACACAAATCACACAGATAACAAGTTTTGGAGCCCAATATAAACAATCTCCACAAAATACAATTATAGCAGCACTCATGGATTTTCCTTTGGTTGATTATGATGATGAAGCACAAAAGCCCCTATTATTAAAACTAGCTGAACAAGCCGTAGATCATTATAGGAAGAAGGCCCTTGATGATGATAATTTGGCATTAATTATTGAAAGCAATGCCAGATCAATCGCAGATGATATTTATAAACAAATATTATCTCATAAGGAATTGAAATCAGAAGGGTATCTAGATTCAGGCGTTACTGAGCCAAAGGCTTTACTGGAGCAATACGTTTTTTCATTTTATTCCGGAAAGAAGTCTGTGACACTAGAGTCTCAACTTAATACGTTTTCACGAGAACATATTTATACTGGTTTCAATAAAGCCTGCCACTCTGAATATAAATTTGACTCCTCTGATGAGGGTAGACTGGCCTATCTTTTAGATCGCGATCCTGCAGTAGCGGATTGGCTTAGGCCAGCTCCAAATCAATTTGAAGGATTGTATTGGCGTGATGCCCAAGGGGAGTCCCATCATCGATATGAACCTGATTTTGTAGTTGAACTTGAAAAAGAAATTGTAATGATTGAAGTTAAGCCAGAAGATGAAATAAGTATGCCAAATGTACAGGCTAAAAAGACTACGGCTGAAGAATATTGTGAAATAGTAAATAAAAATATCGGTAAATTTGGGATCATAAAACCTTGGAGATATGTTATTGTCTCCACACAGAGGATAACGGTGCATTCAACAATCGATAGTTTATTAAAATAACCTTTACAACATCCGCTTACCGCCCCATCCTCCTAGGGCAAAGGGACACTCACTCCCTTCTTTAGAATATCTAATCCCCAAAAGACTCAAACAAATCGGGTCACGAAACAGCACAAAGAGCCAGAGAGTGTATCACTATCTCGCTTAGTGCAGTAGTTGGCTGGGGCGGAGGGATTCGAACCCCCGAATGTCGGAACCAAAATCCGATGCCTTACCACTTGGCGACGCCCCACTAAATGACCGGCGAGATTGTAATTTGTTAGAAACGAAAATCAAGTTTTCTTGCAATTTCCTTAAAAAGATAGAAAGTCCCCGCTCTCTCCTTTGGGAATGTATAACTGCATGTTGACATCTTTATGTAAACATGTTACAAAAGGGGTCGTTCTTTACACATTTCGGCTATTGATGGGTATCGATCTGGACTGACAATTTTGAATAACGAACAACCAGGGTTTCCTGCATTCTCGTTTCAAGAATGATTCTCAGTACAGATGTCCTACCTATCAATTTAGGAAGGTAATAATTCGTATTAAATAATGAAACATAAAATTAAAACCAATGAGAAAAATTACAATTATTTTTGTTATAGCTTTGCTGATAGCAAGCTGTAGCCATGAAGAAAAAAATCTTACACTTGAGACGATGGCAAAGTTTGAAGTATTTGCTGATACAAACGAATTCATGACTTTCAAATGGGAAGTCATTCCAAACAACTTTGATGTAAATCAAAATTACGATTTTGAATTCATGAAATTAGTTGACGGAAGAAGACGACTTCATTTTACTCAATGGAGATGTCTCGAGTTTTGTATGTCAGAATTCGAAGTTCTTGCGTATTATGAAGGAAGTCCTTTGTTGCAAGACTTTGTTGTGATTCATCGCCATGGTAAATCTGGCGAAAGATATCATCGATATGAAATCATGACTCGACAAAAAGCAAAAGAGCAAAATCTAGAATTTCTTCGCAATGAAGAAGACTTTTTATTCTGGAATAAATACCATTATTACTTAACTGCTATTATGAATGCTCATAAAGACCGTGAGAATTTTACATTCAAAATGGATAAAAAATTCTTATACCAAGAACAGGGTCTGTCTGATGAGGAAATTGAATTTTTGGAAACAACGCTAGACATTCTGTTGGACTAAATAGGGTAGGGCAACAGAAGGTAGATACACTTGTACGTATCTGCCTTCTTTTTTATATTTTTCAATAAAATTTGAACTCATGTCCGCTCTCTCTTATAATTTACAAAACCCCACTAACCCTACCCCATCATGTCAGACCCTATTAAGAAGAAAATTTGGTTTAAGAATAAGGATGTTGATCTCAACCGAATCGTTGAGGAATTCAATGCAGGAGAGGATATCCTCTACGATCAAGTAATGATTCCTGATGATGTGTGGTGTTCGCGATGTTACGCGAGAATGCTGGAAAAACACGAGCTTCTTACCGCAGATGAGCTGAAACAATTGGAAGGAGGACTCGATGATATTTTAACGCTCTGGGAAAAAGGTGAATTCGTTTTGAAAGTTGAAGACGAAGATTGTCACACCAAGATTGAGGATTACCTCATTGATAAATTGGGAGATACTGGGAAAAAGATCCACACAGGACGAAGTCGAAACGACCAAGTGCTCGTGATGATGCGATACTTTTTGAAAAACAAAACCGTCGCCATTCGTGAAAAAACATTAGAACTCGCACAGATGTTTGTGGAGTTTGCGAAAGAATACGAAATGGTGCCGATGCCCGGATACACGCACATGCAGAAGGCTATGCCGACAACCGTAGGGACATGGATCGCTTCGTTTGCCGAGAGTTTGGTCGATGATGCGAAACTGCTCACGTCCATTACGGATGAAATCGTAGACCAAAACCCACTCGGATCTGGAGCGGGATATGGATCTCCGTTTGATTTCGATAGAGATTGGTTGAGTAAAGAACTCGGATTTGCACGAACACAGAACAACGTAATTTACTGCCACAACTCTCGAGGAAAAATCGAGGGATTGGTGCTCGAAGCCTGTTGTCAGATTATGATGACGCTCAATAAATTGTCGTCAGATCTTTTGTTCTACACAACACAAGAGTTCCGATTTTTTGAACTCGATGATTCGATTTCAACAGGATCATCCATCATGCCTCAGAAGAAGAACTTGGATGTGGCCGAACTCATCCGTGGGCGAACGCCGACCGTGCTCGCCTGCCGAAGTGAGATTACACACAATATTCTTAACAAAATTTCTGGATACCATCGAGACGGACAGGAAATAAAACGTCCCCTCTTCTTGGGACTCAAATACACCGAGATGTCACTGGAAGCGACGATGGCAATTATTGCCAATATCACCCCGAACAAAGAAATTCTCATGGACGCCGTTTTGGCCAGTCCTGGACTTTTTGCCGCACACAAAGCTTTCGATAAAGTGAAAGAAGGAATGACCTTCCGTGATGCGTACCGAGAAGTTGGATCAAATATCGCTGACATTAAAGTATCTGCCGAAGACGTAGATAAATGGCTCAAGATGTCGACTCACCAAGGAGGAACTGGAAACCTTGGACTCGATAAAATTGAGAAAGAAATTGCGAAACTTGTGAAACACTAATTCATGACGCAAGAACGAAAAGGATACGAGCTTCTGCTCGGCAACATTGCCGCGCTGACGGTGTTCTATCTCTTGCTGGATTTTGTCATGCGGGAATGGAGTTTAACCGTTGACCAAGTGATGTTCTGGGGATGGGGTGGAGCGTCGATCCTGATTACTCCATTTTTTTTGGCAGGGAAAAAATCGAGAAGAAATCTCAAAGAAGAATGGGCTCGTCACAAAAAACTGATTGTTGGACTTGCCGCAATAACGGTCTTAGCGGCCGCACTTATTGTTTCTGGTCTGGCACTAGCGGGATCCGGCCCAGCGGTACTCTTGGAGAACATTCAACCAATCTTTGCCTCAATTCTCGGCGTCATGTTCTTAGCGGAACGATTCACAAAGAGAGAACTTTTCTCCTCAATTATAATGCTGATAGGAGTGGTTCTTATTGGATCGTTGAAAGGAGAAGTGCCCCTTATGGCGGTCCTCTTTATAACCGCTTCTTCCTTTTTCTACGCGCTTCAGAGTTTCTTATTTAAAAGATATGGAACCAAGGCTCACGTCTTTTCCTTCACTTTTCTTCGTGGATGGTTCGTGGCGTTATTGATTATGGCGTATGTGTTTATAACGGGACGATTTACAGTGTTACCGCTTCCGGCACTCGGAATAATTTTCTTCATTTATATTTTGGGAATTCTCGTCTCCCGCTACTTTTTCTTCCAAGCGCATAAATATTTGGAAGTTTCCAAACTCAACATCTTCCTCCTTCTTCAACCGATTGGAGTGTTGGCCGGAACGTATCTCTTCTTCGCGGATCCCATGCCACTGCAGAAAATCCTCGGTGCCGTCCTTATTTTGGGTGGAGGATATTTCTTTGTGAAGAGTCGGAAGAAAGCCCAAGAATGATGTTTTTTGATTTTTTCCTAAAAAATTCTTACAATCCCCATTGAACCCTAACCCCAACCCCACATGGCAGAACCCTGGAACATGCTCGAACTTTTGAAAGAAAAAATTAAAGAAAAAGGCGGTCCAGTCTCGTGCCACGCACACTTCGATAAGGCCTATGTCATCACTCCCGAGACATTGCAAATGTGCAACGATCACATGGAGGTGAAATGGGATTTGTGGAAAGAAGTGAAAGAGGGTTACACGCACGAAAACTTGGTGGAGAGAATGAGCTTAAGTGCGGAGAATTTCATCAATCAAGGATGCACGGTCACTCGGACAAACATCGATGTGGACAACACCGTGGGTATGAAGTGCCTCGAAGCCGCTTTGGAAGTGAAGAAAAAATACGCAGACAAGATTGATATTCAGATTTGTTCACAGGTTCTCGAAGGAGCAATGACGCCAGAGTCTCAAGCTATGATTGAGAAAGCCGCACCGCTCGTGGATGTCCTCGGAGCCTTGCCTTCTCGAGACAGACCCCATCAAGAAGAACATCTCGCGTTCATTTTCGATGTGGCAAAACGACACAACAAAACGGTCGATGTGCACATTGATCAAAACAATGATCCTGATGAGAAAGATACTGAACTCTTGGCAAAGGCCGTCATCAAACACGGCATGCAAGGGAAGGTAAATGCGGTGCACTGTTGTTCACTTGCAGCTCAGAGCGATGAATACATTGCGATGGTTGCGAAGTTGATTAAGGAAGCGGACATGAATGTCATCGTGTGCCCACGGGCGATGATCGACAATCAACAACCCCGACACAAATCAGGGCCGATCCACAATTCCATTGCACCCGTTCCTCAGCTTCTCGAAGCGGGGGTGAATGTGTGTCTCGGAGTGGACAATGTACACGACTACTTCTGCCCATTTATTGATGGGGATGTATTTACCGAACTCATGTTCTTACTCGAAACCACTCGGTATTACGAGGTGGACAAGCTGGTGGATATGGC
>CAZOER010000022.1:0-14751 GCA_964578905.1 uncultured Candidatus Peribacteria bacterium | reverse complement strand
TATCCCCTAAATGCCCAAACATGACGTAATCCAAATCGTTATTAGCTAAAGTCTTCTTGTAGAACTCCATCATTGAAATAAAGTGCTTATCAGTAACAGCCATATCTGTTCACAGTTTAATCCTTCCTGCACGAATATTTTCTTCGTTGATGATAATAGGGATATCATGTCTGAAGTCGTGAAATTTTTGAATATCCTTTGCCCCTTGAGCGAACCATGAATCATCCAACATGATTTTTTCTTCACTCAAGAAAGGGGAGAGGTGCTCGATTTCTTTCTCTATTCCAAACCCAGGGTAACAAGGAATACGTCCGGAAAACCCGATAACCGAAGCCTGTGGTCTGTGCGCAACGGCAAATCCTTCCAAAACAAAAACGTCTGGTTTGATTCCATCGAGTATTTCTTGGGGAAAGTTTGGTTCATTTGTTTTTTCTTCTGGTCTGAAACGCACATTTTCATGAAGCTGAATCCGAGCGCCTCCCGCCGTATATTCTGATCGGAATTCCACGGATTCTCCAAACTGTTTCTCGAGTTCGGGGATTAAAAACTTTGTCGAGAGTTCGCTCACCACTTGTCCTTTTGGGCGTCCTACATGCGTTAGGATATGTATTTGCTTCGCTCCATTATCGATAAGAAATTGAATCGTTGGCAATGACTCAATAATGCGTGTGTTTTCAGCCACTTTCCCTTCTTTTCTCGGGACATTGTAATCCATACGGATCAAGACAATTTTATCTTTGACGACTTCGGGAGTGAGTTTTTTAATTTTCATCATTTGGATTGTAGAAGGGAAAAAAGAGTGGGGCAAGAAAAATTGAGACATACAAAAAAAAGACCCGATTTACTACTGTAAGTAAATCGAGCCACAAAAACTAATCTCTTCAACCCCTTAGAAAAATATATGCCTACCCTTTAAAAGAGATCTGGTTTTTGTTATGCCGAATTAAAAGAAAGTGTTTAACCCACAAGTATTTCCAGAAATCTCTGGAACTCATGGGGAAAAATGTTCATTTATTGAGAAACACTTATCACCATGAATTCCGAGTAGAAGCACGTAAAAGATCAGAGATTAGTCCGTTTCTTTGAGAAGATAAAAAGAATCTTTTTATGCTTCCACGAAAGGAACTGCGGAGTTTGTATTGATTTTTGAGAGGAGGTCAACTTTTTTTCATTTGTTTTTTGAGTACAATCCTTTCGATGGAATTGGAAACTATTATTGGACTCGAAATACACGCACAGCTCTCGACGAAGTCGAAGCTCTTTTGTAGTTGTGATAATGATGCGTTTGGCGCAGAACCAAATACAAGAGTCTGCCCTGTGTGTATGGGATTCCCAGGGATGTTGCCCGTGCTCAATGATGAAGCTTTGAAGAAAGGGGTACGAGGGGCGGCTGCACTTAAATGTAAAATTCAGGAGTTTTCAAAGTTTGATCGAAAGAACTATTTTTACCCCGATCTACCGAACGGATTTCAGATTTCACAATTTGATAAACCGATTGCTTTGAAAGGAAAAGTGGAAATTGAAATAGAAGGAAAAAAGAAAGTTATTGGAATTACGCGTGTGCATCTAGAAAACGATGCCGGGAAATTGACCCATGAGAAGACAGGAACGTTGTGTGATTACAATCGTTCAGGAACACCACTGATTGAGATTGTGACCGAACCTGACATGCGTTCACCAGAACAAGCACGAGTGTTTGCACAGGAGATTCAGAAGATTCTCAGGTTTGTTGGAGCCTCAGATGCGGACATGGAGAAGGGGATGATGCGATTTGATGCCTCTATCTCAATGCGTCCTGTGGGCGACAAGAAGCTCTACCCACGTGGAGAGATAAAGAACTTGAACTCATTCACGGCTCTTTTTAAAGCCTTGCAATACGAAGAGAAGAAACAACGAAAACACTGGGAGAATGGAACTGTTTCAGAAAAAGAAACCACACTCGGGTGGTTTGATGACGAAGGAAAAACACACATCTTGCGAGATAAAGAATCAGCGCATGATTATCGATACTTTCCCGAACCAGACTTGCCTCCGGTGACATTTACGAGCGAAGAGATTAAGAATATAGAAGCGGGGATTCCTGAACTCCCTCTTGAGAAAGTACATCGATACAAAAAAGAGTTTGAATTGTCGGAGAACGATGCATTGAAGTTAGCGGAAAGCTTGGAACTCTCTGAATTCTTTGAAAGTGCCTGCGATCTCTCAAAAGCACCGAAGAAAGCCGCAAACATGATTTTATCAGTGGTACTTGCTGATCCTGATTGGAAGAAGACAGAGGTGACACCAGGGCACGTAGCGGGTGTTCTTGATCTCATTACAACGGGAAAGGTTTCGGCTACTGGAGCGAAGCAAATATTAGAAGAATCAATGAAAACAGGGGATGGGGTGAAAGATATCATGGAGAAACTTGGACTCGAGCAAGTCTCTGATACTGGGGAGATTGAGCTCTGGATCGATGAGGTTTTGGAGGAGAATGCACCAACGGTTGCTGAATTTAAAGCCGGAAAAGAGAAGGTGATTGGATTCCTTGTCGGACAGGTCATGAAGAAGTCAGGAGGAAGTGCGAATCCATCAATGGTACAGGACCTTATGAAAACAAAGTTAACAGCCTAAACCCCTTGCAATAGAGGGCAATCTCTGCTATAATACTAGGAAGGAATTAAAAATATATCGCAATGGACTATCTCTTCGAACATTCACGTGAAATCATGCAACTCTGTTTTGGAGCTGGATTTCTTATCTTCGTGATTTTCGCTGTACGAGCGATGATTCTTGCGACAAGGGTGTTGAAGAAATTAGACGATCTTTCAGACCTTTTTATCTCATACATTCAAAAACCACTTCAATTCATATTGGAAGGACAAAAGATTATTTCTCATCTTTTAGAGTTTTTTAAAAAGTAGTAATTCTTGACCGAACGACATCGAATAAGTACAAAACACGCACTTAATATTTTTTCTATGAGCCACATTCAAATCCGCATTTCTGATGAAGACAAGCAAGAAGTAAAGGCAATCCTTGAAAGCATGGGATTAACCTATTCATCTGCTATTAAATTGTTTTTTAAGAAAGTGGTTCAGGAAAAGAAACTCCCATTTCAAATTGCGGCTGGCGCCCCTAGCCGAGAAAAAAAGATAGTTAAAGTTGAAAAGGTTGAAAAGAACGAAGAAAAGAGCGAAACTGCCCCCGCATGGAACACTTTCACAAAGCGGAAGATTGGCTCTTAGAACTTTCTTCAGAAGCTCAGTTCTTCAGAAAAGACACACCGCCATCACTGGAGGTTGTTCAGCTCGTCCTTGATGCACTCGGTCGTCCTGACGAATCTTTTGAGTGGAGAGTCGTTGTAGGCGGAACCGCAGGAAAGGGGACTGTCTGCCGACTGACAGAAGATGTTCTTCTGACAGCTGGAAAAACAGTGGCGACATTGATGTCTCCTCATCTGCAAGTCATTACTGAGCGTGTACGAATTAATGGAAAATTAATTGAGGCAGAAACCTTCGGTTTCACGCTTTTGGAAATTAAAAAGGTATGCGAGGACCTTTCGATTCTTCCGACATATTATGAGGCCATTGTGCTGACCGGAATTTTATCTGCGAAGAATGCAGGGTGTGAAATTCTCATCTGCGAAGTAGGAATGGGAGGACGACTCGATGCCGTAAATTCTGTCCAAGGAAAACGAGTTTCAGCTCTCACTTTTATAGGGGACGATCACCTCGAAAAATTCGACAATAGTCTCTCCAAATTAGCCGAAGAGAAAGCGGGTATTTTTGTGGAAAACTCGGTGTATAACATAAGTTATGAACAAAAAATGTGTTCAACACTTAACAAAATAGCAAAAAAAGATATTCATTACATAAAAGGGGTAATGACAAAGTTGAACAAAAAAATGACTCGAAACATTTGCGAAGAGATTCTTGGTAGTGACACATTCACTATGCGCAAGATTCAGCTCCCCGGACGATGGGAAAAAGTGGCTCCTGATGTCATTCTCGATGGGGCTCATTCGGCCCCAAGATTTGAATTTATTTTGCCAAAAATCAAGAAATTAAAAGGTCCTAAAATTGGAATATTTGGGCTCGGAAAAAATCATGATCCGAATATTTTTAATATCGTTGAAAAAGAATTCGAGGAGATATTTTGGGTAAATGTTCCAGAAGCAAGAGACACTTGGACGGCCGAAGAACTGAAACAAAAGTTGGGGCGGGGGATCACTTGCCCGGATGCTCACAGTGCACTTAAAGAAGCGAGAAAACTTGGGGGAACAATTCTTGTGAATGGATTCTTCCTTGGAGGAGAAATGCGGAACGAATTTTATGATCCTCAAAAAATACTAGAACAGCAGACTGAGTTTCCGGAATAATCACTGTTTCAAAACAAATGCTCCCAGTTTTTCCAAAAGCTCATCAACGAGTTCTTTTGTAGTGGTTATCACAAAAGGAACAGAAAAATTCTGAGGCCCTTGTTGGATCGTAATAGATTCTTTCTCTGTGCGTTCAACCGCATGTGGGTTATGCACCCAATATTTCCCAACACGGTCCGTTTTTATGGTTTTTCCATCTTCGGTTACATGACAAAGTATACAGGCCCCCTCAAGAAGGTTCACGATTTGGTCCCGCGGAATAAACCGAATTCTCCCCTCAGGGTCCTTCCCTAAAGATTCACATTCAAATCCATACTCGGGATCTTTATCAGGTTTTTGAAGTATTATTTTCCCCGGGTTCTCTAAAGGAATTAACTCTAAATTATCATTCATTATTAGTTCTTTCTTTATACCATTTTACAAAAAACGTCAACTACTCGTGTTGATCGAGCACCTTGTTCACGATACTGTCGGCCACTTTATTCTTATGTCTCAAAACATGTCGAAACCGGATCGAAGAGAATTTCGCACACAGTATCTTCGCCTGTTCAAAAGACGGCTTCAGGTTGGCATTCTTTACTTTAAAATTCCCACTCATTTGCTCCACAATCAATTTTGAATCAAGAACCACCTCAAGGTCCGTAATTCCATTTTGCACGGCTAATTGGAGCCCGTGAAGCATTCCTGCGTATTCTGCGAAGTTGTTCGTTTGTGTCCCACAGTAAATTCCTCCGTACGCAATTTCTTTCTTCTTCTCATCATAGAGAACAGCGCCTCCGGCCGCTTTCCCTGGATTTCCTCGAGAACCTCCATCGGCATAGAGGATTCCTTTTTTAACTATTTTTTTTGTTTTGGTTTCGATGTTGGTGAAGAGGTCTTCAGTCATTATTAAAAAATTCGTAATAAGAAAAGAAAGCTATTGGGGAAAGTATAATCCAGAATAAGAGTTCTTCAAAAGGAATCGTAATTCCAAACATTGATACCCATCCAATGAAATGTTCACCTGGAAAAGACCAATGTCCCAACCGAAGTCCTACCACTTCATAAGCCATAAAAAATATAAAAAAGTAGGGGATTGTTTTAAAAAATTGAAAGAGCGATTGTGGAGAACGAAACAAAAACAATGTTATCGGAATAATAAATAATACAATTCCAAGGGTCATATATGCATAAGGAATGTATAACAATGAAGGTGTAAAAAAGAAGAATATGAAGAAGAGAAGAAGTGCACAATAAGCACCACCGATAAAATACTTCATTTTTTTACCTAATATCCTTTTCTGACTGGAAAAGAAATATTCATAAAAAATTGCCATAAAATAAGCGAGTCCAAGTCCAATAAAAAGATCTTCGAGAGAAATCGTCCCTAGTAGTCGGAATGGAAATTGTGTCGGCACATGCCACGCTCCATCTAAGGCCGCAATGTGATCGATGATAAATAAAAAGGGGATACTAAATAAAATGGCAAAAATTGCCGATTTTAAAATTCTTTGTGGCATTCGTATCGATAACCAAAGAGCAGGCAATCCAAAGAAGAGTGCGGTTGAAAGGATTAAATTTGCAGACAAACGAAAGACGAGAAATGTTGATAGAGCAATACAGAGAAAGAGAATGAATATATCTACTTTTTTATTTTTCATGTATTAAAAAGTTAATTCCATGCCGTCATAGGCGATTTCAATATTTCCAAATTGTTTCACATATTTTGTTAGAAAGTCATGCGATTTTGTATGTTTGATATGGGTAAATAACATTTTTTTTGGAGCGAGTTTCTGAAAAATTTTAATTCCATCTTGTATTCCAATGTGTCCATGTCCACTATTTTCAAAGCCGTCTCCATCAGAAATTAAGAGGTCAAGATTTTTTAGTTTTTCTTCTTCCAAAATAGCAGAATAATCACTGAGGTATGCCATTTTAAATTCGTTTGATTCAAATATATAGCCATAGCAGGGGAATGGGGTCTTTTGATAATCCTTCTGGTGCTCAAGTTTTACAGTATCTATTTTTACATTATGAAGTGTCCTTGGTTTAAATTCTTGAATAATCATCGTTGGATTCCTTTTCTCGAACCAATATTTGCCTGAACGCAAAATAGCATAAAATTCCTTCAAAACAGGTTTCGGCATTTCAAGAATAAGATTTTGTTGTTTTCCCAATTCAATATTTCCATTCATATGATCTCTGTGTGCATGAGTCAGAAATGCATATTGAAAACTTTTAATCCCATATTTCATAAGCTGAGTTCTGCAATCAGGACCAAAATCAAGAAGAATCTTCACATCATCAATTTCTACAAAAAGAGAAGATCGCAATCGTTTATCTTTTGGGTTAGGACTCTGACATACTGCACAATCACAATTCCAAATGGGAATACCATGGGCGCTCCCTGTACCGAGGAATTTGATTTTCATTTTTCTTTCAAAAACTTGGTTACAAAATCAACCACCTTGTCTATTTTTACTTTCTCCATGTCTCCCGTTGCTCGGTCAACGAATTCAACCACACCTTCTTCCATGGTTCGTTCACTCATCACAATACGAGCAGGCATCCCCATGAGTTCGTGGTCTGAGAACTTCTGCCCAGGTCCAACCTTCTTATCTCGTCTGTCATCGTAGAATACTTCCACTCCTGCAGATTCAAGATCCGCCACCATTTTCTCAGCTTCTGTGTATACCGCATCATCACGCCCAATAGCGGCGAGATAAATGTGGAATGGGGCAATTGCTTTTGGCCACTTGAGTCCTTTATCATCATGGAATACTTCGGCCACCGCTCCCATGGTTCGTGAGATTCCGATTCCATAACATCCCATGATTACCGATTGTCCTCTTCCGTTCGCATCAATCACCTTCATACCGAAGGCATCGGAGAACTTTGTTGAAAGCGGGAAGATATTCCCCACCTCAATTGCTCGGAATGTTTCATATGCTTCGCCTGTTTCAGGATAGAAATCACATTCCTGCGCAACTTTGAAGTCATAGAATTCCTTTGGTTCCTCGATGTCCCGTCCGAAGTTCACGTTAATCGTGTGGAAGTCTGTTTTATTGGCTCCCATCTCAAAGTTAATCCGTCCCTGCATAGAATCATCCATGAAGACTTTCACTTCTTTGGGAAGATTCAACAATCCCGCGAATCCAACCTCAGCTCCAGTGACCTTTTTCACCATCGCTTCTGAAG
This sequence comes from uncultured Candidatus Peribacteria bacterium, assembly GCA_964578905.1. Classification (GTDB taxonomy): domain Bacteria; phylum Patescibacteriota; class Gracilibacteria; order UBA4473; family UBA4473; genus CAZVBV01. Next base: position 7,214 of record CAZOER010000022.1, on the reverse strand, counting down.
CGAGTTCTAATGACTTGCATCCGACAACTTTTTTCAGCTTCAATTCATTCACGTCGTATCCTCCCCGCACTGCTGCCGCAACGAGATCCCCTTTATCCGTTTCAAAGAGAAGTGTCTTCGTCGTTTTTTCCACTGGAATTTTGAGAAACTCAGCGAGTTCTTCTACTCCAATGATTCCTTTTCCTTCCATATCTTCCATTGGCATTTCTTTCGTATCATCGTAAGAAACATCAGGCGCTTTGGATGGTGCAATCTCTTTATTGAGATACTCACCAGTACTTTTTACGTGAAAAACCGTATCTTCTCCTGTCTCACAGATTGTCTGAAACTCATGAGAGAACTCTGAGAAGTCTCCTCCAGATGCTGCCACCACGTGAGTGATATCACCAAGTCCAATTCGTTCATAGACTTTGTGGTACGCTTCTTTTTGGATCTCGTAGTATCGATCGAAATCTTCCTCTGTCGCATGAAACGAATATGCGTCCTTCATTAAGAATTCTCGTCCTCGAAGAAGTCCTGATTTTGCTCGTGGCTCGTTTCGGAACTTCGTTTGGATTTGATATACACACAATGGAAAGTCTTTGTGAGATACACAATAATTCTGAACCAATGGCGTTACCGTCTCCTCGTGAGTAGGGGAGAGCGCCGAGTGTCGATCAAGTTCGCCTTCTAATTTATACAAAATATCCATTGTGTTCCATCGCCCAGTCTTCTCCCAGTTTTCTTTCGCTGACATAACGGGCATGAGAATTTCCTGAGCGTTCGCTTTATTCATCTCATCTCGGACAATCTCTTCGACCTTCCGAAGCACTCGGAGTCCAAGAGGAAGATACGAAAAGACACCAGCCATTTCCTTTTTAATAAATCCCGCACGAATAAGAAGCTCCGCATTTTTTGAGTTTTCTTGAGAGGGGAGTTCCTTCTGTGTTTTTACAAAGAGTTGTGAATATTTCATGCAAATAAAGATACAAAATGTAAGGGAATGATAATGGTTTCTTCTCTAATTTTCAATTTCTAATTTTGTCATCCTGAATTTATTTCAGGATCAAGCGTCCCGTAGTTATCTTTTGAAAGAGCGTAGCGAGTGCAGAAACAGAAGGTTTGATTCCGGAACAAGCCCGGAATGACAAAAAAAGAGAGTTATTTCTCGGCTAATATTGATTGCAGACAATTATCCCATGATCCTTTTTTATCCTTATAAGCGATCTCTTGGGCACTTTTCAAAATATCCTCATACTTTTTATCGGTTTCGCTTTTGCGATGTTTCGCGTATCCGTCTTCAATTATTTGTTTATTAATAAAGAGCTCTCGCCCTCGTTTATCATGAAGAGGGAGAAATACATACCGCAGAAGATCTCCATCATCATTTAATTGTGAGGTATCCCTCCGAAGAAACACCTGCTTATGAAGAATGAGCGATTCGAGATGTTGCCTTGCTTGCAAACCAAAACACGAGAATCCTTTTCTTGAATCGAAAGAAGAGGGAACTGACACGCCGATCATTTGCACTTTCAGTCCATTTGTCAGGAGCAATTTCTCTCCTGAGAGCACTTCCTTTACCTGTCCGACAGAGATTGGGGCCAGGAATGATGCGCGAGGAGTGTTTCGCAAACCAATTCCAGAGCGCCTCAATCGTTCATGAAGATCCTTATTTCCTCCACAACCTTTCCATATTCCGATTTCAGAATCCTTCGCCATTGCCTGCGCGTTGCGATATTTAGAATAAAAAGACGCCTTTTTTGACATCGTCATTACGCTTGTTTTCCCTTTCTCCAAAAGGAATTCCGCGAGATTCCTTCCGTTTTCCAGCTTTACATGTCGAGGGAGAATTGTTCCATCTTCAAGTGTCATGTCACCACGTATCTTCACTGTCTTATTCTCGATTAATAACTTCAGGAGTCGAAAGAATGGTCGAGCGAAACAAGACTGATGACTTTGTTTCTCGAAGAGTGATGGGGGAGTCATGCCTATAATTCGTATAACTCGACCATCAAAGAGCTGGACGTGTTGGTTATCCAGGACTCGATCAACCTTTACCCGCTCCCACGCAGGAGTCGCGAGGACAGGGGATGTTATAGTTTGTAATAACAACGTAATGACAATTAAAACTAGGAATATATATCTTTTCATAAGAAGCACCTTTTCAAAAGCCAAAATATTTGTCAAACAAAATAATATCCGTACCATCCTGCCGACTTAATATAATTTTAACTTCATACACCATGAGTGCCCCATTTAAAAAGCTTTCCCATTCAAAGATCAGCTTCTCTTTTTCTATTGAAGAAGGTGACATTAAGAAAGCAAAGAAAGCGGTTATCGAACACTTCCGAGGGGAAGTAAAAGCGGAGGGATTCCGAAAAGGAAAAGCTCCTGACAAGGTAGTTATCGAGCACATGGGTGCTGATCGCCTCGAATACGAAGCGCTCAATACTGCCGTTGATAAGCACTACCGAGAGTTTATTATGACAAATAAAATTCAGCCCGTTGCGGCTCCGAAGATTGATTTCTCTGATGTAAAGAAGATGCCCATCGAGATTAAAGCCGAGGTGGAAGTATTCCCAGAGATTACAGTGAAAGGATATGACAAGATTAAAATGACACCACTTAAAATAAGTGTAGATGCGAAAGAAGTGGAGGAAACAATCGAACACATTATGAGCGACATGAAGCTCCAGAAGACGGTAAAACGAGCTTCTGAGAAAGGGGATGTGGTGGAAGTTGATTTCGTTGGAAAAGATAAGAAAGGAGAAACAATCCCAAATACAGAAGGGAAAGCGGTTCCTTTTGTTATTGGATCTGGACAGTTCTTGCCTGACCTTGAGAAAGCCTACGAAGGCATGAAGGCAGGAGAGGAAAAGAAAGCCGTGAAGGTGAAATTTCCAAAAGAATACCAAGCGAAAGACCTCGCCGGAACATCTGTTCCTTTTGATATTAAGATGAATAGCGTTGGTGAGGTATCAGCGAAACACATTGACGAAGAAATGATTGAAAAGATTACAGGACGAAAGAAAAAAATCGACGAGTTCAAAAAAGATATTGAACAAATGGTAGAACGGAATAAACGAAACGAAGAAAAGAAAAAGAAAATAGGGGAGTACAACGAGAAGCTTCTTAAGACGACAAAGGCTGATCTCCCGAGCTCATGGATTGATCGAGAATGCGAAATGCGTTTGGAAGAAGTGAAAAAATCTCCTCAATACGCACACGATCCTGAGGCCTTCTGGAAGGCGATTGGGAAAAAGGAGGATGATCTTAAGAAACAATTCGCAAAAGACGCTACAGCGAATCTAACGGTATTCCTCGCACTATCTGAGATTGTAAAACTCGAGAAGATTGAACTTGATAAAGATGAGATGACCAAAGCGGGACTCATCGTTGATCAACGAATGCCTCAACTCGGGGAACAAGCTCATCGAGAAGAAGAACTCCAAAAGACAGTGCTCAACTTGAAAATTGACAAATACTTGGAGGGTCTTATGCTTTCGTTAACTTAGTAGTAAAAAAACACATGAAAAAACCTTACTTCATTCTCTTTCTTTGCTTTATGGTCTTGGGGCTTATTTTTGCCTTTGAGAACATAGCGACAAACGCACGAGTGCTCTTCCTTTTTAAGGTAGCAACTCAAAGCCTCTTCTTTACGATCATGTTTAGTACATTCATAGGGATTGTGGCAGGCTTCTTCCTTGGACTTACCGTTTCAAGCAAAGGAAGCAACACTTCTTCTATAGGGAGTTCAGACATCGATCTGTAGTGACAGATTCCGTATTAAAATAAGAAAGTCTCGGTCTCCGAGACTTTTTTTGTATTTATTTTTTTGTACTATTTTGGGTGTCAAAATATATTTTTATTGAACAAAAAATGTATTCAAAATGAAAACAAAAAGAGCTCATGAAGTATTTTTTTCTTCAAAACTATTCGCTTATTAAAGCCCTTAACGAGTTTTTAGTAAAAAAAGTTTTGACATTCTTCCTAGAAACGAATACTTTTTGTATGCATACTCTTTTTGTGCACAAAATATGCTCAAGAAAATCTTCGGTTCCGGAGCACGAGTAAAACTCTTCCAACAATTTCTCAACAACCCAGATGAGGAATTTTTTATTAGAGAACTCACACGAGTGTTAGACGAACAAATTAACTCTCTCCGACGAGAGCTTGAGAACCTTGAAAAGATAGGAATGCTCAAATCTTCAGAACGAAATCGAAAAAAATATTACCGTGTTAACCCACACTTCCCCATTCTCCACGAATTAACCTCTATTGTCCGAAAGACGAACGAGGATAATCAAGAAGTCTTGAAGAAAATCAGCAAGATGGGAGACGTCGACATTCTCATCCTTACAGGAGCATTTGTGAATAAAGAATCAGAAACTGATCTCTTTATTGTAGGAAATGTTGATCGAGGCGCTTTACAGAAATACCTCGATACGGCTTTCCCAAACAAGAACCTGAAATATGGAGTGATGACGAGAGAGGATTTCCTTTATAGAATCACATTGAAAGACAAATTCGTACAAACAGTTTTCACTGAAAAAGAAAATATTGTACTGAAAAACAAACTTAAGAAAGATACTGAAGTGTTGGTGAACGCGTAGGATTTCTTTTGTTTAAAAAAAATATTGACGAAAGATTGCGAAGCTCTACAATCTGCGCGATTTTATTCATTTGTTATGAGCCAATTACTTCACCAGTTTACGAAAAAATATTGTAAGGCCTCTGTTCCTGACCTCCGTGCAGGATATTTAGTTAAGGTCCACCAAAAGATTAAGGAAGGAAACAAAGAACGAGTTCAGGTCTTTGAAGGAACTGTTATTGCGGTAAACCCAGGACACGGTGTTGAAAGCACTTTTACTGTACGAAAGATTGCAGAAGGAGTTGGTGTTGAAAAAACATACCCAATTCACTCTCCAAACGTTGTAAAGATTGATGTTCTTCGAGCGCACAAGGTTCGACGAGCAAAACTTGGTTTCTTGCGATCATTGTCTGGAAAGGCACTCCGTTTAAAAGAAACAGAGCTTAAACTCGAACACAAAGAATTCGAACAAGAAGTAGAAGAAAAAGTGGAAGAGGTAAAAGAAGAAGCAAAGACTGAGGAGGTGGTAGAAGAAAAGAAAGAAGAAACACCTGTTGAAGCGCCAAAAGCTGAAGAAGTTACTGAAGAACCTAAAGAAGAGGTTGTTGAGGAAGTAAAAGAAGAAAAGAAAGAGGAATAATTATTAAATTATGACAGAAGTTAAAGTTAATGGTGAAGTTAAAGAGGGGTTTGAATTTCCTCTTTTAAAAGACGAACTTGCTACAACAGGAAGAATTCCCGGAGAGGTAATGAAGGCAGGCACTCGTGTGAGTGTTCTTGTGGTAACAGGGCCAGATGAGGCTATTGTGCAAACAGCTCCGACAAAAGAGTATCCTGAGAAAAAAGGAGAGCAATCTGCAGAGGTAATCCTAAGTGAACACCTTTAGGAATATCTTACACATCATCCTCCTTCCCTAAGTACGTCGTGTAGAGGTAGTTTGTTTGTGCTGGGAATTCAGCGGCCAATGTGTCGATTTGCTTTGTAATCGGACGAATACCTTTTGCGATTCGTTCTTTTCGGACATCCTTCGCGTCTTTCTTTGTATGTCGAGCAATCTCATTATCAGAGAACCCAAGGACTTTCGCATCACGGAGCAGTGATTCTGTGAGCTTTCCTTTTTCCATCTCTCTCGCACAATCTGTAATCCGTTCCAATTGCTGGAGGAACCATCGATCAATCTTGGTCATTTCCCATATTTGTTCGAGTGTGAAGGTTTGTGAGAACAAGCCTTCAGAAACAGCAAAAAGTCTTCGTGGAGAAGCAATTCGAATATGCTCTTCGAGTTCTTCCTTGCTTTCAAACTTAGTAGGGGAGTCGAGCACTCCTTCAGAGCCCACCGCCAACATACGCACGGCTTTCTGAATACACTCTGGGAAGTTTCGTCCCAGTGCCATAACCTCTCCCACGGATTTCATTTCCGTAGAAATCTCATGCGATACTTTTCTAAATTTCTGCAAATCCCATCGAGGAATCTTTACCGCAATATAATCCAACGCTGGTTCAAAGAAACTCGTCGTTACCTTTGTAATTGCATTTGGAATCTCAGGCATTGTCTTCCCGAGGATGATCTCAGCTGCAACCGCAGCGAGTGGATATCCAGACGCCTTTGACGCTAACGCTGAACTTCTACTCAGTCGCGCATTCACCTCAATAACTCGATAGTCCTTATCGTCTTCTGGATTGAGAGCAAATTGAATATTACATTCTCCGACAATTCCTAAGTGACGAATCGTTGTAATAGACACAGTTCTCAGCATTTGATATTCAGAGTTTGCCAAGGTCATAGAAGGGGAGATCACGATCGATTCTCCAGTATGAATTCCGAGCGGATCGAAGTTCTCCATGTTCACCACCGTGATACAGTTGTCATCACCATCTCGCACCACTTCGTACTCCACTTCCTTCCATCCACGCAGATCTTCCTCCACCAACACCTGAGGAGAGAACGCAAACGCCTCTTTTGCCATTTCTTCAAATTGCTTTTCATCATCACAGAATCCAGAGCCCTTTCCTCCCAGTGCAAATCCCGCTCGCATAATAAGAGGGAATCCGATTTTTTGAGAGGCCACTTTGGCGTCTTTGAGATTCTTCGTTGCAATAGATCGAGGGGTCAATATCATAATTTCTTTCAGTTTCTGTTTAAAGATTTCTCGATCCTCTGTCGCTTCAATCACTGACACAGGGGTTCCAAGAACTCTCACTTTGTGTTTCTTCAAAAACCCAGACTTCTCAAGTTCGAGCCCACAATTAAGCGCCGTCTGTCCTCCGAAAGACAATGCCAGTGCATCTGGTTTTTCTTTTTCAATGATCTTCTGCACAAATGTCGGTTTAACGGGGAGAAGATAAATCTTATCCGGTCCCGTATCTTCAGTCGTAAAATTCTGAGGATCGGTTTGAATTGTTGCAATATTCGGGTTTATCAAAACAACCTCATGACCGTTCTTCTTGAACGCCTTGATGGCCTGCGAACCAGAATAATCAAATTCACCCGCTTCTCCTATCTTTAACGCTCCTGACCCTAACAATAGAATTTTCATATCGGGAACAGTGTACTTAAAAAAAAACCTGAGGGAAATATTTTTTTGCATTATTGAATATTTTAGTTCAGGTGATCGTCTCTTGTATCCAGATAAATTCATTCTT
>CAZOER010000021.1:0-16608 GCA_964578905.1 uncultured Candidatus Peribacteria bacterium | reverse complement strand
CCTCGGACCTCTTCCTTATCAGAGAAGCGCTCTAACCAGCTGAGCTACACGCCCGAATTTGTTGTAAGAACGGGGAGATACTATAAATTTCTCATTATCTGTCAAAATTTTGGAAAACTTTTTTGACGCTCTCCTAAATATCCTTACAGTCTCCTTTGCAAATGAGCAAAATCTCAACCCTGTCTATTATATCTGCAAAACTCGCCTACTTGGCGTGTTTCTCTGTCATGGGAATGATGGGGAATATGGGGGTTGCCCAAGCAGAGATGATGGACATGCCTTGTCATGAGACGGAAGTGGTGACGGAAAAAAACATGGAGTCGAATTGTTCGGCTTGTGTTGATTCAGAGAATCTCTGGAGTCAGGATTTTATTTCTACAAACAAAGACATCGTTCTGCAGGATTTCGCGCCAGCGGTTTTACCAGTTGTGTGGGGGATTTTAGAATTTCAACCAATCGAAACAGTAGATCGGGAAAGCGTTCCTGATCCACCCGACATTGCTTTCTACGCATCGCCACTGCGAGCACAAAAAGGCATTGTCCTTTTGAATTAGTATCGTGAACACTCTTATTTCACTCGTTATTATGACGAGTCTTTTTCTTATCTTTATTTTTATTATGACAAAAACTATTACCGCCTTCGGAATTACTACTGCCGTTCTTATGGCAGGAGCCTTTCTCTACAACACACCAACAAACGCAGAAGCTTCAGCCCCAGTGGTTGTCACTTCAGGATCTAGTTGTGGTGGAGCAGGACAACCTTCATGCGGATGTACATCTGCGGGAGAGTGCGGACAATCAACCTGCACAACAAAAAAATCAAGCTGTGGTTGTGGTAAATAACAACCGGCTTTTCTATTCTTTATTTTAATTATTATTATGAAAAAATTTACATTCGTTTTCGTTTTCGCAGCTTCACTCCTTCTTCTTGGATGTGGGGAACAACCTATGACAGAGGCTGATATGGCTGAAGGTCACGGGCTTTCTCTCGAAGAATACCAAGAGCAAAAGGAAGCCGCTGCCCGTATGAACATGGACGTTGAGGATCACCTCAATATGGATCATGGAGATATGGACATGGATATGGACCACTAATCTTCATTAACCAATACCATGAAATCATTTTTTAAATCAAACCCTTCGTGGGGCGAGATTGGCGTGTATGTTTTAATTGTTGCTGTTTTTTTCGGGGGATACTTTCTCTTGAGCAAAGAAACAACGAGTAAAACTCCTTTGGCAAAAAAGGAGAAAATATACAACACCACTCACCCACAACTTTCACAAAGTTTTTCAACACAAAAACTTATCGGTCGTGTGCGTTCCAATAACTTTGCGATGATTCATCCTCGCCGAGAAGGGATCGCCAAAGACATCTTGGTAGACGTTGGAGACATCGTCACCGAGGGACAAACTATTGCCTACCTTTTTCCACCAGGGGTGGAAGGACAGAGTTCTGCTCAAATTAGAAAAGCGTATGCCCAACTGGTTAGTGCACAGGAAGCTCTTACCAATGCTCAGCAAGTATCGGTAGAAATGGTGCAAACCTCTGCAAAAAAAGTAGAACAAGCGCAAACAATATTGGACAACACACAAGTAGACGAGAAATCCGAGACGCGGTCACAACTCACCCAACGGTATGATCATACCCAGACCGTGACCACGCAATCGATGCAAAATCTGCGTCGGATTCTTTTTGGAACGGAACAAAGTCAGCAGGTCTCTGCCACGAGTGTGGTTGGAAAATTCAGCGACGCATTGCAAAAACAAAACGTGTTTAATGCGTACGTAGAAACCGAACAAGCGGATCAAGACCAATTGCTCGACTATGCGAATCAAGTAGAACAATTGCTCACAGAGGCAGAACGTTTGTATCGAACCGCGACCGTTTCCCGATCACACACGCAAACCGAAATTGAATCATCCATTGCGACTATTCAAGCCGACCAACGAAACATTCTCTCAGCTCGAGAGAAGTTGGACGATACGATTCTCAGTGCAGAACAACTTTCCGTTTCGCTTTCGCAAGCAGAGCAAAATCTCGACCTCTCTCAGTCGCAAGCACAAACCAGTGTCGACAATGCTCAGAACCGACTTGATGTTGCGCAAGCCGCCTACCAAGCGGTTTTAACACAAAGCGGTCACGTTCAAATTGTATCCCCATTCGCGGGAACCATCTCACAACGGTTCATTGAAGTCGGACACATGGTGATGCCGTCGATGGCACTCTTTGAAATCGTAAATGTCGACACGGTACTTGGAAAAGAGACAGCGCATGAAGTCCAGTTTGGACTCCCAGAAGAACTCATCCCCAATGTTCACGTTGGAGATGTTATCGAAGTTTCATTGCCTTACCGGGGACAGGAAACATTTAGAGCGACTGTCACTCGAAAAAGTGATTCGCTCGACTCCTCGTCGCGAACAGCGACAGCGCATGCGGTACTCGAAACAGACCAACAGCTCTCTCACAATGCGAGCGTTTTTGTTCGCGTTACCGACAGTGACCATCCAGCGTTTTCTGTTCCGACAACGAGTTTAAAGCGTCGAGGAAGCCAATACTTCCTATGGGTCTTGGATGAGGAAGCGCAACCGCGTTCGCTTGAAATTTCAGTGCTTGCTGAGGACGGGGAATGGAGTGATGTGGAGGGAAACCTTTCTTTGGAAAGTAATCTCGTTACCAATCCTTCGGTCTCGCTCTTCCGAACGAGTACACCACTAACCCCGACTGACCATGATTAATACATTTATCAGGTCGGCGTTAGAAAACAGATTCCTCACAGGGCTCATCTTCCTGCTTCTCACAGGAGCGGGACTCTTGGCACTCTGGAAGACGCCCGTAGATGCGATTCCAGATTTATCGGAAAACCAAGTGATCGTCATGACCCAGTGGTCAGGGCAAACGCCCAGGAACATTGAAGATCAAATTACCTATCCTCTGACCGTCGGAATGCAAGGACTGCCAGATGTGAAAACCGTGCGGAGTAGTTCCATGCTCGGCGTGTCGATGGTGACAGTGATCTTCGAAGACAGCACGGATATTTATTTCGCTCGGGATCGGGTGGCAGAACGATTAAGCGTTCTCCGCAACCAACTCCCCATGGGCGTGATGCCGATGTTGGGACCCGATGCGACGGGGGTCGGACATATATTTATGTACACCTTGGAATCAGACACGCACTCTCTCACAGAACTGCGATCATTGCAGGACTTCATCGTTCGGTATGAATTGCAGAGTATCTCAGGAGTGGCGGAAGTCGCTTCGATGGGAGGGTACTTGAAGTCGTATCAAATTGTTCTCGATCCTTTGAAGTTAGACCAATACGGTCTCAAAATTTCCCAAGTGATTGGCATGATAAAAATGGCCAATAACAATGTTTCGGGAAATGTTCTCGAATACGGGGAACGAGAAATTGCGATTCAGGGAATTGGATTCTTTGAATCTCCAGAAGAGATCGAACACGTGGTGCTTGGGAAACGAGATGGGGGAACCCCGCTCACGCTTTCTGACGTAGGAACGGTTCGTCTGTCTGGAAAATTCCGACGAGGAATCCTCGCTGATAGTGAGGAGGAAAAGGTCGGAGGAATCATCGTCATGCGGTACGGGGAGAACCCACTGCAGGTCATTAATCAGGTAAAAGAAAAGATTGTTCCACTGGAAAAAACACTTCCAGACGGTGTCACGATTAAACCTTTTTACGATCGAACAGACCTTATCAAAAACTCAATCAGAACATTCCGAAATGTTTTGATTCAGATGCTGATTATTACAGCCGGTGTGTTGTGGTTCTTCCTCATGCACCGACGAGCAACCATTATCACGGCGCTTGCTTTGACTTCGGGAGTGCTGACCACGTTTCTTCTCATGTGGATATTCAAGATTCCATCCAATATCATGAGTCTCGGGGGAATCGCGATTGCCATCGGAACGATGGTGGATAGTGCGATTGTCGTTACCGAGAATGCGTACCAACGCCTTTTGCAAGCAGGACATCGTGGTCGTCAAGCCTTCGCCGATCGTTTCAAAATTGTTCTCGCCTCCACTCAAGAAGTGGGCGCACCGATCGTGTTTGCGATTATCATTATTTGTTTCTCGTTTGTGCCGATCTTTGCGCTTGAGGGAATGGAAGGAAAACTCTTTCACCCACTGGCGTTCACAAATATCTTTGCGATGGCAGGGGCGCTTTTGGCATCGTTACTCTTTGTACCACTGGGGTGTTTGTATTTTTTGAAAGGTGATTTGCGCGAAGACAAACACATTCCAATCGTTCGTCGATTACAAAATATTTACGAACCGATTTTGAGAAAAGCACTTGCGAACAGAAAAATCGTTTTCTCGATTGTAGGAACACTCCTTGTCGCAACAGGAATTGTGGGAAGTTTTATCGGATCGGAATTCATGCCACCGCTCAACGAGGGCGCGATCATGTACATGCCGATGACGGTTCCTGATGTGTCAGAACGAAAGGCACAGGAGTTACTTATCGAAACTAACAAAATATTCTCCGAGTTCCCAGAAGTCGCGCAAGTGGTTGGGAAAGCCGGACGGTCGGATACTGCTACAGATCCAGCGCCTTTGGCAATGATCGAAACCTTCATCACCCTCAAGCCGAAATCGGAATGGCGAAAGGGAATGACGAAGGACAAACTCATGGCAGAGATGAACCGCAAGGTAAACTTTCCAAATCTGTGGAACGGATTTACTCAGCCGATCATCGGACGAATCGATATGGTATCGACAGGAATCCGGTCAGAAGTCGGGATCAAAATCTTCGGAGATGATGACGAGAAACTCGAAGAACTGGCTCTGGAAGTAGAGAATCTCATGCTGTCTGTCCCCGGTGCTACGGGGGTCGTAGCTTTGCGAACATCGGGTTTGAAATATCTCAACATCGATCTCGATGAAGAAAAATTAGCGATGTACGGAATTGCGAAATCAGATGCTCTGGACCTTGTTGAAATTGGAACGGGTGGAAAAGTTATCGGACGAACGATTGAAGGTCGAGAGAAATACGATATCGATGTGCGATTTCAAAGAACCTTCCGGGAAGATATCCCAGAAATAAAAGCCCTTCCGCTGAGAGGAAAGAACGGACAAAGGGTTCCACTCTCAAGTGTGGCTGACATCTCCATTATCAACGGACCAGCGGTGCTCCACAGTGAGAACGCCAAACTCCGAGGAGCCGTGCAGATGAATGTCACGGGACGGGATTTGGGCTCCTTTATCAAGGAAGCTCGAAAGCATCTTGATACCAATCTCATCCTTCCTGCCGGTTATTCGGTCGAGTTTGATGGGCAATACAAGAATCAAATCCGAGCGAAGAAGAAACTCTCATGGGTGGTACCAACGGTTGTTGTGCTCATCTTCTTGATTCTCTTCCTCACGTACAAAGATATGGGACTCGTTTCCATTGTGATGCTCGCGATTCCACTCAGTCTTATTGGAGGAATTATAGCGCTGTTTTTAGCGCAGTTTAATTTCTCGGTAGCGGTGTGGGTTGGGTTCATTGCCCTCTTCGGGAATGCCGTAGAAACGGGAGTCGTGATTGTCCTCTATCTGGAGAACACACTCAAAGAAAAACTTAAATCAGGCGTTCGTCTGACACACAATGTGCTTCAATCTGCTGTGATAGAGGGGGCGACCAAGCGGTTGCGTCCGGTCATGATGACGGCGTTTACTTCCGTTCTCGGGCTTCTTCCGATGCTTCTCTCACGAGGAGTTGGGGCAGAGCTTCAGAAGCCATTGGCGGTTGTTGTAGTGGGAGGACTTATTACTTCCATTGTCATGACACTCGTCGTGATTCCGCTTTTCTTTGCGATGTTGAGAGAGAAGACTCATATTTATTCACTTCAAAAAAAATCATGAAAAAAACAAACATCATTTTACATCGACTGGGGGCTTGGGGAGCTATTCTCTCCGGGCTTGCCCATCTTTTTTATAAAACTGTTTCTCACGGACACGTACTGCCTCATGTCGCCTTCTTTGGACTCATGGGACTGATTCAAGTTTGGTGGGGATGGCAGTTCTTCACAAAGAAGAAATCAGGAGAACTTTTTCTTCAAGCCGGAGTCGCGATCAACGGAGGATTTATCCTCATGTGGTTGGTCACGCGGTTTATCAATCCGCCGTTTATGACATCACCAGAAGGTTTTGAAATTATCGGTTGGTCGGTGGCAGTGCTTCAACTCTTCGCCATCATTGCTATTTGTCTCGAAAAAACGAAAGACAAGAATCACTGGAAAAACATTCTCATGGAAATTGTTATCGTTGGAATGATCTCGGTGGCGACGATGTTTGCGTTGTATGGAAGCGGAAAAATGGGGGAATCCTTTTTCCCAAAACTGATAAGTACGGGACATCATAATTCATGTACGGGTCCTTCTTGTGGCGGACATCATCATTGATAAAATTAGGGGGCTCAGCGATGGCCCCCTTTGTTTTTGTTTACAATTAATCAGACAATTCTAATTTTTTTGTTTACAATCGAGTTGACAATGGAAGAAACTTTGTTTACAATAGAGGCGACAATTAAATAAAAGATGGAACTTAAAGAAAAAATTATTCAACTCGCTCGAGAAAAAAAAGAAATCCGTTCACGGGACATTGTTGATAAATATCATATTTCTCGGCAATACGCTTCTCGTTTTTTAAAGGAATTAGTTAATGAAAAGAGACTTATAAAATTTGGTTCCACACTAAAGTCTTTTTACCTACTTCCTGAAAATGCAAAAACATTTGGAGATCGAATTACAAAAAAGTTGAAAAATAAAGATCTAGAAGAATTTGAAGTACTTAAATCTATTGAAAGGAAAACACCAATGCTTTCTTTTTTAACAGACAATGTTCGAAGTATTTTTGATTATGCATTTTCTGAAATGCTCAACAATGCGATTGAACACTCAAAAGCTCCAAATATAGAATTGGAGATCGTTAAAGGTAATAATCTTGTGTTCCATGTTCGAGACTTTGGAATAGGAGTTTTTAGGAGTGTTTTAACAAAGAAAAAATTAAAAAATGAATTAGAAGCAGTTCATGAGTTATTAAAAGGAAAAACAACAACGGCCCCCAAGGCACATTCAGGAGAAGGTATTTTTTTCACGTCCAAGGTTGCAGATATTTTTTACCTCGAAAGTTATAATTATCGACTCACTATAGACAACCTTTTACAAGACGTTTTCTTGGAGGAAATAAAACCTTCAAAAAAAGGAACACATGTATATTTTCAAATAAATCTCCAGTCAGAAAAACATATGAGTGATATTTTTAAACAATATCAATCAGACCCAGAAGAAATGGCTTTTGATAAAACAGAGATCTATGTGAAATTGTATACTTACGGAACGATTCATGTCTCTCGATCACAAGCACGAAGACTCCTTACGAACCTAGAAAAATTTAAAGTTGTTGTTCTTGATTTTGACAAGGTTCCAAGCGTTGGACAAGCCTTTGCAGATGAGATTTTCAGAGTTTTTCCAGAAAAATATCCACAAACAAAGATAGAAGCTATCAATATGAATAAGACAGTTGAATTTATGGTACAGAGGGCGATACAAACAAAAAGATAGAAAGTCTTAATGACCCCCTTGCAAGAACCATTAAAACATGGTATAATTAAATTTAATGGTCCAAAAATTCTCTGTCATCATCCCCTCACACAACGAAGGCGACTGGTTGAAAAAAACTGTCTTCGGAGTGCTTGAGAATACGACCTACCCTGATTTTGAGATCGTGGTGGTTGCGGATGGATGTACGGACAATTCGTGTGATTTCTTAAAAAACGGTGTTCCCAATGTGAAACTGGTTTCCCTTCCAACCTCTGTGGGAGCGGCAAAAGCACGGAACGAAGGGGCGAAAAATGCAGACGGAGATTTGTTTGTTTTTCTTGATTCTCACATGATTCCAACAGAAGAGAGTTGGTTGTCGGAACTCGCACTGCAACTGGAAAACGAAAAAGTCGGAGCCGCAACACTTAAAATCCCATACCTAGAAGAAGCGAATCGAGTGGCGTATATTTATACGATTAAAGACCTTCTTCTCGAACCAACATGGGTTGCTCCAACGAGTAAAACAGAAGTGCAACAAGTGCCCGCAATCCCCGGAGCGTGCTTCGGAATTCGTCGTGCAATGTTTGAAAGCACGGGAGGATTCGACTCAGGACTTATGAAATGGGGACGAGAAGATTTGGAATACTCGCTTCGTTTATGGCGATTAGGGTATGACCTGACGATGTCACCACGAGCGGGGATAGCCCACTCATGGGAACGAAAAAGAACTTTTGAAATCTCCTGGAATGAGGTGGATTACAATATCTTGCGAACCGCATTGACCCTTCTTTCCCCAGATTACGCAGACAAAGTCACCGCACACTTGCAGACAATTCGTCCACAAAACGTCACGAAATATCTTCATTTGTTAAAACAAGATGAGCGCTTTGGGTCGCGCAAAACTGAACTTACCGCACAATTTAAACGCAGTTTTCATGATTACCTTCGCACTTTTGGTCGGCTTCTACCGATTAATTAAATAACTCCGCGACCAGAAACAAAGCAGCTGTCAATTGCAAAATTGTGAAAGATTTGTACCATCTCACGCAGTAAGTCTGATTTTCTACTGACTTTTTAAATATGCCTTATTACGAAAGAAACATTCGATTGATTCTTTTCCTCATTCTTCCGATTTTGGGATTCCTCCTTGGATGGAGCTTGAGCCAGAAGAACGCAGACTATGAACCGGCTGTAAGCGTTGAAATTGCAATTCCAGACACCGATCCTGTCGTTGTTGAAGAGCCAAAACTGAAGGTTAAAAAGAACACGAAACCAAAAGATATTGATCTCTCTTTGTTCTGGGAAACGTGGAACGGGATGGAAGAGAACTATTTGTACAAAGAAAAACTCGCGGTAGAAGACCAAGTTTATGGAGCGATTAAAGGAATGATTCGTTCGCTCGGAGATCCTTACACGGTGTTTATGACACCAGAGGAAACCAAGAAATTTGAAGAAAATATTGCAGGAGAATTTGAAGGTATCGGAGCCGAGATTGCGATTCGGAATAAACAACTGCTTATCGTAACGCCTCTCAAAGGGTCGCCTGCGCAAATGGCAGGACTCAAATCAGGAGATGTTATTTTCAAAATTGACGACGAACCAACGCACGATATTTCTATCGATGAAGCGGTTATGAAGATTCGTGGACCGAAAGGGGAGAAGGTCGTTCTCTCAATCATCCGAGAAGAAGAAACGAACCCACTTGAAATTACTATTGTGAGAGACAACATCGTTGTAAAAACGCTCGAATGGGAAATGAATGATGACGTTGCAGTGGTGAGCTTGGCGCAATTTGGAACGGATATCGTGAGCGAGTTTCAAGGGATTACCGCAGAAATTTTACTTCAAAATCCACGAGGGATTGTTCTTGATCTCCGAAATAACGGAGGAGGATTGCTCGATGCATGTGTGCAAATTGCTTCAGAATTCCTCGATGAAGCAATCATTGTTCGGACCAAAGGACGGAAGTTTGGAGACTCTGGAGACATCATGAGTGGACGGAATGGTACGTTCCTTGAGATGCCATTGATTGTTCTTGTGAATGAAGGAAGTGCCTCAGCTTCTGAAATTTTTGCAGGAGCGGTACAAGACCACGGACGAGGACTCCTTCTTGGAAAGAAGACGTTTGGAAAAGGATCCGTGCAAAATGTGATTCCACTTTCTAACGGTTCAAGTTTGAAAGTAACGATTGCCGAATGGCTGACGCCGGACGGGAAATCAATTCACGAAGTTGGGATCGATCCAGATGAAGTTATTGAGATTTCAGATGAAGACTTCGAGAACGGAACCGACACGGTTCTCTCTCGGGCACTCGATTTAGTGGGGACTGACGAAATGACAGCGATTTTATCGGAAGAAGAGGTGATTGAAACCGACGAAGAAGCCATTGCTCCAGAAACGGAAGAAGATGCGACAGAAGAGGAAGAAATCCCTGCCGAATAAGTTGCCATTTTCCCTATTTTCTCTAGATTCCCAAGTGATGCGAAAGCTCATATTTCTCCTCGGACTCTGTCTTTTTTCAACCGCGTTTGCCGGTCAGGGGGAAGAGTTGAATCTTATTTTTGAGGACCGAATGTTGACGCTCAATTTCGAGGCACAGCCAGAGCTCTTACAACAAAGTGCACAACACTTTCTCATCATAGGAGAGGATAGAATTCCCGTAGACATGGGGGACAATCTTCCCGTGGAAGACGGACTTTTCGTAATCGAAACAGATTTTTACACCACGATTTCTCCACAAAAACTCGAAGAGTTCTTGAAATCAACATCGATTATTCGCGATAAAAAAGAGAAGCGATCGGTGGAGATTCTCATGGAAGATAAAGAGATTGTATTCGACGGAACGCCTCGTGATGGGTTCGAAATAGAACTCGATCGATTGATTGCATTGATGAATGAAGCACTGCAGACGGACTTGCGATTTGTGCACGTACCCGCAGAAAAAATCTTCTCTGACGTAGTCGTACACCCAGATTTATCGGAAAAAGGAATCCAAGAAATTATTGCGGTGGGAGAATCGAACTTCACTGGATCATCAGAATCTAGACGACAAAACATCATCGCAGGAGCCCAAAAATTCAACGGAGTGATTGTTCCGCGAGGAGGAATCTTTTCATTTAACAACATTCTCGAATCTGTGGAAGAAGAAGATGGATTCGTGAGAGAGCTCGTGATAAAAGGGAATAAAACAGAAAAGGAACTTGGAGGAGGTGTCTGCCAAGTATCGACAACAGCATTCAGAGCAGCGCTATCGGGAGGACTCGCGATTCGTCAGCGACGAAACCATTCCTACGCCGTGCCGTACTACAAACCGTATGGACTGGATGCAGCGATTTACATCGGAGCACTTGATATGAGTTTCCGAAACGACACGCCCGGCGCGATGTTGATTCAGACATTCACAGAAGGAGATAATTTATTCTTCGTGTTTTATGGAACTGATGACGGACGAAAGGTTTCTCTTTCTGGTCCTTATATTTCTGACTACAAAGAAGCTCCAGCAGCCATTGTCTACGAATCAGAGGACTTGCCGTTCGGGGAAATACAAGAGATCGGAGAAGCACATGACGGGTTCAAAGCAGAGTGGATTCGACGAATTGAAAACAATGGAGAAGTGAAAAACAGTCATTTCAAATCGGAATACAGAGCCTGGCCAGCCAAACAATTGAAAGGAGTTTCTTACAACCAAAACGTTCGATGAAAATCCATTTCGTCGGAATCGGTGGAATAGGAATTTCGGGTGTAGCTCAGTTTTGTAAAGAAAGAGGAGATATTATTTCAGGGTCAGATATCACGGAAAGTGAGATTTTTCCAGCGCTAGAAAAAGCGGGGATCACCGTCTCTATCCCACAAAAAGCAGAAAATGTTCCAGAAGATTGTGATCTTGTGGTCTACACGGAGGCCGTTGACGAGAACAATCCAGAGAGAGTTTTTTCCAAAGAGAAAGGACTGAGAGAGATGTCCTATTTTAAGTTCTTGGGAGAACTCTCATCAGAGTTTCACACCATTGCGGTGACCGGAACCCATGGGAAAACAACCACCTGTGGGATGATTGCGGCGGGAATGAAAGGGGCACAATTTGATCCGACATTTTTCGTAGGTTCAACATTGTCTGAGTTCAACGGTTCAAACTTCCATCTCGGAACAAACGATTGGATGGTGTGCGAGGCCTGTGAATACCGAAACAATTTCCAATATCTCAAACCTCAAATTGTCGTTCTCACAAACGTCGAATGGGATCATCCCGATAGTTATCCGACAGAAGAGAGCTATTTCAAAGCATTTCAAGACTTTGTTGCCGACGCGAAACTGGTCATCTACCACCGAGGAGACGAGGGGGCGGAGCGAGCTTTGGAGAAATTCAAAGGAGAGAAATTATCGATTCCCTCACAAAGCCCCAACAGTTGGGAGCAGATCCTCAAAATCAAAGGACAGCATAATTACGACAACGCGACATTGGCATTGGCGTTGGCGCACAAATTAGAATTAAAGCTGGAGCCTTTCAAAAAAGGACTCGGCAAATTCACAGGAGCTGGGCGTCGGCAAGAACATTTAACGACCATTGAAGGGATCCATATCTACGATGATTACGGTCATCATCCTACAGAAATCAGAGCCACGTTATCAGGGCTTCGAGAGAAATATCCAGAGGCAAAGATTGGTCTCATCTATGAACCGCATCAATTTTCTCGAACGAAAACATTCTTTCCTGAATTTGTAGAAGCCCTTCGATTGGCAGACTACACGGCACTCTTTCCGATCTACGAAGCGCGTGATAGTGAAGAAGATAAGAAGTTCGGTGTTGAGAATTTCATCACCGCAGAGTCTTCTTTCAGTTTCGTACAAACAAAAGAAGAGGCACTCGAATTTCAAAAAAATCTCCACGAGGGAGACATATTATTGTTTATGGGAGCGGGGAAGATTTCAGCCTTTGCGAGAAGTTTTCTTGTGAGGTAATGGCTCTCCATTCGTAAATCGTTCAACGACTGCTCGGAGATACTCGTTTTCTGCATAGATTTTTTCGCGAGTCCAGTCTGGGAGTACAAATCCTACAAAAGGAAATCGGCGTAGAACAAATTCAATATAACAGGATTTGTATTTTGCTTTCTGCGTATCTTTATGCGGAGAAAGTGCATTATGGATTATGTCGACCCCCTTGAGAAACGGCGCAATTGGATTTCCACAATGTGAAATACGGAGGATATAATCTTCAGATGATTCACGAGTTGGGTTTGTCCTTCGCCGAGTAAGAACTTTTCCAGTATCAATAATCAGCTCCACCTCTTTTCTTGGAAGTTTTATTTCACTTAAAATTTCTCGAATACAATGTTCTCCGCCCTTCTTGTCTTCACAAAAATCATGGAGCATTCCAGAGAAAACAATGGCTCGTTTTTTCCTTCGCAAAGCTTTGAGTTCAGACTTATTTCGAGAAGAAACACGCTTGTTTCGTCTTCCTTCGTCTAGAATCGCTAACGCAATGATAGCCACACCAATGGGGTGATTCACCATGGGTTCCTTATTCCCAGATACAAAGTTGAGAGCACTTCCGCGAAGATCGAATTTCCCATTTTTATCTCGGTATCGTTCTCCCAAAAACTCGACCACGGTTTCGATCCGCTTTAGATCTCTTCGAGAAAATTTAAACGATTGCATCATCCAGAAGAGCATATTTTTTTGGTACTCAAATTCATGCTCCCCATCAGAGTTTTTTTTATCAGCAAAGGTCCAAAATACCTCCGCCTTTTCCTTTTCACCAAGGACGTGTAATAAGCCTTTCCGCTTTTTCAACATAGTTTCCCCAAACTTTATCATCCTTTTGTAATTACTCAAATTTTTGTTTCATAAATTTTTTATGAAAGGTTTTCTATAACTAATCCACATGTTTTCGCTTGTTTCTGTAAATGTTTTTTAAAGAAAAGTTTGTCCGTAGAGAGGATGATTCCTTCCTGAATATATCCCTCAACTTTATCGAGAAAATCCTTCCACTCTCCATTTTTAAGATCGTTTTGGCTGAGATTGTTTTCAAGGATTATAAACAATTTTTTCATAACCCGTTCTCGTCGTTCTTCCTTAAATTTATCAAAACTCGGAATGGTTATTTCGTGATTCCGAAAGGCATTTACGCAGGCAAGAACAAAATCATCAGTAAAATAAGATTCCATTTCTTTTGGAAAGAGCGTGAAAATAATATTTTGCGCTTCTTCTTCGAGACTATCAGAATCAACGAGCTTTTTATCTCTAAAAACGCCTTTAATTATTTCTTTTGTTATCTTTTCTTTAAAAAGCGGAACGGTAATGGTTCTTTTTTTGGTTTCTGGATCGATTGTTTCAGACATATCAACACGACCGGTATCTGAATCGTATCCTTCTAATTTTGTAAGATCGACATCTCTTCCTCGAGGGATAATTTCCTCGGCAATAAGCTCTTTTGTTTTCACGAGAGAGTTGTCTACATCGTGTAATTCTGTAAAAACCGCAGAAAGCCTTTTTTTAACACCATGGACTATTACGACAGCTTCCTGATTTTTTGAATTTGAGATTTGCTGAACACTCTCAAGGATCTTAAAAAACTCTTTAATTTTTTCATCAGAAAGATCGGCAGGAACATCGAAACTAGATTCAGTAATAGATAGACGATCATCGACAGTCCCATTTTTTGGAGCCTCTCCAATTTTCCCCTGGCTTGTAGCGCCTTGTTTTATATCAAGTAGCGCAAGAAGTTCTTTAAAAGCTCCGACAGAATCCCCAAGGTGGACAGTATTTTCCGGGATTAAGGACTCTTCTTCGACATCATTCCACCAATCAGAAAATTCTTTACGCATGACTCGAAGCCATGATGTTTTTTCTTCAGGTTCCAGATTTTCGATTTCTTCCTCAGCTAAAGAAAGCGGGGGAAGGGCTCCTTCTTTTTCAGCAATACTAATATTAAAGCGAGAATCCAGCATTCGTTATTTCTTTTTAGCGTTTGTTTATTAATAACACTTTTCTGTATAATTTCAACTTTCACCTACAACGCCCTCCACAGCTTCAGGGATGTCTATGGTTTCTAGTTTTCCTGCAAAATTTTCAGGATGCTCTTTGATCTCATTCATAAGGAGTCCCCACTGACTGTCTCCGTTTGCGTCGTTTTCCATATCTTTAAATATTATTTTTTTGCACTCTAATAAAAAAGTGTAAAAGGTCAAGATTATTGACTTTCCTGCGTCTTTGAGCACAATTCATAAGAATAAAAAACCACCCTCATGGCAGAAAAAATCACCGTTAAGGCATTATATCGAGAAACAAAAATGCACCTCGATTCCGATATCCAGATATCTGGATGGATCAGAACGGTGCGGTCTTCCAATGCATTTGGATTCATCCAACTCAATGACGGAACGTTTTTCCAAGGGGTGCAGGTGGTGTTTGAAAAAGAACTTTCCAACTTCGACGAGATTGCGAAGTTCCCGATCGGAGCAGCGATCAATATCGAAGGAAAATTAGTAGAATCCCAAGGTGGCGGACAGGCATTTGAAATCAAAGCGACGAGTGTTTCACTGGAAGCAGATTCGGATGTGGATTTTCCTTTGCAAAAGAAACGACACTCACTCGAATATCTCAGAACAATCGCACATTTGCGACCACGGACGAATACTTTCCAAGCCGTATTTCGACTTCGATCAGTACTTTCTCACGCGATTCATTCGTTCTTCCAAGAACAAGGATTTGTGTATGTGCACACTCCAATTATCTCCACGAGTGATTGCGAAGGAGCGGGGGAAATGTTTCAGGTGACGACATTGGACTTGAAGAATCCTCCAAAGACAAAAGACGGAGAAGTGGACTTCTCCAAGGACTTCTTTAGCAAACCAGCGGGATTGACCGTGAGTGGACAACTTCAGGGAGAAGCCTACGCACTCGCCTTTCAAAAGATTTATACTTTCGGACCAACGTTCCGAGCAGAGAACTCAAATACCTCTCGGCACGCGTCAGAGTTCTGGATGATGGAGCCCGAGATTGCATTTGCCGACATCAATGACAACATGGACAACGCCGAGGCGATGATGAAATACGTCATCAAGTATGTTTTGAAGGAGCTTCCAGAGGAGATGGAATTCTTCAATAAGTTTATCGATGAAGGAATTTTGGATCGTTTGAAAAACATTGTTGATTCAAAGTTTGAACGAATG
Organism: uncultured Candidatus Peribacteria bacterium; assembly: GCA_964578905.1. Taxonomy (GTDB): domain Bacteria; phylum Patescibacteriota; class Gracilibacteria; order UBA4473; family UBA4473; genus CAZVBV01. Next base: position 901 of record CAZOER010000021.1, on the reverse strand, counting down.
ACTTACACCGATGCAGTGGAACTCTTGGAAAAATCAGGAGAGAAATTTGAATTCCCAGTGAAATGGGGGATTGATTTGCAGAGTGAACACGAGCAGCACATTTGCAAGAAGCTCGGAAAACCAGTCTTCGTGATTGATTATCCAAAAGACATTAAGGCATTCTACATGCGACTCAACGAAGATGAAAAAACGGTAGCCGCGATGGACTTACTGGTTCCAGGGGTTGGAGAAATCATCGGAGGAGCGCAACGAGAAGAGCGACTCGAGATTCTTGATACACGAATTAAGGAGATGGGGCTCAAACCAGAAGATTATGATTGGTATCGAGAACTCAGAAAATACGGTGGTGTGAAACATGCTGGATACGGGCTCGGCTTTGAACGACTGATTCAGTACATCTCAGGAATGGGAAACATCAGAGACGTGATTCCGTTTGCGCGGACGCCGAAGAATGCGGATTTTTAGTTCGCGGGCTGGCGGCTTCGCCTCCCCCCACGTGCCCCCCTCCAAAGAGGAATTCGCTCGCTTCAGCACCAGCCAAGGCAGCCAAATCTCGCTCATGAGCTTCTATATAGAAAAAAAAGTGAGATATGCATTGTGCAGTCCCTCACTTTTATAGATTTACTGGATTAGTAAAACATTCTTCCACCTCTCCCACTGGACAGAAATTGTCCCCTTGTTTGGACATTGCTGAAATTAGCAGTTCGCGTGGCCGCTGCCTGTGTTTCCTTTTTCTGTTTTTTCGTGGGTTGTTTTCTCCTACCGCTTCGCGTTCGCCCGGTTTGTTTTCCTTGGTTGGCAATACTACTTGCAACATTTTTTCGTTGATTCGACTTTCTCATAGGTAGAAAATTTAGTGAAAGAGCAATCCAGCTTTTGAAAAAGCTAAATCGCACTTTCG
>CAZOER010000020.1:0-17878 GCA_964578905.1 uncultured Candidatus Peribacteria bacterium | reverse complement strand
CTGCCGGGCTTGAAGCCAGTGTTTCTCAGGGGGTAGAATCCCTCCGCCCCAGCCACATAAAAAAACACCCCCACGACACAACTCGAGGGGACCATTTTTTTGTTTTTATTTGAAAGTGCTAGAAGTTCAAAACTATGTTTACCATTAGTCAGTTCTTTCCATTACAACCTCCCGAAGGAAAAAGTAATAGCCAAATTTTTTTGCGATTGGACTGGCGGATCCAACAAATGAAGGACTATAAATTCTCACAAAGTCTTTCATTGGCGCTTCTTGGAATGATGAAATTATTCTCATCGATTGAACATCCAGAGCACACATTTTTACATCTTTTCGAGACAATCTCAGATGGGAAGCTTTTATTGAGCGGTACTTCCTTTCTCTTCTCCGAGGAGAGGAGCCATACCTTCAGATGCTTTAAGTCACGAAAGCAATCTTAAACATTTCCCAAAGTGACAAGGGGGAAGAATTCTTCTTCCGATAGGCCTGAGACATTACAGACTCAGAACTGGGAACTAAACGAACGGAAACTGGTAAAGAGCGAAACACTTTAACAATCTAACCCGAAGATCAAATTGTTAGGATAGTATACATCAAATTCAGAATTTAAGCAAGAGGTATTGAGGGCTTTTTCGTTGAATCCGTATGTCTTTTAATGAGAAAATCTTTTGACTTTTTCCTCGTACCTATGTATTACTGTGTGAGTACAAAGTTACAAAGACATGCAATGCAACTTGTAAAAGATATCGAGACCATTCAGACAACCCAAAAACGCATAGGAGAAATGCTTAAGAAGCTCTCCCTCAAAGGGGAATCAGTGTCTGATATTGTGCAGATAGTGCGGTTTCTCGAGTCACAGAAGGTGGTCGTTCCGACGCCAGAAGGGACGGCTTTATTTGATGTGTGTGGAACCGGGGGGACAGGAAAACAACGAATGAATCTTTCTACCGCGCTCGCAGTGAAACTCGCAAAAGAGTTCTCCATTGCCAAGCATGGGAATAAGGCCAGTTCTGGGCGATGTGGAAGTTTCGATATCATTGAGCGATCGTCGTTTCCTATTTGCAAAGCGCCTGCACAAACACAAGTAGAACTTCGCAGAAATAATATCGCATTTCTGTTTGCCCCAGCCTTTCATCCAGTCCTCGGACTGTTGGCTCCGGTGAGGCAATCCTTATCTCATCCAACAATTTTTAATCTCGTAGGACCCCTCCTCAATCCCATGAGTTCGCTTACGGCCCAACTTATCGGGGTCAAAGATATTCCTACAGCACGAAAATTGGCAGAGGTTTGTGCTCAACTCGGAAAGAATGCACTTCTCGTCCACGATACCGTTTTTGGTTTGGATGAAGTTTCTATTGGAGGAGAGACGCATTATTTCAAAGTTATTGATAGGAATATCGAAGAAGGGACATTTGTTCCAGAAAATTTTGGAATTGAGCGAGTAACAGACTTCGCGCTCATTCGAGGGGGAGAAAATCTCGATGAAAATGTTCACACCTTCACCTCCCTCATAGAGGGAACAGCCACGCCTGCCCAAGAAGCATTTCTTGAAATTAATTATCGTGTTGCGAAAGACTTCTTTTCTTCATTTCAAAAATGACCATTTTAGACACCATTCTTGAACACAAACTCAAAGAAGTCGCGATGCTTCCGAATTTCATGGAACGAGACTTGCGTCCCAATCGGAATTCTTTGACAAGAGCGCTCTCGGAAAAGGCTCAAATTCATATTATTTCAGAAGTGAAACAGGCATCGCCTTCAAAAGGGCATATCCGTTCAGTAAATCCGGCGGAGCGGGCGAAATTGTATGAACAATCCGGAGCAACGGTGCTGTCTTGCCTGACGGATGAAGCATTTTTTGGAGGAAATTGTGAAGATCTTCAAATGGTATCGGAAGCGGTATCAATTCCGGTGATACGGAAGGATTTTATTTTTACAAAAAACCAAATTGCTCAAGCCAGATACGCGGGTGCAGCGAGTTATTTGCTCATGATGGAGGTGATCGAAAAAACAGGAGCGAATCTCACAGAACTCATCGAATATGGTCGAGACCTCGGGATGGAACCTTTGGTAGAAATTCAGAATGAAGTGGCGCTTATGACCGCGGTCCAAGCCGGTGCGAAAATTATTGGAGTGAACAGTCGAAACTTCCAAAAGGAAGGTCTGCCTATCGAGTTTGAACGATTTGAAAAACTTCTTCCTCTTATTCCAAAGGGGATTCTTCGTGTGGCAGAGTCTGGTATTTGTACGACTGCAGATGTGAAAAACGTCAGCTCATTGGCAGATGCAGTTCTTATTGGAACAGTGCTTATGGAACAAAAAGATGAAGCGGTTCGGGAATTTATTTCTTCTCTTCAAACAATATGAGCAAGACAGATTATCAACAAACGGTGTTAAACAAAAGTGGATGCTTCGGTGACTTCGGGGGGTGCTACGTGCCTGAGATGCTGATGCCCGTGATGCAAAATTTGCAGAAAGCTTTCTTCGAAGCCAAAGAAGACGAAGGCTTTCTTCAGGATTTAAAAGATTTGTATGAACAATACGGGGGACGTGCGACACCGCTTTTCTTTGCTCAAAATCTTACAGAACAACTTGGAGGGGCGAAAATCTACATTAAAAACGAAGGGCTCAATCATACTGGTGCCCATAAGATGAATCATTGTTTGGGACAAATTCTTCTCGCCAAGCGCATGGGAAAAACACGAATTATTGCAGAGACGGGAGCCGGTCAGCATGGTGTGGCAACGGCGACGGTCTGCGCCAAGTTTGGAATGAAATGTTGTATTTATATGGGAAAAAAAGACTACGAACGTCAACGACCAAACGTCTTCTGGATGGAGCGATTGGGAGCAGAAGTGGTTCCCGTTGAGGAAGGCGGTCAAAGTCTTCGAGATGCGGTGAATGCTGGACTGCGAGACCTTCTGAGCAATCCTCATGACACACATTACCTTCTCGGAACGGTCTGCGGACCACATCCTTATCCGGTGATGAATACGTTTTTTCAAAAAATAATCAGCGAAGAAATTCGAGATCAAATGGAAGATTTAACGGGAAAAATTCCAGATGCCGTTATTGCCTGTGTGGGAGGAGGATCAAATGCAATGGGATCATTCTTTGATTTCTTTGACGACCCTGGAGTACAGCTTATCGGAGTGGAAGGAGGCGGGAAAGGAATTACTGAAAATGAAAAGGAATGTGATCATGCCGCTCGATTCCAAACCGGAACCGTGGGGGTTGTGGAAGGGATGAAAACCTATTTCCTGCAAGATGGAGATGGACAATTAAAAAATACACACAGCATTTCCGCGGGACTCGATTACAGCGGAGTCGGTCCACAGATTTCTTATCTGCAAAACGAGGGACGTATTGCGATGACGTATGCAACGGATGAAAAAGTTCTCGAAGCATATGATTTATTGGCTCGAACAGAGGGAGTTATCGCCGCAATGGAAAGTTGCCACGCGGTCGCCGAAGCGATTCGATTGGCGCCAACGTTATCTTCCAAAAAATCAATAGTCGTGCACGTCAGTGGACGAGGGGATAAAGATCTTTTTATCACCGCTCCGAAGTTTGCCAATAATGACTTCAATCAATATCTGCGTTCCCACCTTCAACAATATGAATAAATTAATGACCCATATCGTGGCGGGGTATCCGGACATGCAAACGTCTGAGGAACTGGTGAACATCATGGACAGGGTGGGAGTTTCTTTTGTCGAAATTCAAATCCCATTTTCCGATCCCGTAGCCGATGGACCCACCTTAATGGGGGCGCAACAAGTTGCGCTTGAGAATGGAACGACTCCCGAAGATGTATTCCAACTTACCGAACGTCTTCAAAAAACAGTGAAGGTTCCGCTTCTTTTTATGACGTACTTCAATGTGGTTCATTCCTACGGAGTGGAAGCCTTTTGTAAACGAGCCGGGGAGCTGGGTGTGTACGGACTCATTGTTCCGGACATGCCGATGGAAGAAGAACAAAACGAGCACTATTTATCGGCGTGCAAGCGTCAGGGCCTCCATGCGATTCAAATTATCTCGCCCCTTACTCCGAGGGAACGATTGAAGAAAATTGCGAAGGTGGCTTCCGGATTTGTGTATTGTGTGAGTCGAGAAGGGGTCACGGGATCGGGAACAGAATTGAATCCAAATCTTTCAAATTACCTGCACACGGTGCGTCAGTATATCGACATTCCGATTGCTCTCGGGTTTGGGATTAGTACGCGTGATCACGTTCTCTCAGCGTTAGAATCTTCCGACATTGCGGTTATCGGATCGGCTGTTGTAGACGTCTACAATAAGGAAAAGAAACTCGCAGAAGTCGAGGATTTTTTAACAGAAATAATGCGATGAAAACAAAAATCTGCGGAATTCGAACTACAGAAATGTTGCAGGCTTGCGTGGATTCAAACGTTGCTTTTCTCGGGTTCAACTTCGTCCCGACGTCTCGGCGATGCGTGACTTCTGAATTTTTAAATCAACTCACACCCTCTCCCAAACATTCGCAATACGTCGGAGTGTTTCAGAACCAATCACTTGAAGAGGTGAAATCTCTCGCAACGAAATACAACCTCGACTTCGTGCAACTTCACGGACAAGAGTCGCTCGCCTTTATTCAGGAGCTATCACAGCGGGTTATAAAGGGGATTTCCTTGCAGAAGAAACATGACATTGAGGTCGTAATGCAGTATCTTGGGCACGTAAAAATTATTCTTTTAGATGGTCCTCTGCCGGGAAAAGGAAAGGCTGCGGAAACCGCATTACTAGAAGAAGCGGTACAACTTTGTCGAGCATCCAATCAAGCGTACGCGATTGCCGGAGGGATTGGGGAGGACAATGTTGAAGCGCTTCTCGAACGGTATCCTGATGCTCATTTTTTTGACACAGCGTCCGCCATCGAAGACCAACATGGTCACTTCTCTGAAACAAAACTCACCTCACTTCTTACAAAAATATCATGACATTTACGACTGTCTCCCCACTTCCAAAGGCTTCTGATGTGCTCGAACAATACCCACTTTCTCCTGAAACGGAAAAGCGCATTGCTCAGCATAGACAGGAAATACAGGATATTTGTTCTGGAAAGGATAAGAGACTCCTCCTGATTATCGGACCGTGTAGTGCGTGGCCAGAAGACGCGGTGATTGAGTACGCTCAAAAACTCAAAAAGGCGACTGAATCGTTGAAAGACAAAGTAAAAGTTGTTTTCCGAGTTTACACACAAAAGCCAAGAACAACGTTTGGATGGAAAGGGGCATTGTTGCATCCAGATCCTTTCGGAGAACCGGATGTTCCGGCTGGAATTGCGTATTGCCGAAAAATGATGCTTCACGTTGTAGAAGAAATAGACCTGCCGATTGCAGATGAAGTTTTGTATACCGATCTTTGTCTTCCGTACTTGAGTGATTTGTATAGTTATGGATGCATCGGGGCTCGGTCATCAGAATTGCAACGAAAACGAATGGTTGCTTCGGGGATAGATTTTCCGATGGGAATGAAAAATCCTACCAGTGGTGACCTGACAAAAGCCATTCAAAGTGTACTTGTTGCGCAAGAGGAAAACGGTCCGTTTCCGCATCTGGGAGAAGCCGTTCGAACGACCGGGAATCCGTATGCGCATCTTGTCTTGCGAGGCGGGGGAGGACGACCGAATTATTACAACCATGTTCTTGATCTCGCGACGGAATTGCTTTCTACACAAAAAATTAAAAACCCATCCATCATCGTCGATGCCAGTCATGAAAATAGTATCAACGGCAATGGAAAGAAAAATACACTCAGCCAATTAGTCGTTGCCGAGAGTGTGCTCGCGTATAAAAAAGAGCACCCGGAGGGGGCGGTAAAAGGATTGATGATGGAGAGTTTCCTCCATCTTGGAAAACAAGATATTCCTTCCGACGACGCACAGTGTGTTCACGGAGCATCACTCACGGATGCGTGTTTGGGATGGGATGAAACCGAAGCTTTCTTGAAAAAAATTACACACTGATGAAAGCTTTCCAACTCTCTTCGTATCCAGGGCTCACTCCGCTCGCACTTTTCGCATCGTTGAGAAAGGCGTACGGGGCTCCTGCGATTTTGCTCGAATCAGCGGTGCAAGATGAAACCAATCGTATTTCGTTTGTGGCGTGTGCGCCTGTGCAACAGGTGGAAGTGTCGGATGATATTGGATATTGTCTTCGTGAGACACTCGCAAAATGTCACTCCTTTCGTCACAATCCGTATTTTTCGGGTGGTCTCATGGGAGGGATTTCTTTTGAATCGGTTTTTGATTTTTTTCCAAAATACAGCCCCAAACACGAAGAAAATATTCCGCGAACGCTTTTGTATGAATTTGGATTGGTTTGCGTTTTTGATCACGTACAAAATCTCATCACGATTCTCCAGCATCCAAAAAACCAATGTGAAGATATCGAAGCAATTCTTCGCGCAATAACTCCCATCTCGCCCTCTCCCCTCAATACACAAATACCCGGAGGGAAGGATGCTCCTGACCCGACATTTCTCGAATCGGTAAAAACAGCGCGTGATGCTATTTATGCGGGGGAAGTGTTCCAACTGGTGTTGTCGCATGTCTTTGAAGAAGATATTCCAACGGGGAGAGAACTGGATTTGTACAGTGCCTTGAAGCAACTCGAACCAACCACGCATCTGATACTTGCCGATTACGGTCAGCACGGAATCTATACCTGTGCGAGTCCGGAAATTATTGGGAAAAAAGTAGGATCACACTTACTCGTTTCGCCGATAGCGGGAACCCGTCGTCGGAAATTAACCGAAGCCGAGAACAAAAAAACAGAAGCAGAACTTCTTTCTGATCCTAAAGAAAACGCAGAACACGATATGTTGGTGGATTTGGGACGCAACGATCTGGGACGCATTTCCATTCCCAAAACGATTCAGGTGACGAAGCATAAATATCTTCAGGCGTATGCGCATGTGATGCATTTGCTCAGCGATATTGAAGCAGAGATAGATCCGCAGTACGACGCTGTTGATTTTTTGAAAAGTATTTTCCCAGCGGGCACACTCAGCGGGGCTCCAAAATTACGAGCGATTAATCTTATTCAATCTTTGGAAAACAGTTCCCGAGGATTCTATGGGGGCGCAACGGGAATGATCGCTACCAACGGTGATCTTCAGATGGCGATTAATATTCGAGGAGTGCACTTGCAGAACGGTCGAGCAAAAATACAAGTCGGGGCGGGTATTGTAAAAGACAGTGTTCCAGAGTATGAATGGAAAGAACTTCAGAATAAATCACAATCACTCCGGAGAGTTCTCGCGTCTCTTCCTCCTTCAAAACAATGAAAATCCTGATGATCGATAACTACGATTCGTTCACCTACAACTTGATGCAATACGTTCGAGAACTGGACGTGGAGGTTATTGTTGAGCTCAACAACAAGATTACGCTCGATGAAATTCAAACGATGCATCCGGACGGAATCATTCTCTCGCCCGGACCGGGGACGCCACTGACTCCAGAGGATGTGGGGATTTGCACAGATATTATTAAAAAATTATCAATACCAACGCTTGGGGTGTGCCTTGGGCATCAGCTCATGGGACATTTACACGGAGGAACAATCATCCGTACGGAACCCAAACATGGGCAACCCTCACCCATTCACCAGAGGGGATTAAGTCCACTTTTCAAAGACCTCCCGAACCCGTTCGAAGCAATGCGGTATCACTCACTCATTGTGGACAAAGACAATTTCCCAGAAGCACTCACGATTACCGCGGAGACGGAAGATGGTATTATCATGGCATTTGAGCACAAAGAAAAACCACTCTACGGGGTGCAGTTTCATCCTGAATCAATCGGGACACCGCACGGAAAAACCATTATCAGTAATTTCCTGAATTTATGTCAGCCCCAATAATTCCCATCCCAGGATCTAAGTCGATTGCTCAACGCGCACTCATCTGCGCGGCACTCTGCACGAAACCGACCATCCTGCACAATGTTCCCGATGGAGACGATGTTGGGCATCTCCTGCAGGCACTCGAACAATGTGGCGTCGAAATAAAATCGTTGGAATCATCAGTCTTTGAAATCACACCACCGAAAGCGTTCACGCTTCAAAATACAGACTTCAACGTTGGACATGGGGGCGCGCCATTGCGATTTCTTATGAGTTTTCTTGGACTCGTTCCTGGCGAAAAAATCCTCGATGGATCAGAACGATTGCGAGAACGACCCATTTCATCTCTCGTTCAATCACTCAAAAACGCAGGGGCAGACATCACTGATAAACTCCCTCTGACCATCCGACAGCACAAACTATCAGAAGAAATTATTATAAAGGGAGGAGACAGTAGCCAAGGCATCAGTTCACTTCTCTTGAGCGGTGTTGCTCTGGGGGTAAAAAAAATAGTCATCACTGGCGAACGAACGTCGGTTTCTTACATCAGCCTAACACAAAAAGTTCTTGCGGACTTTGGGGTTCTGTCGGCAGAAACCATGGATGGATACATGCTCTTGGGGCATTACACATCGCATGAAACGTATTTTGTGGAACCAGATTGGGCGAGTGTGGGGTATCTGGCAGGAGTTGCTTTGCTCCAAAAAAAATCATTCATCATTCCGCATCTTACGTTGAATTCATCACAACCTGATGCCCTCATCGTCCCCGCTCTACAGGCTATGGGAATGGAAATAGGGGAAACACCAGAAGGACTCCTCTTCACGCCGTCAGGCTCGTTGCAGAGTCCAGGAACTGTGGACTGTCGTCTCTTCCCAGACAGTGCGTTGACGTTGGCAGTGCTCGCAGCTTTTTGTAAAGGAACAACAACGCTCACAGGACTTCATACTCTCCCGCTCAAGGAGTGTGATCGGCTCACGGCTCTCCACACAGAACTCGCGCAGATGGGGATACTCAGTGAAGTCACCGAAGATTCCATTGTGATTCACGGAGGGGAACCGAAGGAAGCAACCATCCAAACATACGATGATCATCGGATGGCGATGGCGTTTGGGATGGCACAGATGAAAATTCCAGGACTGCGAATCCAGAATCCGGAGGTTGTTTCCAAATCGTTCCCAGGGTTTTGGGATGTCCTTATCAATCTCAAATAAGCGCTCGACATTGTAATATTTGTGTTACCATACTCCTATGAAAGTACAAAAGAAAAAAGTTACCAAGCTCATCCAGGCCTTTCTCTTGCTGAAGGATGAAAAAAAAGCGCAGGCATTTTTTGAGGATATTTTTACACCACAGGAAATCGAAGCTCTCATTGAACGATGGGAAATAGTTCAAATGCTTCTGGAAACGGATCTTCCACAAAGGGAAGTCGCGAAGAAAGTCGGGTGTAGCGTGACGCTTGTGTCCCGAGCGAGTCGGATGCTTCAATATGGAACGGGAGGATTTGAAGCGGTGTATTCTCTTTTGAAAAAGAAGTAGGGATGTGTTGATGAATTCTCTCTAAATGTCGCTCAGGTGCTTGTAAGAAGCGCTTATTTGTGCTACAATATCAGGATTTATATTGAAAAAATGGGAATTTCTACACCACATCTCACAGATTCACTTGATGATGCTCCAGAAGTAATTCAAGAAGATACGCAGATAGCTTTGGAAACACTGGCTCAGCAAGTAGATCCGAAACTAAAGATAGATAAAGACAATGCAAATGATGATGCTCCAGAAGTAATTCAAGAAGATACGCAGATAGCTTTGGAAACACTGGCTCAGCAAGTAGATCCGAAACTAAAGATAGATAAAGACAATGCAAAAGCGACGCTTCTCATTGGAGATAAATGGTTCCAAATTTATCGAGTTCGAAATGGAGGAATTCGATATCAAGCGGGAGCCGGAGCGGATGTGAAAACGTTAGCGTTTACGGATCTTGATGATCTTGCGAAAAAGCTCTCAGCGCCTTTTACGAGTGCGTTTGGATCAGGGCGTCCGAATCTACGAAAACAGGTCAACAAAATATATAAAGAACTCGAGCTTATTCCAACGGGAAGTGTTCCAGTGATTGAAGAAGAGGAAGTTGTTGAACCAGAAGCTGTTTCTTACAGCATTGAAGATGATAAAAATGCCATCCTAAATCTCGATGGGCACGTTATCACCATCCAAAAAATGGAAAAGGGAATTCAACATTCTATTGATGGAAGAGTGGTGAACACGCTTTACTTCAACAATGCTCAGGATTTGAATCTCAAATTGGGAAAGTGGCTCGATCATGAAATAGGAACCGACCGATCTCATGCTCCAGCGACAATGAGAGCTATTTATACAAAACTAAAACTGACAGAAGTTACCGGAAGAGCGGAAAGCGTCGTGAGAGAAGAAGTGATACGAGAGGCCGCAGAAGGAACGATTCTTAATCTCGATTATGGAAGTTACCAACTCGGAGATAGTCCACTTCCTGAAACATACCTCTTGGTACGGAATAAAAATCACGGATCGTATTATTGTCTTTCCTTAGTGCAAGAAACGTTTGATATGATCTTTGGAAAAGATGCAGCTGAACGGGCAGGACTTTGGTCTAGTCCCTCAAGTGCGGCGGAAGGTCTTCAGGTGTATGATTTAGAACATGTGAAAAATGAAAAATATGACGAAGAGAAACATGTGAATCTCAAAAAAGGAACGGTACTAAGACTTTCGAGTGGAAGCGGTATGACACATGTCGGGGTTTCATTAGGAAACGACAAAATTGCGCACATTATCGGAGACACGCTGTACATAGATAAACTTTCTAATATTTCACAAGGATGGAATCCACGAGAGATTCTCACACCAGATTCATCTTTTGTTGAAAAACCACTGGAAACAAAAACGCATAGTGAAACTTTTATGGAGGGGCGTTCTTTGGAAGCGATTAGTCCTTATTTGAAAACTGACGGAGCGAATCTGCCAAAGATACTAGGTTATAATCCCGCTACTATTGAAGAGATTGTGTATCAACTGAACAAGGAGAAATTCCGACTGATATCGAATGCCTATGGTGGAAGATTGGTCATCAAGAAAAACACGAAGCTAAAACTTCCGAAGGAGTGGTACTAGGCATTCTCTAACAAATCCTTGCCCCAAAACTCAAAGGCAACGGGTTTCCTGTGTCTGAAGGAATCTCAAGAAACAACTGTTCCGCCTTCTTCCCACTGAACTGAGGAAGTGCCTCAAGCATGTCCGCTAAATCAGAAGCAGAAAAATGTTCTGGTGCGTGACAGGTAAGAATAACAAACAACGGTTGGTCGACGAGCAACTGAGAAACTTGCTGAAGAAGAGGGACGAGATCCTTTTCGATTTTCCACAGAGATTTCCCACCCCGTCCAAACGCAGGAGGATCAAGAATAATCGCGTCGTATTTATTCCCGCGACGGATCTCCCGCGCAAGGAACTTCTGAATATCATCACATATCCACCGTATCTTGGCGTCGGTGAGACCCGAGATTTCGGCGTTGCGCTTTGCCCAGTTTATAGCGGACTTGGCTCCATCGACGTGGCAAACTGACGCGTGAGGTGCGCTCGCGAAGAGAGAAGAGAGTCCGGTGTAGGCAAACGTGTTGAGAATCTTGAGTGGCTTTTTGGTGTCGTTGTTTACCTGCTCAGAAATCCATCGCCAGTTGTCGAACTGTTCTGGAAAAATCCCGACCTGCCCATTGGCAGAAAAGCGAAGTTCGGCGCGGATGTTGCCGATCGCTATCTCGTGAGTAGGAGGAAGTGCCTCAATGCCGTTCCATTGCCCTGTGCCGTTTATTCTTTGAAATGTTATGGCAGAGGTTGGATTGGTCTTCGGAGACCAGTCAGCCTGCATACAGGGACGATCTATTGTGAGCGTACCGAACCGTTCAATACGACGACCGTTTCCACAGTCGAGTAGTGCGTAATCGAAATCTTTTGGTGTGATCATTTCGGGGATTATAACAGGATCCGGATTCTATGAAATTTTGAATCCGGATCCAAACAAATTGGAATAAAAAAGAGCGCCGACACAGGGTCGCACGCTCTCTTTGATTTTCACAGAATACGATCTATTCGATCTCTTCCTGTTGTTGAATAAGTCTATACATAACCTCAGAGAACATCTCTCGCGTCATTCCTTCTCCTGGTGCAACATCTTCCTCATCAAGAAGGTCATTGTCTAGTGCGTATTGAAGGTATGCTGCGTACCAAGAATTTACATCTGCTCCTTCTGGCAAACTCGTCACATCGTAACTCGCAAGATCAATCCCAAAGCTCTCAAAGGCGAGCTTGAGAAGTTCAACTTGATTCACAGTTCGTGCTGGTTGAAACGTTCCATCTTCATATCCTTTCACAATTCCTTTTCGTTTCGCTTTCTTCACGTATCCCGCAAACCATGCGTCTTCTGGAACGTCTTCAAACTCGTTTTCAGTGTCTTCGTCTGGAGCTTCCCCAAGAGACTCAAGCAAAACCTTTAAAGACTCGGCTCGGTTGATTGGATTCTCTGGACCAAATGATCCATCTTCGTATCCGTCCAAGATTCCTCGTTGTTGTAAGAAATCGACCGCGTCTTTGTTTTTGATTTTAGCCCCGTCTTTGAATTCTTTTTTCTTCCGCAGTTGTTTGTTGAACTTTTTGTAATTCTTTGCTTTCTTTGCCTTTCGAAGAAAATTTCGAGTTCTTTTTTCAAGACTTTTTTGCTGACCCTTGTTCGCTTTTTGTCCCTTCATTTGTTCTGGACGATTTTCTTTCATAAAGGCTTGTCGTTCTTCAGCGCTCATTTCTTCCCAATTATCAGGTTTGTTCTCCTCTTCACGACCAAACATAGCATTGGGATTTTCTCTTCGTTGTTCCATGCCTTCTTCGCTCTCTTGTTCTCCTCGACGGCCTTCTTTGTCACCACGTTGGGCTCGTTTTTCTTCGCCGCCTCGTCGTTCGATTTGCTGTCCTTCTGGTTTATCACCGCCTCTTTTCCACCACTGGGCGAAAGAAGTGCTACTGAGTAATATGGCGCTTAGTGCTAAAACGGAAACGATTTTTGTGAGTTTCATGATTTTTAAATAAGAGAATAAAAGTACACTCGTTTATTAAGACGCAGGTTGCAAATTTTTCTTTCAAATAAAAAAAACAGGCGTACTCCACCTGTTTCTCTTTTTATAAAGTCAGAGACCTCAGACAATTAGTATTGTCGGGGAGGTCGCTCAGTTTTAGGTCGAGCGATATTAACAATCATAGCTCGTCCCTCAACTTCTTGTTCGTTCAACATTGAGATTGCGTTTTGTGCTTCTTCATCAGAAGACATTTCAACGAATCCAAAACCTTTTGAACGGCCTGAAAATTTATCAGTAATAATCTGAGCTGATTCAACAGTACCTGCAGCCGCGAATGTTTCACGAAGCAAGTCCTCAGTCATACCGTATGATAGATTTCCAACAAATAGTTTTTTTGAGTCCATTTGAGAAGGATAAATAAGGAATACTTTTTGCAAACCTTGATGTCGACCGATAACCTTCTCGCCAGAGTACGTGACTTTACTGAAGAAAAACCTTTCCGATACCAACAATTTACCAGCAGAAGGTAGTCATTCTTTCAAAAAAAGCAAGTTTAATTGCCCAAGAAGAACGGAAGTTGGAGAACCACATTGATATCGTCCCATGCGAGTTTCACGGTTTGTGGACCAGCGGCCCATGGTGCAACTTGGTATGGAGGAAAGAAGAGGAGCAGTTCGCTTCCTGTTGGTGCAAAGTGTGTGTAGTTTTCAAAGTCTTTGTCAGTTCCGGTTTCCAACATTGAGTTGTCACCCACCGCTTCGACTAATTGTTCTTTGGCGAGTGGAGCAATGGTATCGAGAGGATTGTGTTCTTCTTGGAACATATCTCGGAATCCGATTTCTTTATCATTTTCAAAGTCGTACGTGAACGTTTTGAAGTACAAATTGTCGTGTGCACCACCAGTGAATTCCACGATGTCGAACTTGTAGGTTTGGATATTTTCATCGTAGGCAAAGATTTCAAAAGAAATATAAAACCCATTTTTCCAGTTCTCAGAGATCACGTCTTCTCCGATTGTTTCTTTGAAAACATTCACTCGTTTAAGAACAAAATCTTTTATGAGTTTATTCAGCTGATTGCTTTCAGTAACTGGATATTCCACTTTGAGCGTGAGATTGTCAGTGTCTTCTTCAATGAGGGCTGAGGTTGATTGATCTGAGAATTCACATACTTGCACGCATTGCATGGTGCAGGCCATAACTTCTCCATTCTTGGCTTCTTGGTGTCGGCATGCAGATCCACATTCTTGGAATTTCCCTCCCGCTTCTTCACAGACATCTTGAGGGATGTATTCACATTCCCGGTGTTCGGGAAGCCATGTTCCAGCGTTATCAGCACAGACTTTTTCTGAACCGTTTGAGCATCCTGTTGTCAGAACAGCCACTCCAATAAGAAACGAAAGTAGTAATAGTTTTTTCATAATGATTGTAAATTAAGAATTTTCTTTATCGTCTTTGAACTCAAGACATCTTGGTTGGCTTTTGACTTCCTCTGGACAAAACATCCGTGTGCACCCAAGTTGTCCCTCCGGACCGACCATGCAATTATTGCACCCATCAAAATAGGTCTTACAGTTTGTTAAATCAACCCCTTCTGCACTTTCTACAGAGTTATTGAGGAGGAAAGGAATCGTACTTTGTTCTGCTCGTCCAACCAAAATAACAAGGGAGAACATGTAGAGAAGTGCGAAACCGATTTTGAAAAGTTTAGACATTTAGTTTTTGTTTTTAAAGCGGGCGCATGATTGCGATTTTTAAGAAGAGGTCAAAGTTTTTTTGGACTTTTTTTTCTCCAAAAAAAAAGACGAGCCGAGGCCCGTCTTTATTTATGTCAAAACAGATTTTTTTATTAGAAGAGTGGGCAGAGTTCAAACCCTTTGCAGATGAGACACAGTCCCAAAAGTAGAGCGAATACACCACCAAATGTCATGTACTTTGTAGTCATGAATGTCTTACTGAATTTCCCCATCCATTCTGGGAGGATCAAGAAAAAGAGTCCTTTCAAGAATGTGAGCCAAGCAATAACAGTAATAACAACCGTCCAGTCTTGCGTCCAAACATTATGAACAAGAATAAGAAGGAGACCCATCATAAGGATGAAGAATCCTGCGAGGTACGTAAGTCCTGCGTTCTTAAAGAAAGAATCGAAGGCTTTCATATAGTACTTCGTGTTAAATAACATAGCGAACCCGATAACGGCAAACATAACACCAAGTATCTTGGCGAGAAAGAGTGTAGATTCCATGAATCAAAGGGATAAAGAATAAACCACTCCAAATTGTATCACGAGACTTTTATAAAAGGCAAAGAGGAATTTTGACAAAACTTCAAAAACTCCTACGGTGAGAGCGATGAACTTTGTTTATTTGGTATCTCAATTGCGCCGACGCCCGTAAAGCGGGTTAAATTGATATATCAAATGTAATTTTGACCCGTACGAATTTATTTCCTACGGGGGTTTTTATACGAGAATGTGATAATAATTTTGAAAAAATTATTAAGGAAAATTTTTATTTTTCCAACTCCGAAGGAGTGCATTCGACATCATGCGAAATTTGCGAAATCGAAGATTTCAAAGCAAATGAGCATATATATTTCAAAATTTCTTAAAACACTTTTCATTATGAAAACAACTAATCAGTATCAGAAAGTCGCTTCGCATGAAGCTCACAAAGGCACCTTCGATAAATGTCTCCTGCTGTATTCAGGAGGACTCGACACGAGCATCCTTCTCAAATGGATCCAAGAGCAATACGAGTGTGACGTCATCACGCTCACGGTTGATATTGGGCAGACGGCGGATGACTTAGATGCCATTAAAGAAAAAGCTCTCAAGCTGGGGGCGAAGAAAGCCATCGTTTATGACGCGAAAGATGAATTCGCGGATACCTTTTTGACAGAAGCCATCATGGCGAACGCCGATTATCAAGGCGGATATGCGCTCAGTTGTCCGCTCGGGAGGGTGGCAATTTCCAAAGTCGCTGTCAAAATGGCACACAAACATGGGTGTGAAGTTATCGCTCATGGATGCACCGGAAAGGGGAACGATCAGGTGAGATTCGAAGGCTACATCACCACGCTTGATCCCAAGTTGAAGACAATCGCTCCGGTCAGGGAGTGGGCGATGGGAAGGGATGAGCAGATCGAATATGCGAAGAAGCACAACATTCCCGTGAAGCAAAAGAAAGCCCTTCCGTATTCCTACGATGAGAATATGTGGGGAAACACAGGAGAAGGAGGGGAGATTGAGGACCCTTCAGAAATCCCGATTGAGGAAAAGATTCTCCAGTGGTGCACGCTTCCCGAAAAGGCGAACTACAGCAACGAGATTGTCGAGATTGAGTTTGCAGGGGGGAAACCCATCGCACTGAATGGCGAGAAGAAAAAGCTCAGTGACATGATTCAAGAGCTCAACATCATCGGTGGGAAGCATGGGGTTGGAATCTTCCAGCTCATCGAAGACAGGGTTGTCGGACTCAAGGTCAGAGGAGTGTATGAGAACCCAGCGGCCAGTATCCTCATCTCCGCGCACCAGAAGCTCGAAATGCTGGTTTCCACCAGAGAGGAGAACGAGCTCAAACACTTCATCGATCAGAAGTGGTCGTATCTCACTTACGCGGCGAAGTGGTACGATCCAGTGATGTATCACATTCATGCGTTCACTAATAGTCACAACAAGAAGGTCACCGGAACGGTGAAGGTGAAACTCTACAAGGGGAACATCACGGTGGTCGCACTCGATTCTCCGAACTCACTCTTCGATCATAATCTAGCTACGTTCAACAAGAACGGCGCGTTTAATCAAAATGCCTCAGCGGGATTTATCGAGATTTACAATCTAGCGCAGAAGACCGCGTTTAATCTGCACGATTGGGAGGAGGAGTTGTATAAGAATTGATGTTTGTTGAAAAAGGGCGGAGTCATGTGGGCTTCGTCTTTTGTGAATGTGAAGAAAGTGTGAAATAGGATGAAAAAAACATTGTGAAATAATAAAAGTTATTCTAATATAAATCTTGCTTTTAGATTTACTCTTTTTTTCCCAAAAAAATGTCTCCCTTAAAGAAAATACTTGTTTTCGGAAAAGGTTTTTATCATGTCATAAAAGAAGAAAATGAAATCAAAAAAGAAATTCAACAAGAAGGATTGGCAAAATTCCTAGAGAAAAACAAAGTACGGACTGGTACTAGAAATAAGTGTTGTTCGATAACAGAGTAGCATGATTGAAAACTATCTAATAGATGAAAGCATTATCGTGTATTTAGATAGGAATGATTACAAATATCACAGACAATTAGTGGCCTTTTTAGAAGATGGAATGAAAGGAAAAAAAGACAGAAAGTATACATTCTTCATGCCAAAATCTTGTAAATTTAAATTAGGGGCTTTTTGGTGGTATAAGCAACTAACATACCTTCGAAGGATAACAATAGATTCTCGAGATAGAACAGCATTAGAAAAAGCAAAGACTAGAACAGCAATAGCAAAAACCTATATAATAAAATATTTAAATATAAAAATTGTGAGAAGATTTTTTATTTTTAATTGTTTTCCTAGAAAATTAATAGATGTTTTTATCTATGCAAATGAAGCAAAGTCAAAAGAACTACAAAGAACAGAAAAGAGAAAAATAGAATCAGATGAAATAATATCTTTAGATACGTGCAAAGTTGCAATGTTGGCACACAATAAAAAATATAAATTGATTAGTTTCAATAAGAATTTTAAATATTTACAAATGTTGCCTCCTGGAAAAAATGCATACATTGTGTACGTCCATCCAGATGATATATTAAGAAATTATTTCAACGGTGCGTAGGTAGCACCTATTTCACCATCTCAATAACTTTCCTTCCATTCACCGTCGCCATATCCACCAGCTTGTCCACCTCGTAATACCGAGTGGTTTCGAGTAAGAACA
>CAZOER010000019.1:0-18218 GCA_964578905.1 uncultured Candidatus Peribacteria bacterium | reverse complement strand
CTCTCTGTCAAAGCCAAACACCCCCGTAGGTGTGGAAGAGAAAAATATGAAAGAACAGGACGTCAATTATGGCTGATAGAAGCCGTTTTGTCAATGGAGAGTTAGCACTCAATTGACTTTTCTGCTAATGAAAATAAAATCCGTCCGATGGCAGATGATTTTTACAAAGTGCTTGGGGTCGACAAAAAAGCCACCAAAGCCGATATAAAGAAAGCGTACCGAAAAAAGGCACAGGAACACCATCCCGACAAAGGCGGGGAGGAGGCGAAGTTTAAAAAGGTAAATGAGGCCTATGAGACATTGTCGGATGATTCGAAGCGTTCGCAGTACGATCAATTTGGTTCTGCTGGCCCACAATTTGGTGGTGGAGGCGGAGGATTCTCTGGATTTGGAAATGGTGGATTCTCATCAGCGGACTTCGGAGGAATGGAAGATGTTTTTTCCAGCTTCTTTGGAAATAATGGGGGAGGACGATCTGGAAAGAAAAGCACTCGAGGAGGAGACTTGGAAGTAGAACTTGATATTTCTTTCGCGGAATCGGTAGAAGGAACGAAAAAAGTATTCCACTCATCTCATGCTCAACCGTGTTCCGATTGTTCTGCGAAAGGAGGAGAAGGAAAAAAGAAATGTGACCAATGTGGAGGAACCGGACGAGTAACACAGCGTATGCAAACACCGTTTGGAGCGATTGCACAGCAAACAGCGTGTCCTGGATGTGGAGGAGAAGGGCATAGTTTTGAAAAAACCTGTTCACACTGCAAAGGAGAAGGACGTGTTTCCAAGAAAACTAAAATCGAAGTAGCTATTCCTTCTGGGTCTGAAAGCGGAACAACGTTGAGAATGTCAGGGAAAGGTGAGGCAGGACGACGAGGCGGTCCATCGGGAGATTTATATGTCTATGTTCGCGTGGGCACTTCTTCAAAATTCGAACGGCACGGGCTCGAGCTCTATTCTTCACTCAAGATTTCAGTCTTCGATGCATTGCTCGGAGGGAAATTCAAAGTCGAAACGTTCTGGGGAAAAGTAGAACTCAAAGTGCCCGAGAATACGAAAGACATGCAACTCTTGCGAATCAAAGGAAAGGGGATTCAATCAAATGGACGAGTGGGAGATCACATCGTTCGCATTGAGTATGAAATGCCAAAGAAGCTCACTTCAAAAATGAAAGAAGCGTTACAGCAACTCAAAAAACACTGACCGATTCATTGTCCAACGAGAAAGAATTAACAGTTCAATCCTTTTGCACGATTCGCCTCACGTGTTGCCCGTGCTTTCGCTTTGTTTGCACGTTTTCCCAACGTAGATTTACGTCGACGTTCATTTATTTCATGTCCGCCGTGTTGTTTGGAATCACCACCTTTATTTGTCATTTTGAGAAGCTAATACGGGCGAGAGTGTATTTTTTTCACTCCCATTGTCAATTGTTTTCTTAATACACCTTCTCGACTTTAATATCTTTGAAGAAGTATCCAATGATCGCATTGTAATTGAGTCCTTGTTTGGCGAGTTCTCGTGCAGAGTTCCCTGATAATCCTACACCATGACCACGTTGCTCAAGTCCTTCATCGAAGGGGAGCGGTCGAGAATACGTCCATGGATAGGCGTGACTCCATTTGTCAGAGCTTTGACCTCCGCTCTGAGTGAAGTACGGACCGATGACGGGTTGCCCGTTGTAGGTGAGCACTTGTCCCTCAGTATGTTTGATCAGACCGACTTGCTCTACGTGATACTTCTCCCAATCGTATCCGAGATAGAACTGTGAACTCTTTGGATCATCCTCAAGGTCGTAGAGATCAGTTTTAAACTTTCGTCGCACCCCTGAATACACATGGGCATAACTTCGTGCCAACACGTGAATGGCGTGTTTCTTCTCATCCGGCTCTTGGGTCGGCTCTTCCGCTAATCCCCAGAGATATTCTTCAATAGGGAGCTCGTTCACGAGAAGGAGTCTCGTACCCGCCATGTGCCCATTTATTTGTCGACGGAACGTGTTGTATGCGTTCTTTTTACTGAGCCCTCGGTTATAGTTTCGTACTTCCAAAACGCCTTCGGTTTCCAAACTCACTTCAGAGACCTTCCATGTTTTTCCTTCACTTTGCACTTCAAGATATCGTTGGTTTTTCTCCCTTTCAAATTGAGGAATAATCTTGATTTGTTTTTCCGCAGGAACCGTTGCGAGAATCATATTTTTCTCTCGAATCTCAACAGGTGTAGTTCCCACAATATTGGCATAGTTCTCTTTAAAGAAGGCGAGTTTCACCTTTACATGAGCGGTGTCATCTTGCTTTGGAGCGGATTGATGAAACATGCTTGCAGAGAGTTTCTTCAGATAATTCGGTGTTTCTTTTTTTGGTTTTGTGTGCACCTTGTTTGCGGAAGCCACTTGTTTTTTGTCTCCAGAAACTTGTACCGATATTTTAAACGTTGGGAGCTCTTCTCCGTGAAAAATTTTGTCTCTCAGAAATAGAGGAACGAGATCGATGTCATAAATTCCATTGGCCGTTTTTTCAACAATAATTCTTCCTCGGAACAACCCATCTTCACCAGGCTTTGCTTTTTTCATGAGTCGAAGATCGGTTATCACCATTCCTTCTGGAACGTTTGAGACAGTGATAGACGACTTTGGCATCCAGACGTCCTTTGTTCCATTGGTAAACGCAATGCTAAAAGTCTTCCGATCATTCCTCTGAATGACTTTCTTTTTCATCAGTTTAGAAAATTTAATCAATGGTTTTTTCTCTGGACGTTTGAAGCGAGTGGATTGTTTCAAAATATCAGGGGCATCTTTACTGAGCGCAAGAAAATCTCGTGCCATTCGCGAATCGGCTTTCTTTTGACGATAGAGAATCTCCGTTAAATAGGCAGATTGCTGTCGGATAGCATCAAAGTGTTTTACGAGGTTTCTCCCAGGACAAGCTGTTGCATGACCACGACGAGCGACATCTTTGTGTCCAGAGATGTTGTAAGAAAGTGTTCCGAGGTGATAACTCTTTTCATCGAGATCTACGTTAAACCGCTTTGCGTGATCAGCAAGGAGTAACTTCAAGACCTGCAGTTGCCGAGGTGTCGGTTCCTCGTGTTCAAAATTTCCCATAAGAGAAATCCCCACAGCTCCAATATTATGATAGGCGGTGTGAGCCCCAACAATGTCAGCGCCACCAGCTCGTCCTTCGTAAATATTTCCTTCCCAATCGATTACGTAGTTATATCCAATATCACCCCATCCACGCGTAACCGTGTGAAAAGCGTAAATAGATCGCATAATCTCCATCGGGTCGCGTGTGTGGTTCACATACTCTCCTGTGTGGTGGATAACGAACTTATTAATCTTCTTGTTCTGCGATAATGGCCAGAAGTAGGGCTCGCCTTTTCCATTCTTTGTTTCCACGATCTGTGGACGGAACTGTGGCTGAATTAAATCTTCCTCAGTTTTAAACCACTTTTGGAATTTACCGTTTTTTGGTTCATAGATTCGCAGACTTTCATCAGCGCCCCATTGGGCTCTGGAAATGTATTTTGGTTGCGCAACATACGGTGCGAGACCGGTTTCGGGATCATCGAAGGTGTCGTCATCAAAGGGCTCAAACCCAATAAGATCACTACCCGAGGTTCCATCACTTGTTCCTGCGGTTGCTAATAAATCTTCGCCCTTCCGCTCTGTATTATAAAAATGAGCGACAACTCGAATAGCTTCCGGTGAACGAATAAGGAATGGCTGATCTTTTTCGCGATGAACGATTTCCATCACATCATTATTTCCATCAGCAAATTCCCAAGGCAGGAAAGTTCCTTCGGTGTTTTGAAAGGATAAGGTGGGAAGCGCTTCTCCGTTCCTTGAAAAAAGCGTCACCGCATTGAAATCCATTTCCGCAGAAAGCTGGGAAGTACCTGCAGGAATCAAAATTTCCGCCTCATGAAAGGACATGCCAGAGCTACTATTGAGTAAACTCGCAATTCCCAAAATGAAGCTCACAAGCATTTTATTTTTATTTAAAGATATTCTCTGAAATTCTATGGGAACGAAAAAGATTGGTCAAATTTTTTGTTCATGAATAAAAAAGTTATCAACAATAAAAAACCCGAGTTCTGAGAACCCGGGTTTGAGATTTGATTCTAGTGATTCAAAACTTCATTCACCGCGGTGTCGAGTTGTCGATCAACCTTCTCCATTTTCTCTTCCATAGTTGGATCGGTTACTTCAACATCAGCAGGAACTCCGTGTGTTTCAACATCGCCTTCTTGAATCCATATTCCTTTTGGTGTCAGCCATTTGGCGACCGTGAGTTTTAACGTTCCTCCATTTGCTTGTCGGTCAACTTGTTGCACGGTTCCTTTTCCGTGAGATGTCGTTCCGACGATCTTCGCAATGTCATAGTCGCGCACCATTCCCGTGAAGATCTCCGAAGCAGAGGCACTTCCCTTGTTCTGCAATACGACAATGTTCTCAAAGCCGTAGAGTTCTCCTCGACGAGAAGATCGATATTCATCAGTGTTCCCTCTGTATTCAACAGAGAAGACCAAGTTTCCTTTATCCAATAAGAACTCTCCCATTTCTACAGCAGAAGTGAGGAATCCTCCAGGATTGTTTCTCAGATCAAAGATGATTCCACGAGGCTTCTTGGGGAGCACTTCTTCCGTTAATATCTTTTGGAAATCTTTTCCAGTTGTACTTGTGAATTTGTGCACTCCTATAATAGGAACAGATTTACTCCACTTAAGAGTGATCGATGGAACGGTTATTTTCCCACGGGTCACTGTGATTTTTTGAGTATTTTTATCACGGAGAATCGTAAGCACAACAGTGGTTCCAGCCGGTCCTTTAATTCGATCGATTATTTCGGTAATAGACTCGCCTTCAATATTTACTCCATCTACGCCTGTAATAATGTCTCCTGCCATAACACCAGCCTTTTCTGCGGGAGATCCAGTGATCGGAGCCGTAATCATAAAATTCTCATTCACCATTTCTACGTATGCTCCAATTCCTTCGAATTGTCCTTCGAGTCCTTCTTTGAATATTTTTGTTTTCGCTGGTTCAATGTAGGTTGTATATTTGTCTCCCAGCTTTTTTACCATTGCTCCAATAGCAGCATCAATCATTTCAGATTGTTTTGCTTCCGTTAATTGCTCAGGGAATCGATACTGAGTGCTCAACTTTCGGAAAATGTTCTCGAGGACGATACCATTTGGAATACGAAGACCTCCTCCAGAAGATTTTGTTCTTGTAGGAGTCGTTATTGTCTGAACTTCGATGGTTCGTTTTTTCGACGTTGGTCGTGAATAGGTTCTTTCGCGGGTTTGTGTTCTTTTATTCGGTGTTCGAGATTGTGTTCGTGATTGTGTTCGTCGGGTTCTTGAAGATCCAGGGTTAATTGTTGACTTCTTTTCTCCTCGAACACTGTAATTATAGAGCCATCCAATCAAATCTCTTCGTGTAAGAAGCGCATTTGGCTTCAAAGGATTGATATCAGTCGCTTCTAATATATTCGAAGCGTATGCGGCTTCTACATAGGTGAGATTCGGTTGTCCTGGAGGAGCTCCTTTTACCTTACTCAAAAAGAGCCTTGAGTTCGCTCGAGGAGTTAATAATCCTTTTGTTTGCACTAAGATGCGAATAGCATCAATACGTTCAATGGTGTCATTTGTTTCAAATGGTTCATCAGCACTAATAAATCCTCGTCGAATGGCTTCTCGCAAAAATTGTGCCAAAGGATCGTTTGGTTCGATATTTGGAGGTAATGGTGTTCCAAATGTGGCTGAGACAGGATCGAATCCTGTATCTCGCAATACCATCTCCCAGAACATTCCGATAGGGATGGAAAAGTTTGGACGAAGAAAGGTTCCGTTTTTGAGGACCCCTTTATCAAGTAAGCTTTGTACTTCTGTGTCGAATGTACTTCCTTTTGTTACATCACGAAAAGCGTGACTTGAAGGAATGAAGATGATTGACGCCAAGAATATGAACAGCAGTTTTTTCATTTGTTTTGGTTTGAGATAAACGAAAAGTCCATTGAATTCTGACCTTCTGAAAGACGTTTGTCAAAAAGTTTCCTGTTTCCTTACGATACGTTTTTCCGACGGAGAACCACCCACAAACTTTTGAGGAAAATAATGATGTCGAGTTTGAAGCTCCAATTCTTCAAATAGAACAGTTCGTAGTTCATTTCTTCTTTGAAACTCAGGCTTGAACGACCATTTATTTGTGCGAACCCTGTGATTCCTGGACGAATAGAAAGGACGCGAAGATCGTCTTTCGCATATTTCTTCACCTCTTCAGGAAGATGTGGACGAGGTCCAATCAGGCTCATATCGCCACGTATGACATTCCAAATTTGAGGAAGTTCATCGAGAGACCATTTTCTCAAAACCTTTCCAAGCTTTGTGACGCGTGGATCATCATCCATTTTAAAGAGGACGCCTCCTTTTCTTTGGTTTTTCTTCAAGAGCTTTTTCTTCTTCTCGTCGGCATCAACAACCATGGTTCGGAACTTCAAACAGTTGAATGATTTCCCATTTTTCCCGACCCGTTTTGATTTGTACAGAATCGGTGCTTTCTTATCTTCCATCCAGACTTTCAGTGCAACGGCTCCAAAGAGGGGACTGAGAAGTGTTCCGGCGATAATGGCCGTAACAAAGTCTACGCTTGATTTAAATACAAATCCCCAATCATCGAGTTTTGTGTTTTTCAATGTCACGAGTGGGAACGTTCCTAAGGTCGACATTTCCACGGCCGCCAAATCAAGCCCCAATTCATCGGGCAAGAATCGGAATTTTATATGCGCAATATGGGCGAGTCTTACAAGTTTCGCGGTTACCTTTTCCGTTGAGTTTTCGCTTGTCACAAGGACTTCATCCGGTTTTACCTTCTCAAGGATTGTTTCGAAATCATCAAAGGTTCCGATAATTTTTCGTCCTTCGAATTTCTTATCTCGTTTTCTCGTCTCACTCAAAATTCCCACAATTTCAAATTGAGGAGATTTCTTGAGAAAGGCAATGGCTTGAGCAGAAATAGTTCCTGTCCCGAGGACAAGAATACGAACGCGTCCGTATCCCATTTCATGGAATTCATTTCGTATCCATCGCAAGGCAAATCTTCCTGAAAGTATGAGCACTAAGCCCACGAGCCATGATACTCCAAAGATGAATCGAGAGAAAAAGGTGAATTTCACAAAGAAGAAGGCTACGAGTAATAGTGCCATTCCAGAAGAGAAGGACCAGAATACACGCGTGATTTCATCCCATATTTTTTCGTCTCTACTGAATTTGTATCGTCCATTGAGTGCGAAAATAACAACGAGTGCGAGTGAAATTTTAAACGCAAAAACGTAAAACATTTCCAATGGGAAAAGTGTTGTTGGAGCACTCAGTCCCAAAATTCCAAACCAACGCATTCGCAGAAAATAAGCGAAGACAAGGGCTAAGAAGGTCATCACTCCATCGTTGATGATTCTTCCAAAGGGAACTAAAAATTCAGATTTCCTCATTGCGGGGGGGATTGTACGAAAAGTTCGGGTTTTGTCACCTGCTTCTTATTCCAAGAAACTTTTCTGTTCTTCGAGTGCCAATGCTTCCACAATTTTCTCAATATTCCCCTCCATGATTGATGGCAGGTTTGAGAAATTCTGTCCGATTCTGTGATCCGTTACTCGATCTTGAGGGAAGTTGTAGGTTCGGATTTTATCACTTCGATCTCCGGATCCGATTTGCACCAAACGTTTTTCCCCGAGTTCTTTCATCTTCTTTTCTTCCTCAAGTGCGGCGAGTCGCGCTCGCAGAACACCGAATGCTTTGTGTTTATTCTTTAATTGAGACTTCTCATCTTGGCAGGTTACGATAAGTCCTGTTGGTTCGTGTGTTAAACGCACAGCAGAATCGGTCGTATTTACACTTTGTCCTCCGGCACCAGATGAACGAAATACATCGACTCGAACATCACTGTCTTTAATTTCAATTTCTGACTCTTCAACTTCTGGCATCACTACGATTGATACGGCGGAAGTATGGACTCGTCCTTGTGATTCGGTAACAGGGATTCGTTGTACACGATGGACACCTCCTTCAAATTTCAACTTCCCATAGGCTCCAAATCCTTCCACTCGAAAAATCATTTCTTTTAATCCACCACCGTCATTTATCGTCTCACTCATGATTTCAGATTTGAATCCTTGTTCTTCTGAGAATCGCAACACCATCCGTGATAATTCTTCCGCAAAGAGGGCAGATTCATCTCCTCCTGCTCCGGGACGAATTTCCACAATAGCACTCGCATCGTCCTTTGGATCTCGGGGGATAAGGGCAACTTTGAGTTTCTCTTCCAGTTCTGGCAACATCTTCTTGGCTTCCTCTAGTTCGGCTTTTGCCATTTCAATGAGCTCAGTATCACTTTCAGTTTTGATCATATCTTCAGCGTCCTTTTTCTGCTTTGCAAAGGTAACAAACGCCTGTGCAAGTTCAGCTTTTCCTTCGAGATGTTTTCGTTTTTGTGACAATCCGATGAATTTTTTTTGATCTGAATACACAGAAGGGTCTGCGAGCTGATGCTCGATTTCTTCAAATTCTGCGATGACTTTTTTAGCTTTGTCTTCCATTCTGGGGCGATTGTACAGAACAATGAGCAATTTTCAATCTGGTCACCCCTTTGTCATTCCGATTCCCCGAATTCTCGAGGACAGGCTCCGAGGAGGAATCCCTTCTTTTATTGTGGATAGATATCGAGAAGACTGTTCTTTTTATAACTAAAAAGAACTGAAAATTCTGTCGGAACCAGAAAACTCGCTTTCATTGGCATAGCACACAGTTGCAGAGTCCCTTTGGCGCTCAAACACTTCTCGTCCCCAAACCCCCAGAGGATAGCAATTACCACTGTTTCCGTATTTCTCGCAGTGCACGGAGTTGAATCACGCGAATATTTCCTTCAGCCTTTCCGGTAATTTGAGCGACTTCGGCGTTCGAAAAACCTTCTAAATATTTGAATTCAAGAATCTCTCGTTGATTATCGGGTAACTGTTTCAAGACTTTATAGAGCTTCTTTACGTCGAGGTTGAGATTGGTCTGCTGATCAGGTCGAAGATTTTCATCAGGGATTTGTAAAAAGAAATCATTTCCGTCTTCATCCTGTTTCCCTAAGAGTTCTTTCTTCTGTCGATAGAAATCAATCACGCGATTGTGAGCAATCCGAAAAATCCATGACTGAAAGCTCGCCTTTGGGTTTGGTTTATAGGTATTGAGTTTCTCCACAACTTTGAGGAAAACGTCTGACACGATGTCTTCTACGTCCTCCTGCGCCACACGAAAATGAACATACCGCGAAATTTTGTCATAGAAGCAATCAAAGAGGAGAGCAAAACTTCGCTCATCTCCTTTTTGCGCCTTTAATACGCATTTTTCGATTTGCGACGGGGTCAAATTTTCGCGCATCTTGCCGGAATTATATCATTTTTTTGCAAATGAGAACTCTAAAATTTTCACGGCTGCAAAATCGTCGATTCGATCCGCTTGTTGAGGGACAACCAATTTAGAAGAATAACGTTCATTTATAAATTCTACGGGAACCAGTGTTTCAAATTTCTTCGCAAATATTCGAATAACACCACACAACTTGTTTTCTTTCCCATCAGGGAAAAGGGGGAGACCAACTACTAACTTATGAACAGATTTATTGTTCATTATTTCTTTCATTCGTTCTTCAATTAGCCCTGTCTCTACGACCTCTAAAGGAAAGGTACAAACGCCGTCTGGGGAGAAGGCGAGCCCACAAAACTTCTCTCCATAATCAAGCGCAAGGATATTCTTCCCTTCCGGAGAAGGGGCGATTTCTTGGTTTTGTAATTCAAGATTCTGGAGTGTCCGGGGTGAGATTTTCTTCATGAGTGACTGTTTTTTCGAGACCAAACATCCATCGGAAAAATCCGACAAGTTTTGATGTTCCTTCTTCTATATCCCAATCTCGTTTCTCGTAGAAATACCAATCTTCGATTCCAAGGAATCGATCAGAGTGTGACCTGATTTTTCCAAAGTTTTCAGAGAATCCGAGGAGTTGTTCAGAGGCGAGGAGGTTGTATTTCGGTGTTGAGAGGGGAACAGCGGGAATGATTTCGGTGAGTTTCTCATTCAACGCGAAAAGATCGGTTTGAGCCCCT
The DNA here is from genome assembly GCA_964578905.1 of uncultured Candidatus Peribacteria bacterium. Taxonomy (GTDB): domain Bacteria; phylum Patescibacteriota; class Gracilibacteria; order UBA4473; family UBA4473; genus CAZVBV01. The sequence continues at coordinate 8,079 of CAZOER010000019.1, read as the reverse complement.
GAGAAGCGCACTTCATCAATTAAGAAATCAACATCTTCATTGGTAAGATTCGATAGATTGAGTTCTCCAGATTGTGAAGAATGCCATGTTGAGAGTGAGTCGAAATTCTCAGAGAAGTTCTGTCCAAAGAGAACAATGTCATAATCTCTTTCGCGGAGTGCTTTTTGAAAATCTTCTGGAGCCAGCGCTTCAAATTCAATTTTTAGAGAAAGTTCTTTCTCCCATGTTCGGGCGATGTCTTGTGCCAGAATCGTGTAGAGAGGCGGTGCAGTGGAGGTGATAAGTCGCAAAGAGACCGTTTCGCCTTCAGCATTTGTTCGCGTTTCTCTCACTTTATTAAATGGAAATCCTCCATCCCGAAGTGCAGTCCTGCTCGCGGGGAAATCAGAATCGTGCCAATTTTCTACGCCTTCAAAAAAGAAAAATGAATCGATTTGATTCCATCCTGGAGCATTCTCCAAAACTTTTTCTTTTTCAACGCCCATGCTGAGCGCCTTTCTCATTGAAGGAACTTCAATTCCTGTTTCTCGATCAAGGTTAAAAAAGAGCGCCGTAAATCGAGGAAGAATGTACTCTCGTCTGGAGTAGAGTGATTCGAGTTGATATTCTTTAAATACTTTCTGCTCAAAATCTTCGAGTCGTACGAATGGGATCTTTGAAAAGAATGTTGTCCATGGGTGAGCAACATTTAAGTGTTCAAACTTCGGATAGACGTAAAACACCAAATGTTTGATGAACGGCTTTTTCCCGTAAAAATGAGGATTTCGTTCCAGAAACACACGGAAACTTCCATCATTACTTGGAACAATATTCTCCAATTGGAACGGTCCAGCACCGATAGGCTTTTTATTAAAAGAAAAATCAGGATCGGTTACTTCTTCAATAAGGGCGTTTTTGAAATATTTCGCTGGAAGAATAGGTGTTGTCAGAAGTGAAAGGAAGAAGACGTTCTGTTCTGGGAGAACAAAGGAGATCGTTTTCTCATCCACAACATTGAGCGATACATATTCAAAGGCATCCCGCAGAATGTGATTGGAAAAGTCCGGATGCTGGATTACTTTTTCAAAGGTAAAGAGCACGTCATCGGTTGTTACCGGATCTCCATTTTGAAATTTAGCGGTACTTTTAAGCGTCAGAAAGTAGGTCTTCGAATCTTCGGAAATACGAAAATGAGCCAGTCCGTCAGCAATCTCACCAGATGATGGATCGTATCGGAGAAGTCCTGCAAAGATGAGTTTCCCTAAATCGCGATCAAACAATGTTGTATCAGGCGAAAGAGGATTGAGATTTCTTCGTGACCCAATGGTAGATTCGGTAAACATTCCTCCATTCGTAGGAATGAACTCAGAATGAGATAGGAAAAATCTATGCCAGAGTATCCAAACAAGGGAGACAAAGAAGATCATTCCAATAATCAGAATTAACCCCCATCGCGAACGGATACCAACAGAAGATCGGCGCATAAGAAATGTTTATGCAAGAAGCATCGCGTAGAGGCCTCCCACAATGAAAATAACAGCGAGAACAATCGTTGCTTGGTGAAGGAACTTTTCCCCGCCTCGTCGTGTTTGCACCATGTCATCTCCCGCGTCTCCGCCCATCATTGAGCCAAGCGTTGCGTCCTTTTGTTGCATAATAACAACAACAATGAAGAGAATCGTGATGATGATGTAGAAAATTTTAAACATGTTATTTCTCGAAAAAACCGCGGGGAGTGTAGTGGTTCTTTGAAAATTTGCAAGAAGGAATGGACTGAGAAATTTTAAAAATTGGATCCCCGCCTTCGCGAGGACATGTTTTTTTTGCAACCTTGTCGCCCCCTAATGTCGCAACCAATTAAATAACGTGTTGAGTACCGACAGCACGATTCCTGCCAATATATACGTGACAAACCCGTCTATTTCCAGTTGGGTGTTGAACATTTCTAAAAAGTTCACACTGCCTTCCAGAAGCCAGAGCATGAAGGCATTCATAAAAAATCCCAAGAGTCCGAGGGTCAACAGTCGGAAGGGAAGCGTGATAATATTAAGAATTGGTTTGATAAACATGTTGAGCATCGCAAAGACGATGGCAACAAAGAAATAACCTTCGATAGCCCCTGAGATAATAAATTTATCAAGGAAAATCTTTGTATCTAATACCCAAAACACCAAGGCATTGAGCAAGATAATGAGAAATATTTTTGCTAAAAATCGCATAACGTCCTTATTCTTCTTTTTTTGCGGGAAAAGTCAAAACCTGACACAATATCACGTGATGAAACTTGGTTTTTTCGGCTGCGGAAATATGGGAGAATCTTTTTTAAATGGGATTCTAAAGAAAGGGGTTTGCCCTTCTTCAGACATTATCATCTGCGATAAGACCGTAGAACGATTACAGCTATTACAAGAAAAATATGGCGTGGAGACAACCACCAATTCAAAAGATATAGAGGACTGCGACATCTTGTTTCTCGGCTTTAAACCACAGAACTTAGCAGATATTCAATTCACTCCAAAAGAAGGAATGATCGTAATTTCGATGCTTGTAGGGAAAAACAGTGCACTGATTGCAGAGAAATTTCCACAAACAAAAATCGCGCGGATCATGCCCAATGTTGGACAATTTGTTGGAAAGGGGATGACGGGATTGTTTTTTGCGGAATCTTTCAACGAGTCAGAACAATCAATCGTTCGAGCTCTTCTTGAAGCAGGAGGAACCGTTCTTGAACTCAAACAGGAAGAACAGATTGATGCGATGAGTACGATTTCTGGCAGTGGTCCAGCGTACTTTTTCCGTTTCGCAGAGGCACTTCAGAAGTCAGCGGAGAAACTCGGTTTTTCTTCTGAACAATCAGAATTACTTGTGCGTCAAACGCTCATCGGATCAGCACACATTCTTCAAGAAAACCCAAAAGATACATTCGCACTCTGGCGAGAACGCGTGACGTCGCCAAAAGGATCAACTGAGCAGGCGCTTCGTGTTTTCAATGAAAACGATATCAATACACTCGTTCAAAAAGCCTCCCAATCCGCTCTGAAACGCACGAAAGAGTTCCAAACAGAACGGTAGACTACAGACACTCCATCTGGCAATCCTTCAGAGTTGGGAATGGAATTTCTGCTTCGCATCCTGCGACGCTGACCTCTTGGCATTGCTCGCCATCAAATTCATATCCAATCATAAACATCTCACAGTTTCCAACACTCCGGACGGGTGCTTTACAATTATTCTTTATGGGTTCGACTTTGCAAAACCACTCGTGAAGAATCTCGGCTCCATGTCGATGGGCTTCACACTCATTGAGGTATCCATTTTTTTGTCTTCCTTTGAGACCACAGACAGGGGCTTTTGTTTGATCACATTCAATGTCTTTATCAAGCACGGTATCGACGCAGGTTCCGGTTGCTTCCGCAACTTGATCCTCACGCTTACACATAAGTTTTGAACTACATTTAATATCCTCAACACCTCCACAGATTTCTCCAAATCCTACCGTTTCAATCGTTTCAGAATCAACCTTTGTCTGAGAAGAAGTATCAGAATCGGTGTTTGATCCACAACCAAATAATGCGAACGCCACAGCCAAAATAACAAGTTTTTTCATCGGACGAAGAATATTGAATTCTTACTCTGAATCAAGTGGATTGTATTCGTATCGTTTTCGTTTGAGATAGTTTGCTCGTTGCTGTGTTGTTGACGTTTTTTCTTTTCCAATATTACGTTTAAAGGCATCGCCTCCTCGACTAAACTGTCGTACACGACGTTCTTTGTTTTCTGCTTGTCGACGAGACCAGAGTCGTGGTTGATTTATACTTCTTCGTGTGAGCCCTGTTCTTCGTCGGTCAGTCTTTTTGAGCATTTTAGGCGTTCGTACGGCTTTATTCCGAAAAGAATCAGACGTATATGATGGACGACTTCGTGTAGCAGATTCTTTGAGCGTGAGCGTACTTCTCCATAATCCTCCTTTAATTTCAGTCGTTGTTGTCTTTGTTCGTTTCGCAACAGCGCGTTTGTGTGCTTTGAGAATGCTTTGCAGATGAGGATCTCTTTTTTTTGAAAGGATTTCATTCACCTCTTGTGGTGAAATAGCCGAAGCTTGTAGCATCGGAAGTCCAAGGAAAGCGAGTACAACGAAGACAGAAAAGAATTTTTTCATACTGAAAATATTACCTATCCCCATGATGCCCCATTTGCGTTTAAAAGACAAGACTCCGATCAAGTTTGTTCTTGAGTTTCTTCCCCTTGTTCAGAACTTTTCCATGACCGAGACAAAACCCTTCGTACTGCACAAATATCTCTGTTCCATCAGGACGTTCCAGTGGTTTGAACAAAGAGAGATCAAAGCCCTCGAGCCATCGTTCTTTTTCTTCCGTTGTGAGTTTGAGGATATTCTCTGTTGCGTGAGGTCCGTAATGAATCGCAAAGGGAGACATGATATTCCCGTGTTTATCAATCATCGGAAGTCCAGCTCTGCGATATGAGTGATGGGTGGCAAATTGAGCCGCCGCTTTTGTTGTGATAAAAAGTGTATCGTTTCGCTCGAGGATGACTTTCTTTTCAAAGATTGTTCGTTTAAAGCCAAACGTTTTACACAATTTTGCGATGACGGTAGCGGATTGATTCCTTCCCAATATTTGCGTTGAGGATTTCAACGGAGCAGACTTTTTCCCCGCAAGAGAGAGGAGAGAGGTCTTCTTTATTTTCGCTATAAAGAAAATTTCACTGTTCCAGGACGCACTTCTCAGGTGTGGAAAAATTCGTCGAACATTCTTCGTTATTGCCGGATCAAATGTATCGGTTCCAAATTTCTCGATTCCCGCGTGATGTGGAATCGTTCCCAAATCAATAGGCAGAATCTCCACATGTTTCCCAAACGTGTTGATCAGGTATTGCACCACCGCTTCATTTTCCTCGGGCGCTGATGTGCAGGTGGAATAGATCATTGTGCCTCCAGAAGCGAGCATTTCAAAGGAAGCCTTGATGAGTTTCTTTTGGAGCTTCGCCGCTTCAAAGATCTTTTTTTCGCTCCACATCTTTTCAAAAAACGTAGAATCTTTTCTTCCAAAACCTTCACTACTGCATGGAGCATCGAGAAGAATGCGATCAAATTCTTGAACAAAAAATGTGTTCAAATACGTTCCATCACTTTGCAATAACACTTCATTTTCAACTCCCATCCGATCCAAGTTCGAGGCGAGTTTCATTGACCTGGAAGAGCTGGGTTCATTGACCACGAGCACGCCCGTGTTTTTCATTCGATCCGCGATGAATGTTGATTTTGACCCAGGGGCAGCTGCCACATCGAGAATCTTTTCCTCTGGTTTCGGATCGAGGACATGTACCGAGAGGAGGGAACTCAGAGAAGCGATATAAATTCCTCCGCTGAAATGTTCCAGTGTTTTCCCCAAGGGGAGTTCGCTCTGATTTTCTCGTTGAATAAAAAAGGCCTCAGGAATGCTTGTGGGAGTGAGTTTCCATTTTCTATTTAAGTCCGGACTTTGCTTACAAGAAACTTTTTCAAGTCCGGACTTGGATGCTATTCGGATGCTCTTAGAAAGGGGCTCTGTGGCCATGAGAAAGAAATCATCCCACTCCTTCTTTGGAAGAATGTCTTGTATTCGTTCAACGAAACGATCAGGGAATTTAGACATTTTCTATTTTCTGAAAATTCTTTGTAATCATAATCCATTCATCGACACTCAGTGTTTCAGCTCTTCGATCAGAGTCAATGTCTCCGAGTATCTTTGCGGCATCGCCTCCAAAAAAAGATCCGACAACATTGCCGAGCTTCTTCCTCTTTCGACTAAATCCTGCGTGAAGAACGGTGAAAAAGTCTCGTTCCATCTTCTTATCCACCAAGGGTTTTGATCGGGTTGTTATTCTGATAATCGCAGAATCAACCTTCGGGACGGGATCGAAGTGTTCTCGTCCTACAAAAAAGAGGAGTTCTGCTTCTGCAAAAATTTCTACTGACAAAGAAAGAATAGAGCGCTTCCACGGTTTGTTGTTCGAAGGAGGACAGAGTTTTTCGGCCACTTCTTTTTGCACCATGAGGGTCATAGTTTCGGGTTTGTTTTTTGTGTTCGCCAATGCCTTTTTCAAGATCGGCGATGTGATGTTGTACGGAATATTCGCAATAATTGAATACTTTTTTTGTTCAAAGAGTTCGTCCAAGTCTTGTCTCAAAATATCTCCATGAATGAGGTGGAAATTATCCCGATGTCCGAAATCCTTTTGTAATAACTCCACCGCTCGATCATCGAGTTCTACCGCTGTTAGATTGGCTTTCTTGGCTACGAGTTTGTTCGTCAAAAATCCCAACCCTGGTCCAATTTCCAATATCTCTTTGTCTTTCAAATCACCGACAGATTCCAAAATCTGGTCTCGAATCTTCGAGGACTGCAAAAAATTTTGTCCGAGTGATTTCTTTGCAAATGATGATCTCTTCATTGATGCTATATTACCCTGCGAGCGGAGATATAGCCAATGACATCAAAATAACAAGTGCAATTGAGAAAAACATAACTCCGAGTCCGTAGTCTCGTTCGTGTGGGGGAGTTTTAATATGTCCAATTGTTGCGAATATCAGAGAAACAACAGGAAGTACAAGCATCAAAGCTACATATCCTGCGTCCGGAATTCCGTAATAAATGGGAATGAGAACGTGTTCTCGAAACAGCGCGTAGAGCATATCAAGCCATACGATTGCTGGTAAAATCGCAACAAGAATCGCGATAGAAGAAAGCTTTTTATGAATCGAGTGATGTTTTCTGAGGAAGATCATGTTTGTTTTTGTTACGGTCATCCCAAATGATACAGAAAAAATATTTTTCCACAAAGAAATACGCAATGGGATAGAGAGGTTCATAAAAGCAAATCTGCTTGCGAAGTTGTCAAATTTCTGCTAGAAAATGCTCGATATGAAAACATACCTTATTCGTGTTCCTCAGTTCAAAGCAGAGACCGTTTTAGCCAAAACTGCCAAGCAAGAGAATATGAGGAATGCCGAAAAGTTTATGGATGTGTTTATTAACCTGCATGAATCTTTACCAGGTGTGAAGATGTCATTTGAAATGGTGGTGTTTGGACAGAATATTGGATTCTGTTTCACCTCTGATGAAGCGACTTGCGGAGTAATTGCGGGACAAGTGTATGCGATGGATCCAGATGCTGATATTTTTGAAATTCCAGATTTTACTGATCGTATCAAAGACACAACAAATTTCGTGTGGTCAGAATTATCACTCCGAAGACGATCACTGTTTCCCATTAAAGAATTTGAAGAATTCGAAACAGATTCACTCTCTGGAATTCTCAACGTGATGGCACAGTGTACTCCGAACGAAGGGATTTGGCTTCAAATTGCGACCCGTCCAAAACTCGATTCAGGAGGATTTCATTTTTTACTTGGACTTCAGAAGCGACTTGAGCGACTGCGTCGATTATTTCTCACGAAGTACTGGTTCAAGAAAGGAATTAAATCAGGATTTAATAAAAAGATTTCAGAAAAGATATCAGGAGAATTGTTTCAGACAAATATTCGTATAGCGGCTTTTTCCGATGATCCTCATAAAAATCCGAAAATGAAACTGAAAGCGATGTTTGGAGGAATGAAAAATTTCAACACGTTGGATTTCAATAAAATCATCGATAACGGAGTTTCAACCAATAAAAAAGCAGGATTAAAGCGATTTAAAGACAGGGCGATTAATAGCCCCTTTCTTCTTTCTGTTAAAGAGATTACGACGTTGTACCATCTGCCAAATGAACAGAAAGTTCCAAATCTTATTCATGTTCTCTCTCGTCGATGTGAACCGCCTGCAGATTTACCAGTAGCAAGAGGAGACAAAGAGGTTTCATTCTTTGGAGAAACAAACTTTCATGGAAAGAAAATTCCATTTGGAATTCGTCGATCAGATCGAAGACGACATCTCTACACAGTAGGAAAATCAGGTTCTGGAAAATCAAAATTACTTGAATTGTTGATCCAAAACGATATTGAAAATGGAAAAGGAGTGGGCGTACTCGACCCGCATGGAGACTCTAAAAAGTCCTAAGTTTTTGAACCCAAAAAATGCGGGAACCATGATGTATAAA
>CAZOER010000018.1:0-19079 GCA_964578905.1 uncultured Candidatus Peribacteria bacterium | reverse complement strand
TCACAAACGAGTAGAAGTTGGCGACCAAGGCCCTCAGACGGGCGGAATGGGAACGATTAGTGATGAGCGCAATTCCCTCCCCTTTCTCGTTGAGGAAGATTTGAAAATTGCACACAACATTACCGAACGCGTCATGAAAGCGATGGAACAAGAACTGGGAGAAAAATTCATCGGTGTCATGTACGGAGGATTTATTGTGACGAAACGAGGAGTAAAATTGATTGAATACAATGCGCGATTTGGAGATCCAGAGGCGTTGAATATTTTACCGATTTTGAAAACCGATTTCGTCGATGTGTGTGAAAAAGCAACGCAGGGACGACTCAGTGAAATTGGGAAACTCGAATTTGAACCCGTTGCAACAGTCTTGAAATACCTCTGTGCAAACGGATATCCGACTAGTCCTGAAAAAGGTGCTCAGATTGTAGCTCCCGATAATTGGAATACTGAGACTTCCAAAACATTCTTTGCTGGAATTTCTGTATCGGAAGAAGACACATTGATTCTCAGCGGAGGAAGAGCTATTGGAGTTCTTGGAATGGGTGCGAATTTAAACGAGGCAAACGAAAATTGCGAAGCGATGCTCTCACGATTTGAGGGACCTCTCTTTTATAGGAAAGATATCGGTACTGCCGAATTGGTACAGAAACGAATTGATGATTTAGCGCGAGTGAGAGCTTAGTTATTTCAATCGAAACTCACACGTTACCTGCAAAGACATATCAAATTCATCACTAAAGTTTGCTTCTGCAATACATGCCTCAAGAGTTTTTTCTTTTGTTACTTCTCCATTTTCATATCGCTTCCAAAAAGCATCCATGTTCTTTTTTGTCATGGTTTCAAATTCCGGTGTTCCCGGTTTTGGAGCTTCAGAAACAGGTTTTCCCCTTTCCATGCCTGTTTTCTAATCTGTTTTTTTTCTTTGTCAACATTCCCAAAAATATTTTTTCGAGTACCATTCTTTCCGATGACGACTGTTGATAAAGGACTCTTTTTCGCGGTGATGGGACTCACTATTTTTGGACTCGTGATGATGAGTTCTATCTCTATTTCAGCGAGTTTCGATGTTACTGGTCAGAACGATTTCTACTTCTGGAGACACTTCCGGTATCTCCTCATGGGAATTCCCCTCTTTATTTTGGGATTCAAATTCCCATATGAAAAACTAAAAAAACTATCTGGGCTTATTCTGCTTCTCGGAATTATTCTGCTCATCATGAGTATTACGATGGGAGAAAGTTACGGAACCGCCGCTCGACTCTGGTTGAAGCTCGGACCGATCTCCTTCCAGCCGGTGGAAATTGTGAAACTCAGTGTGATTATTTTTCTCTCTGCCCTCTTTTCCAGTGGAAAGATTGACCCCGGAAGCCTTCGCGGAGGATTTGTTCCGTTTACCGTGGTACTCGGGATACCCGCATTATTACTAGTGATTCAGTCCGACTTCGGATCACTGTTGGTGTTGAGTCTGACAGCGGCCGCGATTTACTACATTTCAGGAGCGAATTTGAAGCACTTCTTTGGAGGAATTGGGGTCTGTGCTTTGGGAGCCACCATTGTAACAATGACAACCCCGTACATCTTGCATCGAGTAAAAGTGTATCTCAATCCCGACCTTGATCCGCTCAATACGGGATTCCAAGTGAAACAAGCGTTGATTGCGATTGGATCAGGAGGCGCATTTGGAAGGGGTTTCCAGAACTCTATTCAGAAGTTCGATTATCTCCCTGAGGTGCAATCTGACACTATCTTCGCCGCTATATCAGAGGAAATGGGATTCTTCCGTATTCTTGTCTTGGTGGGTATTTACCTGTTTATTGCCTATCGTGGATTTCGTATTGCACAACGAACCCCTGATATGTTTGCGAAACTCCTCGCGGTTGGAATCACCGTATCGATATGCGGACAGGCATTCTACAATATTGGAGTGAATCTCGCCTTATTGCCAAACACAGGAATTACACTTCCTCTCATCTCCTACGGAGGAACATCGCTGTTGATGACACTCATCGGTTTTGGAATTTTATTGCAAATATCCGGATACAGAAAAGAACAAAGAAAGCGCTATTATCACGCTTAAATGACCAAAAAAGTACTCCTCATCGGTGGTGGAACAGGCGGACACATCTTTCCGCTCCGCAATCTTATTGATGAACTGGTGAAGAAAGGAGCCGAAGTGGAGTTAATCGTGTCTGACAGTGACTTAGATAAAAAGATTATTGCCGAGAATTTCACTGGTCTTCCAGTCCATTTCTTCTCTGCGGGAAAGATTCGACGGTATGTATCATGGAAAAACTTCACAGATCCCTTCAAAATCATCGGATCATGCTGGAAAGCACTGCAATTATTAAAGGAAATCAACCCCGATATCATCTTTTTCAAAGGAGGATTTGTTGGCTTTCCCTTTCTCGTCGCAAGGAAGGCTTTGTTCGGTTGTAATGCGAAAATATACTCTCATGAATCCGACATTTCAGCCGGTATTTTAACGAAGTTAGCGAGCCAATTTTCAGTGCAAACCTTCCAAAGTTTTGGCGAAAAACCGATGCCATTGTTCTACACTCCCCCACTCCTCTCAAACTCAGGAGACCAATCTACCAAAGGAAATAAAATCCTCGTCTTCGGGGGATCGCAAGGTGCCCAGTTTCTCAATGCAATGACAAAAGAATGTCATGACAAATTGCTCCAAAAGTACGTCATTACACTCGTCACAGGCGTCGGAAAAAAGACTGGTTTATGTCATGACAACTTCACGGAGTATGAGTTCCTGCCTACAGCCCAATTGGCACAAAAAATTCACGAATCCAATCTTGTTATTGCACGAGCCGGGGCAAATTCTTTATTTGAAATCATTTCAGCTCATGTTCCGAGTATTGTTATTCCCCTTCCCTCTGTTGCACGAAATCACCAGCTCCTGAATGCGGTGTATTTTGAAGAGAAGAACCTCTGCCGAGTACTAGAGGAAAAACACACCACAGCAGAGACGTTTCTCTCTACTATCGATGAAACTCTGCAGGATGAATCATTGAAGGATTCTCTTCAGCGTTCTGCAATCTGCAACAAAGCTAAGGAAATTGCTGACATATTACTCTAGTCCATTTGCTATCCAAACGGGGTTTGGGGAGAAACCGTGTCTGAGCGTCATTGGGACTCGGAAGCTTTTTAATAGCGCATGAGCGAGTTTTTTCTCCCCAAAATTTTTTGGTTCTTTTTGATTACAAAAAGAACAGTTTCCCCGATATCCAAGATCAATAAAAGAAGGGATTCCTCCGCCTTGGTCGGAATGACAGGGGTTATTGATTTTTGTATTATGACTGGAAATAGATCTTAGAATTTTCTGTTTACAAACCGACACAAAAACGTACACTCGTCTCGTTTCTTGACCCCACAAAAAACGCATGTCTGCACTCTTTTTAAAGTATCGACCACAAACATTTTTAGATCTCGTTGGACAAACTTCAGTTGTCAAAACCCTTCAGAATGCGCTCAAAACGGAGAAACCTTCTCATGCGTATCTTTTTTCAGGAAGTCGAGGAACAGGAAAAACATCCATGGCTCGAATTTTTGCAAAAGGACTCACCTGTGAGAATTTGAACGATGGGAATCCTTGTGGACAGTGTGATATGTGTATTGATATTGCGGAAGGAAACCTTGTGGACGTGATTGAAATCGATGCCGCATCGAATCGTGGTATTGATGAGATTCGAGATTTGCGAGAGAAGATTCTCTTTGCTCCAAACCGAGCAAAACGAAAGGTGTACATCATTGATGAGGTGCACATGCTGACAAAGGAAGCCTTTAATGCGCTCCTTAAAACACTCGAAGAACCACCAGAGCATGCATACTTCTTGCTCGCGACGACGGAAATGCACAAGTTGCCAGAAACAATTATCTCTCGTTGTCAGACCTTTATCTTTAATCGATTTGGACTCGATCAATTGGTTGAACGATTGGAATTGATTTCGAAGTCAGAGAAGTTTTCTGTGGAAGAAGAGGCGTTTCAACTCATTGCTCGAAAGGCAGAAGGAGGACTCCGAGACGCGATTTCATTGCTCGAACAGATCTCTGCAGAAACGGAAAGCAATATTACTACTGACGCGGTTCGTGATTCTCTTGGGATTTCGGCGACCGAAACACTCGAGCAATTCTGGAGTGCCATTGAAGAAAAAGATGCCGAAGCAGGACTTGAAATACTGAAAGGAATTTCATCTGCGGGAAAAGATTTCCGAACCTTCGGACATGACTTTCTTGGGTTCCTTCGTGATAAACTGCACCAGAACCTCACTGATGGGGAATACATTACCAAGCTCTTGCCGGCGATTAATCAGATTGAATCAGCCCTCGCACAGCTCAAGACCTCCCCTATCGTGGAGTTACCACTTGAGATTGCGGTCGTGAATCTCTGCCAAGGAATAGCTGCTGCGAAACCAATCGAAAAGAAAGTAGTCACCGCACCACCAGTTAGTACTCCCGTTGCACCAGCTCCTGTGGCAAAGGTAGCCGAACCCGTTGTTACAAAAGAAGTCGAAAAAAAGAGTGATGGATTTCTTTTTGAGGAACTTCCAAAAGTCGAACACAAACCAGAAAAAATCGAAGAACCGGTAGCGAGAGAACCCATTAAAATTTCTGTTGATACGATTCTTTCTAAAATGTCAGAGATCGCTGATCAAGCGAAAATTCCTGCTTTTGCAAAGATGTCTTTTCTTAATACAAAGCCGGCGATGAAAAATGGAAAAGTTGTATTTGAAACGACTAGTTCTTTTCATCGAGAGAAACTTGATTCTGAAGTGATCCGAAATTCCGTACAAAACACGATGATCGAAATGTTTGGAGAATCACTTCTTATTGATTTCAGTATCACCGACGTCGTTGAAGAAAAAGAAACCGTCGCCACAGCCGATGACTTCTTGACCTTCTAAAGCAAACTCGACGGATCGATATCAATCTTCACGCCTTCAAGCGGAGTTTGAGCGGCGAGGAATTCTACCAACTCTTTTTTATTGGGTGCTTTGAGAAACACATGAAAGTGATACTTCCCGTGCGTTCGAGGGAAAAAAGCCGGCGCAAAATGACAGTCCCATCCTTCCTTTTTGTCATTCTGAACTTGTTTCAGAATCTTCTTAAACGTCTTTTGCGCATGGCTGAATGCTACTTCCTTTCTCACATCGGAAATCGTGAGCTTCGCCATGGAGCTAAACGGAGGCATGAGAGATTTCTGTCGCGATTCTTTTTGCCAATGAAGAAAACTCTCTGCGTCATGGGTTTTCACAAAATCAAAAATCTTCTCCTCTGGATTAAACGTTTGAATCACAATCTTCCCTCTTGAAGCCCGTCTTCCCGCTCGCCCTGATACTTGCGTGAGGATTTGGAATACCCGTTCCTCTGACCGGAAGTCTGGCAAATTTAAACCAACATCAGCAAGCACCACTCCAACGAGTTGCACCCGTTCGAAGTCGAGCCCCTTCGCAATCATCTGTGTCCCCAGAAGCACATCCGCTTCGTAGTTATGAAACTTATTCATCAAAGTTTCGAAATCATGCTTCCCCGTGATGGAATCCGAATCAGCACGAAACACCCGCAGTGTCGGAAGTTTCTCTTTCAAAATCTCCTCCACCATCTGAGTCCCCCATCCACGAAATACAAAATCTTTTTCCTTGCACTCAGGACACTGTGAAGGAAATCCTTCCATGTGCCCACACACGTGACAGATGAATTTTTGATTTCCCATCTTCTGATGCATCTTCATATTGTGCGAACAGTTCGGACATTCGAATTTGTGACCGCAGGATTTACACATCGTCGCTCCAGAGAACCCTCGTTTGTTGAGAAATATCACCGCTTGTTTTTTTTGTTTGAGAATATCCGCGAGTTCTTCTTCCAATGCTCCTGAAAGTGGAGAATAGTTCCCACGTTTCGCTTCACTCTTCAGGTCTACAAACCGCATCTCAGGCATCAGAACATCCCCTACACGCTTCGGGAGATCAACTCTGGTCCATTCCCCCACTTCACATTTATGGAAGCTCTCAAGACGAGGTGTCGCACTTCCGAGTATTATCTTGGAATTGAACTTCTGCTCCATCTTCTCCACCACATCAATCGTATGAAATCGTGGCGCAAATTCATTTTTAAACGTCCATTCATGTTCCTCGTCGAGGATGACAAGTTCTGGATTTTTTAACGGAACAAAGACGGCCGACCTGGCACCAATAAGAATCTTCGCTTCGCCTGATTGCACCCGTTTCCATTCTTGGATCTTCTCTCCTTCTGCTAGTTTTGAATGCCACACGGCGACGGCCCCTTTGAATATTGATTGAAACTCGGCAATGAGTTGTGGGGTGAGTGCAATTTCTGGAAGCAGGAGTAATACTTGCCCAGTGGGCGAAACATCCTGCGCGAGCTTTTTATAAATTTCAGTCTTTCCGCTTCCTGTCACTCCAAAGAGGAGTGTTGTTGTCTTTGCTGTCTGAATTTTTTTCAACGCCTTCTCTTGGTCTTCATTGAGTACTATGTTGGCTTTTCCATTATCGGTTACCGCCAATGGGGAAATCAAAGTCCCCTCTTCTATTTTTAGAATTTCTTTCTTCACGAGTCCCTGCAATGTTGCCAGCGAAACCTGTTCCCGCAAATCTTCAGATCGCATTCGTCCCTTATTGGATTGAAGAAGTTCAAGTACCAATTTTTGTTTCGTTCCCTTCACTTGCACTGAATCGTCGGCAAGAAGGTAAAACGTTTCTCGTTTCTCAGGATTCTGTGATGTGAAAAATTTCTCTGGCACCATTAAGCTCAACACTTTTTCGAGTGAGGAGAAATTCTCTTCTGCCACTTCGCGAGCGATCTCAACATATTGAGAAGAGATGAATTGCTCGTCCCACACATCTACAATGGGTTGCGTTTTGAAATCTGGTTTCTCATCAGATACCATGACAACAATCCCCGTCCGAACACGATTCCGAAAAGAAATCCGCACCCGTGCACCGAGTTGAACTGTTTCTTCTGAGTGCCAAGAAAAAATTCCCCGCACTCCGCGTATCCAAACTTCGCAGAAAATCATACGTGAAAATATTAGCAGTCTATTGCCTTTTGTGAAAATATTCGGTAAAAGAATCTCCGATGAAAGAACGCACGTTGCAGATTCTCAGTGCTCTGATTAAAGACTTCGTAGAAACAGGAAATCCTGTCGCTTCGCAGAAGCTTCTTCTCCTGTCGAAAGAATTTGATATTTCATCGGCTACTGTACGAAACGAATTCTCATTACTTGAAGAAGTGGGACTGATTAAATCTCCTCATGTATCAGCGGGAAAAGTTCCAACTCAAAAAGGATACCGATTCTTTGTGGACGAATTGCTTGAAAACACAAAGGAAGAGGAACTGGTGCAGGCTATTTTTGAAAAACATATTGCTGAATACCGACTCTCAAAATCAAAAGAAGTTCTCTTTGATATTGTGCGACTTCTCTCTCAGTTGTCTGGAAATGTGGCATTTGCCACCGTCGACACCGATCGTACGTTTTACCTTGGGTTGTCGAATGTACTGCGGTCTCCTGAATTCGCAATGCAACCAGAAAAAGCGGCTCAGATTGTAGAAATTTTGGAAGGAAAGGAACGATTCCGAACAATGCTCGAATCCCTCGACTTGGAAGGAAAGATTAAAATCTTCATCGGAGAAGAAAACCTACTCGAAGAAATCACCAGTTGTGCCATGGTGGTTGCTCGGTTTGAAACTCCTGGAATGTCTGGAACCATCGGACTCCTCGGTCCAATGCGAATGAAGTATGGATTTAATAAAGCGCTCCTTAAGAATGCGCTTCAGATGATGCGGTAGAAGCCCCTTGGTATTCTCCACCTACAAGATCCGCTAGTTTTGTCATAAGTGCTGTTGTAAACGCTTCTTTGTTATGGTTTTCCACTTTATCAATATCCGCTAATTGATCAGGGGAAAGTGCTTCCATCTTTATTTTAATATTTGTTGGTTTGAGTTCGCTTCCTTCTGCCATATCCTCCTTCATCATTCCCAGTAATATAAAATGTTTTTTTTCGTTTTCTTTTTTATTTCTTTTTACTCCCAAACGATACAAAGCTCCTACTGTTCCATCCACAGCTGTCTTTAATTTATATTTCCCACTCTCCTCGTCTATAGGTGTTATCGTACCCTCAGGAGAGATAGACAAACTTGTTCCTTTTTCTTCAGAAAATTTTATTAAATTTTTCCCCGCAATTACTCGCGACCTATCTCCGAGTGCTTTAATTTCAGGATCTTTTTCTCGTTTTGTGTTGTTTGGAGTTGTAACAATAATATCAAGCCCCATCCCATTGAGGAACTTTTTCACATTTAACTCTTCTCCTCCGCCTATCTCTTTAACAGCCATAATAACCGTTGGCGCTAAAATAATTCGTCCATTATTCTCTTCAACATAGCAGGGAATATTATATTTTTCTTGTATTTTTTTAAGAATAAATGTCGGCATCGATAAAGTCAGCCAACTCGGATGAGTACAAACAAAAATCATTTTTTCACCCGCAAGTAATATTTTTTCAATTGTTTCTCCATACTCCTCTATCAATGTATCTAATTCTTCTTCTAAATTATGAAATAACATATGCGCAAGACCATTAGCCCTATCAAAAACATCCTTATCATAATCCCCCTTTATTATTCCTTCTAACGGACTCGTGTAGTTAATACTAAATCCCTCTATTCCAAAGACCTCCATAGTACGCAGTACATACTGAATAAGATATTTCACCTCATCATCAGGAAGGAGATTTTTTCCTTCAACGGCCTGTTTTATATTTTGATTAAAAACAGATTCAAAAACACGATCCTTTATAAGTTTCTTTTCTTCTGGAGTATAGGGAATCTTTTCTTTCCCTTTTTCTTTCTCATGACCTTTTTCAATTCCTTCATTAAGAAGCGAAACATTTTCCTCAGAAAAAGTGTCTTCCATTGTTACGTCGCAGTCAGGAGTATTCGTTAATTTCACTTAACCCTTTCTACTGAAATACAGAAATATGTCAAAGCCTTGCTTGCATTTAGAGTTTTTCTGTGGTATAATAACTTGTTCTTTGAGAATTTGACTCACCCGAAGGTAGTGAGCTTTTCGATCTCATGTTCATTGGATCATGAGGTTGAAAGCAACTCCCTGCCTTCTTTCGCCCGATACTTTTATCGGTCAACGAGGGAAAGACAGAGCCGTCTTGCTCCTCAAAACAGAAATCATTTGATTTCAAAATTTTACACAAAAACAAATAAAAACCCGCGAGTGACGAAGATCCACTCCTAAATATAGATTTTTAGACGGCAGGTGAGTCCGTTCCGTCATATGGAGCGAACCCGATCTGTGTTCTCTGCGAGCACAATTGTGGAAAAAGCGCATATCACACCTCTGAATCCTTTGTTTACCCAACAACCTTCAAGTGAACACTGATGTGCGCTTTTGTTATATATGATTCTTTAGAAATGTCAAGCCTATTCCTCCACTTATCCGCTTTAAAACGCTTGAAAAAGCATCTTTTCTGTGGTATAATGTCTTGAATATTTTAGATATTATGACTGACGAAAACACAACACCAGCCACAACTGAAGCTCCTCAAGTAGGAGCCGTCCGTATTACCAACGTTGAGGAGAAAGGCTCTCCAACCTTTGGTGTAGCGGAAGGACTTAAACAAAAGTGGCAAGGACATCTCGCAAAAAATAAAGAAGCCGAAGTAGCTCGAGATAAGAAACTTGAAAAGGAAATGGGTGATGCCGATGACTTTTTTGAGAACTTTGACCCAGCGAAAGACAAAAAGAAACTTACCACAGCGATGCGACAACGAATCATCGAAGCGGAAAAAGAATACCAACGAGGTGTTATTTCTGCGAAAGATTTGATTGCTCCATCCGCTATGGAAGTGGGAAATAAGGATATCAAAATGAACGGAATGTTCGTGAAGAGCTTCTTTGTGTTTAGTTATCCTCGGTATTTAGAATCAAACTGGATGAATAGTTTGGTGAATTTTGATGCGTCTCTCGACATTTCAATCTTCGTTTACCCAACAAATTCACTCCGAATGATGAAGATTTTGCGAAAGAAAGTCGCACAAATGCTTTCAACAAAGCACATTAACGAAAAGAAAGGTCTCGTGTCTGATGTCGGACTCGATACGGCATTGGAAGATGCTGAGCAATTGCGAGTCGATCTCCAACGAGGAAATGAAAAGTTCTTTCAAGTTGGTCTTTACTTCACGCTTTATGCGGATACTCAAGACAAACTAGATAAGACAGCGAAACAACTCGAAACGATTCTCGGAGGACAACTCGTTATGACACGAACAGCAGACTTCCGAACAGAACGTGGATTTGAATCAACATTGCCACAAGCAACAGACATGCTCGAGGTGGTACGAAACATGAACACTGGTCCCCTTTCGACGACTTTCCCGTTTGTTTCAAGTGATCTCACTTCAAACGAAGGAATCTTGTACGGAATCAACCGACATAACAATTCATTGATCATCTTCGATCGATTCAATTTGGAAAATGCGAACCAAGTGGTCTTCGCGAAATCTGGTGCTGGTAAATCCTACGCTGTGAAACTTGAAATTCTCCGATCGCTTATGTTCGGAACGGACGTGATTGTGATCGATCCGGAAAACGAGTACGAAGCATTGGCAAAAACAGTTGGGGGAAGTTATATCAAAGTATCATTGACCTCTGATCAACGTATTAATCCGTTTGATTTGCCGTTATCAGTGAATGAAGACGATGCTCGACCAGGAGAACTTTTGCGAGAAAACGCGATTACACTCTCAGGATTGATGAGCATCATGCTTGGGAAATTGAATCCTGAAGAAGAAGCGTTGATGGATAAAGCGATTTTACAAACGTACGAACTCAAAGGAATTACATCAGAAACGGTGAATCCAAGTGAATTCGAGATGCCAGTGATGGCAGACTTAGAAAACGTACTCAATACGATGGAAGGTGGAAAATCATTAGCCACTCGACTTGAGAAATACACAAAAGGAACATTCTCTGGACTCTTCTCTGATCAAACAAACGTTGATCTTGATTCTGGTCTTGTGGTCTTCTGTATCAGAGATTTAGAAGAACAACTTCGACCTGTCTCAATGTACATTTTGATTAACTTCATCTGGAATAAGGTTCGATCTGAAATGAAGAAACGAATTCTCGTGATTGATGAGGCCTGGCATATGGTGCAATACGAAGATTCAGGACGATTCCTCCACAACCTTACAAAACGAGCCCGAAAGTACTACCTCGGAGTCACAACTATTACACAAGATGTGGAAGATTTCATGGATAGTAAATGGGGAAAACCGATTATTACGAACTCCTCGATGCAACTCTTGCTGAGACAAGCACCCGTTGCCATGGATAAACTTCAAAAGACATTTAATCTCACCGAGAGTGAGAAGTATCTCTTGCTCAATTCAGGAGTGGGACAAGGTCTATTCTTCGCCGGAAACCAACACGTGGCGATTCACGTGATTGCGAGTTACGGAGAAAACAAGATTGTGACCACAAATCCTGAAGAACTCTTGGCTATGAAGAAGGGAGAGTAAACTGGCGGAGGAGAGAGGATTCGAACCTCCGGTACCATTGCTGGTACAGTGCTTTTCGAGAGCACCCCATTCGACCACTCTGGCACTCCTCCGATCTATTCCAACAAATCGTCGAGTGCTTTTTGCATGTCGTCGAGTGTTTTTTCTCCACCACAACTTGAACTGACTAGTTCGAAGTTTTCATCGAGAACAACCCATGCTGGAACGAATCCACACGGTTTTTTTGCTACGCCTTCAAATGTTAAATTTTCGTTGAACCCCTGTGCAACGTCTTCGACATCAAATTTCTTTTTATCAATAACATTCACCCAAAGATTTGCTTTCTCGCTGTAATTATCCCAGATTTGCGTTTTAAAGAGTGGAACAGCCTTTGTGCAGTGAGGACAATACGTTCCTCCAAAGACAATCGCAGAAGGCTTTCCTTCGAATTCAGATACGGCAGATGTTTCAGTAAGAACCGAAACTGTTGTGTTCGATAAACCACACCCCACAAAAAACGGAGCTAACAAAAGTACGATAAGTAGTTTCTTCATAAAAAGATGGGGGATTAAAATGGTGGGCGCTGGGGGACTCGAACCCTCGACCTCCTCGGTGTAAACGAGATGCTCTAGCCAGCTGAGCTAAGCGCCCTTAAGAACGAATGAATTGTAAGAAAAGAGATTCAAAAATCAAGCTTTTCTGGCGGAGAGGGAGGGATTCGAACCCTCGGTACGATTGCTCGCACAACAGTTTTCAAGACTGCCGCATTCGACCACTCTGCCACCTCTCCGATAAGTACAATGTGCTCGAAAAAGAACGGCACGATTGTATGGATATTTTATCTGAACGCAAACCCTTTTTAATTCACCTCCACCAACTTCCCTACCACTACGAGTCTATTTTTATTGGTTCCTACTGGTGTACACGTCATAAGTGTGAGAATTGATTTGTCTTTTGGTTGGTTGAGTACTGACGTTTCTGTCGGTGCAACAATTTTGATTTCCTTCACTTGATAGGCGTACTTCTCCCCTTCCCAGAAAATCTCGATCATATCCTCCATCTCAACTTCGTGAAGAAGTGCAAATACGTCTTTAAATCGTCCTTTGTCCCATGCGTAATATGACGAATGCCCTGTCACAAAGAAGTTTCCGATGATTCCAGGTTTCCGAGAAACAGGATGCACAACCACTCCCCCTTGCAATCCATTCTGAATATTTCGTTCGAGTTGTTTCCAATTCTTGTGTGTTGGAACCGTAACCAATGGTACGTTTTGTGTAATCCGTGGAATAGAAATTCTATTATCAGGAGGCAATACATCCATCGTCGCAAACATATTTTTTGCTTGGTTCTTTGGTTTCAATGTTTTATTAGCAAAAAGCTCTTGTCGTGGCTTCTCAATCTTCTCCAATTTCAATACCTCTGTGTGAACCGGTTCTGTTTCCTCTACAACTTCAAAGAGAGAGGTTTTCAATGTTTCTACTTTGTACTCCGCCATTTGCGCAAAGGCTCCGTAATTAAGAACCACGTGGGTTGCGCTCCAAATGAAGCAGACACTGAAACAAAACATCAACGCGTCTTTCCAGAAAGGACGTTGTTTCTTGAAGCCAAATTCAAAATTATTCTGATCCATCTCCTAATTATACCACAAATAAACGCCTTTTTCAAGGGGTTTACCCTGTTTTCACTCTTCCCTGTCATCCCGGAATTCCGGAGGAATATCCGGGATCTAGCCATAAATAAAACTTATGGGAGCACCGCGCTAACGCTTAAAAATAGATAGAAACCTTTCACTAAGATCCTGAAATGAATTCAGGATGACAAATTAGATTATGTGTTTTGAATCAAGTCCTACCTTTTCTCTTACTGTTTTTAATTTTTTCTCAGCAATCGCATTCGCTTTCTCAGCCCCTGTTTTCAAAATCTTCTCAACAAGTTTGGAATCTTTTTCTAATTCCGCTCGTTTTGCTCGCGCCGGAGCGAAAAATTCCCATACCAATTCAAAGAGTTGTTTCTTGCTGTCTCCAAATCCGATTTCTCCTGCTTTGTACTGCTTTTCAAGCTTTGCAAGGTCTGGATTCTCAAAGAGCTTGTGAAAGGCAAATACCGCACATGTCTTGGGATCAATAGGGTCCCCCATCGCGACAGATTCTGTTTTGATCGACATGATTTTCTTTTTCAAAGTTTTTTCGTCCGCAAAAATCTCAATCGTATTTCCATAACTTTTGGACATTTTCTGGCCATCCAATCCTGGAATGGTCGCAACATTTTCAGCAATGGTTGGTTCTGGAATCGTAAATGTTTCTCCGTACCGATGATTAAATTTCTGTGCAATATCTCGCGACATCTCCACGTGCTGTTTCTGATCTTTTCCGACAGGCACGAGGTTCGCCCCGTAGAGCAAGATATCGGATGCCATGAGAACAGGATATGTGAAAAGTCCTGCGTTCGCTTCCAGTCCTTTTGCCTTTTTATCTTTGAAAGAATGCGCTCGTTCGAGGAGTCCCATCGGTGTTTGGCAGAGAAGAATCCATGTCAGTTCCGTGTGAGAACGAATGTCTGATTGTCGGTAAAAGAGTGATTTATCAGGATCAACTCCCAAAGAGAGCCAATCGAGAACAGCGTTGGTTTGGTATTCTGCGAATTTCTTTGAATCGCTTTGAGAAGTGAATGCATGCAAATCCGCGATGAAGAAAAACATTTCATTCTTCTTATCTGCTTGGAAATCGAGCATTGGTTTAATCGCTCCGAAGTAATTTCCCCAGTGCAAATCTCCACTTGATTGAATACCGGTCAAAACTCGTGTCATTCTTCTTTGTTATTAAATTCAGAAAGGATATCTGGTAATGATTGTGCCTGTTGTTGCTCGAGAACATTTGGCAAAAATTGTTTCATCAAATTTTCAGAATACGTCGTATCATCAAGCGCCTTGAAACCAAGACTCAGGAAGAGAAAAGCCGCTGTCACAATAAGAATTGTCACCAGCACAAATCCCCATACCCAGAATACAAGTTCAAAAACACGATGAATGATGTCCCAGATAAAAAATCCGAACCACTCAATCGCGAGCCAGATATTTCGAATCACCCATGCAATTCCCATACCTATGTTTTTGAAAACCGTAAGGAATACTGAAGCCGATTTTTTCTTTTTTGCCATTAGAAATATTTTTTTTGTAAGGTTGAAATAAGGTCTTCAATTTTTACCCTTTCTTGGGTCATAGTGTCTCGATCTCGAACGGTAATCGTCCCATCCTCAAGCGTGTCATAGTCTACTGTAATACAAACTGGTGTTCCGATTTCATCTTGTCGTCGGTATCGTTTCCCAACCGTTCCTGAAATATCAAATTCACAGTTTCCAAATACTTTCATCGCCTCGAAAACTTCTTTCGCTTTTTCTGGAAGTCCGTCTTTTTTCATTAATGGAAGTACCGCCACTTTCACCGGAGCAATAATGGGTGCAATTTTGAGAACCGTTCGTTCGGTTCCGTCTTCCAATTTCTCTTCTGTATATCCGTCACACATGACCGCGAGAACAGAACGATCCAGTCCCCATGTCGGTTCAATCACGTGCGGGAGAATCTTCTGACCACTCTCTTCATCGTGAATTCTGAGCTTTTGCTTCGAGTGTTCTTCATGTTGCGCGAGGTCGAAATCGGTTCGATACGCCAACCCGTACAATTCTTTTTTTCCAAATGGAAAGTCATACTCAATGTCGATTGTTCGTTTTGAATAGTGCGATAACTTCTCTTGTGGATGTTCGTAGTCGTGGAGTTTTTTGCTGTCTAAACCAATAAGAGTACACCAGTCCTTCATGTCCTTTTGCCACTCAGCGAAGATTTTCTCCCAATCTTTTTCTTCAATAAAATATTCGATCTCCATTTGTTCAAATTCCAACCGTCGGAAAATAAAATTCCCTGGAGTGATTTCATTTCGGAATGCTTTTCCGGTTTGTCCGATTCCAAATGGCAATTTTACCCGCATGGTATCGACCACATTTTTGAATTCCAAGAAAATCGCCTGTGCCGTTTCTGGACGCAAATACGCCATTCCGTCATCGGAATCAGCTTCTGCTGTTTTTGCCATTTGCGTGCTGAACATCATGTTAAATTTCCGAACGTCCGTGAATTCTTTCTTTCCGCATTTCGGACATTGAATGTCGTGTTCTTTAATGAGTGCCGTCACCTCTTTGTCAGACATTCCTTCGCAATCTACCTTCGCTTGTTCTTCGACAATGTGATCTGCTCTCAGTCGCGCTCGACAATTCTTGCAGTCCACCATTTGGTCATTGAAGTTCTCCAGATGTCCTGATGCCTGCCATGCTTTGGGATGAAGAATGATGTCTCCATCGATCCCCACGACGTCTTCTCTGTCCTGCACAAACGTCTTCCACCAAAGATCTTTAATATTCTTTTTGAGTTCTACTCCGTATGGTCCGTACGTATATGAATTCGCAAATCCTCCGTAGATCGCAGACCCCGGATAGGCAAATCCCCTTCTCTTCGCAAACGCAACAATTTTTTCCATGACTTCATTGTATCCATCGGAGAAACTTTCTCAATAAAAAGAAAGGGCGTTGCATGCAACGCCCTTTCTGCAGCCCACGGCTTAAGCCGTGGGTTATATTTATTTTATTTATTGCTTAGCTTCCACACTCAGCTCCTCCTCCTGTTGCTGGTGCTGCTCCAGACCATCCAAATCCTGGTGCTGGCTGATCAGAAGACATTGGTGTACTACATTCTTCAGGCGCTGTTTCGAATCCTCCACAAATGAGATCCATCAAGCTTTTTGCATCTCGAGAGGCTCCCACTTTTTTTCCGTTGATAACAAGTGTTGGTGATCCTTGAACACCGTATTTGAGATTGTCATCGTTATCGGTCATGAATTTTGGAAATCGACTATTCACCCATGTTGTTTTGTCTTCAAATCCTGTCGTAACGCCAAACTCTTTGTCTGTAGCGGCAATACAAGCATTGTTTTTCGCAACATTAACTCCGGTAGATGCGAGACAAGATTGTGTTCCTGTTTCGTCTTCCAAGAAACATCGAAGGTATTGAATCAATTTTGTTGGTTCTTCTTGTTTCACACAGTACTGCACCATCTGTTCATCCAATTCCTTTTTCGCGTGCATCGCGTAGTTCACAAACTTCAATTGGAAATCGATTTTATCTCCCAATGTTTCAACTACTGGAATAATCCCCTTCTCCATCTGTGTTCCAAATGGACAGTGGCTCATAATAAAGAGCTCCACAACAGGAACTTCTTTCTTTTCCATGTCTGCGAGTTCTGCTGCTTTTGCTGCAGATTCGGTAACCGCTTGTTCTTCTTTCGCTTTTGATGCTTCTTCGATATTCATAGCATTTGGAAAGAACATCTTTCCATCCTCTGATAAATACGATGTTATTTCTTGCCCATTGGCGCTGACGACGATCTTATACATGTCGTTCTCTTCTGATACTTCTTTTACTGTTGCCGTCCCTCCTGGGGGCATAAGCGTTGAATTAATAAAGTCCTCTGCGACTTGTTTTGCTTCTTCTTCTGAAAGATCTCCTCCCATAGAGCAACCCGTAAGCAAGAGGGCTACAAAAAATCCGAAAGCCAAAATAAATGTTTTTTTCATATAAAGAATAATGATAGGTACGGAAAAGTTTACGAGGCATCTTGATTCCGTCAAATTCTTTTTAGTCTTTCGCTTGAAAAAGCCCTTTTTCTGTGCTATAATACCTGGAAATATTCAAATAAAACCAAATGAAAGACGCCGACATTCTCGTTAAACTCAATCAATCTATCGTGGCAGCAAAGTCATCTCTTGACGCTGTTGAGAAATGGACAAAGACCTTAGCTGAAAAGAACGGTGTTGATTCTGATGTTATTTTAGAAAAGGCGAAAACAATTGATGTGACGAATTTTTCTACAGAAGAAGAACAAATTGTTGAAGGAGTATTTGATGGAGAAAACATGGTGGACGCTGAAGGAAGCCAATATCCTGTTCCAACAAACTACGCTTCAAAATCAAAACTTGTTGAAGGTGATGGATTGAAACTTACGATTAAACCAAACGGAGCATTTATCTTTAAACAAATTGAATTGGTTGGACGAAAACTCACAACAGGACATCTTATTATGGACGAAGGACAGTACAAAGTACTCTGTGATGACAAAACATATAACGTGTTATACGCATCAGTAACCTTCTTCCGCGCTCAAGTTGGAGACAAGGTAACCGTGATTATCCCAGAAAGTGGAACTCCACACTGGTCAGCAATTGAAAACGTAATCCCTGCTGAGGCAACAAAAAACATCGCGTAACGTTTGAACTCTTACCAAAACCTTTATAGAATCTCTTTGATGAGATTCTTTTTTACATTGGCATTCATTTTTGGACTCGGAATTAACACTGGGTTAGCCACAACGAACTTCTCCGATCAAGGAGATATTCCCGAATGGGCAGAGATTCCTATTTCTGTGCTTGTTCAAGAAGAGGTCTTGAAAGGAAATTCTGATGGGAGTTTCCAGCCAGAGAGGAATTTGAATCGAGCCGAATTCTGTAAGATTCTTGTGAAAGCAACAAAAACAAAAAAATTCGTTCCACAAGCATCTTCGTTTCCGGATGTGGAATCCAGTGATTGGTTCTTTTCTTATGTAGAAACCGCCAAGCACCATGGATGGTTGAAAGGATATCCTGATGGAACATTCCGACCAGGAAATTCTATTAATCGTGCAGAAGCAGCAAAAATTCTCGGAAATGCCTTTGGATTTGAAGCGAGTGAAGCACAAGAAGGAGAACAATGGTATGAAACGTATTTTCATACCCTCAACGAAAACAAGCTCTTGGCGTATGGAACCGAGTTCCACACACTTGATCCTGAAAAAAATCCGACTCGAGCCGAGATATCTGAACAGATTTTCAGAGCGATGAAGAAAGTAGGAAAAATATCCGCGTTAGATTTCCCTGAAATACAAGCCACTGAATCAACACTCCCACAAGCAGGAACGACACCGCCTTCCTTTGAATACTACGCACCGGCTACCGAAGCAACTGTTGAAATCGATGACAGTGCAGGAAGTCTTTATATTGAAAAAAGTGCTTCGCTCACAAAGGATACCTCTGTCAGCAAAGGGGATTCTGATGTCACTGCGCAAAAACTTCAATTGATAAGCAAAGAAGGACTCAGTGAAGTTTCCTCTTTTCAATTCCGACGGATTGGAAATGGAACCTACAGTGATTTCTCGAAGATATGGATCGAGGCAAATGGAAGTGCCATTACCAATAAAATAACACCAACTGCCGATCTCGTACGATTACCATTGAAGCAAGCTCTCACTGCGGGATCAAGCGTGAAAGAGATTACCGTGAAAGTTGATATTGCTTCAAGCGCAAAAAGCGGAAGTTCTCGCTGGGTACTGTTCTTGCCAGAATGGATCGAAGCCAATACTGAGACAAAGATTGGGTTCTTCCCAATTGGCGGATGTGATTTGGAGATTGAGTAGGAATCAAACAAGATACGTATCTACGTATAAAAAAAGCCCCCAAGGGGGTTTTTAT
>CAZOER010000017.1:0-19794 GCA_964578905.1 uncultured Candidatus Peribacteria bacterium | reverse complement strand
ATAATATCCTCTCACGTTTACACAACATGACCCACAAAACCCCACTTGTCGACGCCGAAAATCTAGAGAAATTGAAGAAATATCTGGGTACAAATCCAAAGATTATTTTGTTGGCGCACGCCAATCCTGATGGAGACACACTCGGGGCTTCTTTAGGTCTCTGGGAGGGTTTACGAAGTATGGGGGTAACAGTAGATGTGGCTTGTATCGATGCCATTCCTGAATATATGAGATTCATTCCCTTTGCGGAAAACATGAGATCAGACTTCGACACCAATGATTATGATGCGGTGTTCTTCGTCGATTGCGGAGCAAAGAAAATGACACGATTTCAGGATACGAAGCCAGAGATTTTGTCTGACAAAATGGTAAAGCTTAATCTTGATCATCACCCTTCGAATGATTTGTGGGGAGAGATGAACTTTGTAAATACAGAGGCTGCATCGAGTACGCAGATTGCCTTTGAATTACTGAAACAATTGGGGGCAAACATTACCCCTCAAATAGCTACCTGCTTGATGCTAGGACTCTACACAGATACCGGAAGCTTCATGCATCAGAATACAACTCCAGCCTGTTACAAAGACGCTGGTGAGCTTGTGAAGCTCGGAGCGAATATCTCGCAGATTTCCAAAAACATATTCCGTGCAAACGAATACAAGATGCTCAAACTCTGGGGAAAAGTATTGCATAATCTCTACGTCACACCAGATGGTGCGGCAATCGTAGGGGTAAATAAAAAAGATTATGAAAACCTCGGTGCGAAACGAGAAGATCTCGCTGGCGTTATTGATTACATTAATTCAATGCCCGAAGCGAAGTACTCAGTACTGTTATCAGAAGACGAGAAGGGCAACGTAAAAGCCTCTCTGCGGACGAGAAAACCAGATGTTGATGTGAAGGCTCTCGCTGAGAAATTCGGTGGAGGAGGACACGTCAAAGCCGCTGGGTTTACCATCAAAGATAGTAAACTCGAGAAAGAGATTAAGTGGAAAATTGTGGAGAAATAAAAAAGGCACGATTGCTCATGCCCTTTTTTGAGTTACGAAAATAATTCTTATTTCTTCCCTCCAAGATTCCATCCTTTTCGAACAACGAATGCTCCAAGGAAAAGGAATACCAACATGAAGATTCCTTTCAATGATTTGTGAGCGACCATTTGTCCGACACTTTTGTTGTGCCATGTTTTTCCCATTGAGTGCTTCCCTTTCATCATAGATTTGAAAGGACAATCTTTCTCTGCTGCTACTTCTTCAGCTACTACAGGAGCAACTTCTACGGCTGTTGTTGTAACCGCTTCTTGTGCGAATACACCAAAAGAGAATAAAAAACTAACGATAAATGCGGCTGCGATTTTTGAAAATTTCATGTAAAAAAATTAAGGAATGAAACCGAGAAGAGCTTAGCAGGTTTTTATAAAACAGGATACGTATCCTAAACAAAAGGCTCCGGATCCCATAGGATCCGGAGCTCTAACTTTTATAATGGTGCCGAGGGAGGGAATCGAACCCTCACGCCTTGCGGCACACGATTTTGAGTCGTGCGCGTCTACCAATTCCGCCACCCCGGCATACTAAAAAAGCGTTGAGAGTGTACGAAACGAGGAATAAAAATCAAATTATTTCCCTTCCCCTGCCTCCGGTTGTGGTTGAGGAGTTGTCTGCACTGGAGCAGGTGTTGCTGGTGCTACTTGTGTCGGCGCTGGCTTTGAGAAAGAATACTTCGGTGTATCTCCAGGAATATTGAATGCGTGACGAATGTTCTTATCGTGTGCATCCACTGACAACGCACGTATTGGAAGTGGAATTGTAATTCCTGCCTTGTCGTAATCCTGTTTCAATTTCTGCATGATCTCAGATTGGATCATTGGCCATGCCTTTGTTGATTCAATCCAAAATCGAACTTCAAGAACAATCGCCGAGTCTCCAAACTCATTCACGAGAACTTGTGTCTTTGGTTCTGGAACGACGTTTTCATTACTGTTTACTGAGTTCATCGTCAATTCAACAGACTCTCGTAGTGGTGTGTCGTAATGCACTCCCACTTGAAAGGCAATCCGACGGAAAGAATTTGTTGTGTAGTTCTGAATCACAGACGTCAGCATCTCCGCATTCGGGATGATGTGTACTGTTCCATCAAAAGCCTCTACTTGTGTTGTTCTCGTCTCAATCTCTACAATTCTTCCGACAATACTATTCACATTTATCACATCTCCAATCTTAAATTTCTTCTGCGTCAAAATAACAACTCCCGCGATGAAGTTCGCCAAGAGATCTTTGAACGCAAAACCTAACCCCAAACCAAGGAACCCAAGGAGGGAAGCAATGTTTATGCCGACAATTCCAAAAGCAATTATGAATCCTAAAAGAACAACTCCTGCCCAGGTAGCTCGCTCAATCAAGATGATGTATTCCCGACTTACATCGTGTTGTCGTTTCTTCGCAACACGATATCCAACAATTTTCTTCACAAACTTCGCAACAAGAAAAGCGGCGATGATTACTACAATCGCTGCAAACCAAAGTGGTGCCATTCTTGCGAGATCACCAAAGAATTCCGACAATCCGCCTTCTGTTTGTTGGCGAGCGGTCCCCATTTGTGCAAATGCTGTTGGAATCAGTGAAAACATATTTTTATAAAATTATCAAGAAATTATACCACAAAAAACAAGCTTTTACAAGCGGAGTTATGGGGTTTTCTACAATTCTTGCATTCTCGTATCGTAGTCGAATACGGGCAAAGATTCTTCGTCTGGAAATTTTGTGAGACTTTTTGCTAATAATTTTACCAATTGTAGATTGGTAATCAGTGGAATATTCCGATCAATAGCACGACGACGAATGAGATATCCGTCTGAAATTTCTTCGTGTGAGAACTTGTTTGCTGTGTTTATCACCAGTCCAATCCCCTTTTCTTCAATGACATCAACCACATTTGGATGCGCTCCTGAGGAAACTTTTCGCACTGTTTCGCATTTAAATCCGTTTTCATTGAGAAAGTCTGACGTTCCTTCTGTTGCGAGAAATGAAAACCCGATGTTTTGAAAATGTTTTGCTACCGGCAAGAAATCCACTTTGTCTTTCAATTTTCCAAGGGTGATCAAAATCTTTGAGTTTTTCTTTGGAATTCGGAATCCCGTAGAAATGATACTTTTCAAAAAGGCTTCTTCCACTGTGTCTCCGAAACACGCTACTTCTCCTGTAGAGCTCATCTCAACCCCGAGGATTGGATCTGCACCCTTGAGCCGTGAGAATGAGAATTGAGCCGCCTTGACCCCCACAGAGGGTACTTCGAGCAGATTCACTTCACAGGACGGGACTTCTTCCCCCATCCAGATACGGGTCGCAATTTCAATAAAGTTCTGTCCCAATACTTTTGAAGCAAATGGGAAACTTCGAGACGATCGCAGATTACATTCGATTACTTTGATTTCATTTTCTCGTGCCAAGAATTGAATATTGAAGGGACCAGAAATATCGAGTTGCTTCGCGAGCTTCAGGGCAATTGTTCGCACTCGACGAATAGTTTCAAGACGCAGATTCTGAGGCGGGAGCACGATTGTCGCATCTCCTGAATGCACTCCTGCATTTTCAATGTGTTCAGCAATGGCGGAACAAACGATCCGTCCCTTTTGCGCCACTCCGTCGAATTCAATTTCTTTCGCATTCTCTTCAAACTTTGAAATCACCACCGACGACTTCGTTGAACCAACAGCCACCTGAAGATATTCTTCCAATGCTGTTTGATTCGTCGCCACTGCCATCGCTGCTCCTGACAAGACGAAGCTCGGACGAACTAAAACCGGAAATCCTGCATTCTTTGCGAACTCAATCGCATCGCTTTTCTTTTTAAAATCTTTCCATTTCGGTTGATCAATCCCGAGTTCATCGCAGAGTGAAGAAAACTTTCCTCGATCCTCACAACGATCAATAGACTCTACATCCGTTCCCAGAAGCGGAATCCCTGCCTCTGCTAAATCATTGGCCATGTTCTGTGCGATTTGCCCTCCTGTGGAGAACACGACTCCGTCTGGTTTTTCTTTTTCACAAATATCTAATACCCGTTCAACCGTCAGTTCTTCGAAATACAATCGATCACATTCATCGTAATCGGTGGAAACAGTTTCTGGATTGGAATTGATAAAAACAGTCTCGTGACCGAGCTTTCGCAAAGTCCGAAGTACCTGCACACCACACCAATCAAACTCCACTGAACTCCCGATAGAATACGGTCCTGAGCCTATGATTAGAATCTTTCTCTTTTTCATTCCGGAAGATTGTAGCAGAAAATCTGAAGACAAAAAATTATTTCGCACGATCCACTGATCGCATACGTTTTGTGTATTCTTTGTAGATTTTAATCAATTTCAAAATCCCAAAGACAAGTGTTGGTACAAACACAATGTAGAGCAAGAGTCGCATTGAAAATACCGGCACTTCTGAGAATCGTGCTGAGGTAAAGATAAGTCCTGCTACTCCTAATGCTATAAACTTTCCGAATCCTTTTCTGATTGATTTTCGAAAGTATTTATTCTTGGGTCCGAGAGAACGAAGAATACTTTTTGAAAATATAGCAACAAGGAAGAACGCGAGAAGCGCGTATCCAACTAAAAAATCGCCACCTGGTGTTTTATCAAGGAAATAATGTGAGGTCAAAAGTTGAGAGAGGTCAAAATACATCGTGAATAAAATTACAAATTACGAGTTATAAAATACGGATTTTCGCCGATATTGCAAGCTATACCTTTTTCAATGGGAGAAGCCCTTTGTGCCACAGAAAGAAGAATATCAGCGCAAAGAAATCAAACAGCTGTTCGATACGAATCACTCCAAATAGCTGCACTGTAGAATCGCCTCTGAAGAATTGAACGAGAAAATCAATCGCAAAGAACGCCACTCCCGCAAAAAAGATAAGTCTCCCTGGAAATCGATCGGTAAAAACAATGTGTTTTCGAAGCCATGAATAGGCTATCAAATGAGCAATAAAAGCGTAGATGCTCACTGGATGTGTTGGTTTGAGAAGATCAACGCCAAACGTTTCGTATTGGATTCCCCATGGCAGGATCGTCTCTCGTCCGTATACAGCACCCGTCAGGAACATCGCAATATCAACAATCAAAAGTCCAATGAACAAAGGAACAACCATCTGATCAAGCCATCTGAGAAAGGGAATATTTTTATCCTTTATCGTCCACCACATCGTTCCCAAAAATCCGGCCAAGACTCCCCAGAAATGAACGGTCCCATCCCAAAACGCGAACAAGGAAAACATTCCGTGTTGTGCGATGATGCTTGGTTCCAGTATCAATGCAACAACTCGTCCTACAAGAAGTCCTCCTACCAACCAGTGCCAAAAATTATGCCGAAAGAAATCCATCGGAAAATTCTGTTTTTGCAGTGTTTTATAGTAATGCCAGAGGGCCACTACAAAAGCGAATGCCAAAAGCATTCCGTAGATCTTGAGTCCGAAAACACCGAAAGAGAGTTGGTAAAAATTCATCGCCTCTATAGTAGAGACAATCGTTTTTATCGACAAGAATTATTTTGTCCAGAAAAAGAATACTGGGAACTGAAGCGTAAATACAATCAATGCTCCAAATGCGAGTGCATACAGGATAAGTCGTTTTACAAGTGACAATGGTTTTTCTCGAACGAAAACCGTGAAGGCAAAGAAAACCATCACAACTGCTGAGAATCCCGTGAGAAACCACAAAGGCGTTGATTTGAGATAAAAAAGCATTCGATCTGTGTCTTTTCCAAATGCGAGTTTTCCAAGCGTGAGTACCCAGAAATTAAGGAGCATGATAAGCAAGAATACAAAGCCCCAATAGAAAGGCATAAAGACTCTTCGAAACAAACTCATTTTGATAACCTTCTTCGTGATTTTCTGCAAATCCCCTATCTGCACATTTGAGAGTCCTTTTTTCAAATCAGCTTCAAGTGCTTTTGTAATTTTCTTAATTTCCGCTTGGCTCTTCTCTACTTCAAGAATGTTGTCTTCCGTAACAATAAAAAGATTATCAGAAAGCAATTGTTTGAAGATACGCTTCATAATTTGCTCAAGGTGGTTGAGCGAGCTTGACTGTCTGAGTCGAGACAATCGATCCAAATCAACTTGAATATGTCGTTGTTTCTCGGCGTTCAAGTACGTAGAATGCTCTCCCATGAGCTTCTTTACAGCTGTTGTAATAACCTCTGTTTGGGCCTGAAGAAATCGCATTTCATCTTCTCTTTCTTCAAGCATTAGTTCTACTTTCCCTTTTTTTACCTTTTTCGTTTTTACAGCTTTTGTTTTTTGCGCTTCTTCATCTTGTTCAAATAAAAGCTTTAATTGTGAATCAATCCCTTGCTTCTTGAGGGCTTCTTTTTGTTCAAATGGAAGATTCTTTATTACCAAATATTCCAATTGGAAATCATATTCCATTCTCAATTTTCGATAGGCAACATATTGTGTTTGCGCTTCGATCTCTCCATGAATCGTTCGTCCATCAGATGCTTTCGCTTGGAATTCAAATTCCTGAAGATCGCTGTTTTCTTTCTTTTCTGCCACGAACAACTCTAGTGACAAAACGGCATTCCCCTCTGATTTTAACTTTGCACGAGCGGCTTCATCGTTTTCTGAAAACAAAAATCCAGAAAGGTTTTTCCCTTCTTTTGAGATTGCCTCAAAACGAAATTTCTTAAGTGCCATAATAGAATACTTCTCCGCATTATACCACAGATAAAAGGCTTTTTCAAGCGGATATTACCGATAATTTCTCGTCGTCGAGGATGGAAGTCCTGATATTTTGTACCCAGACAACCAATCCGTGGAATAGGACGCATGTGGTCTTCCCGAATGATCAGACCAAATGAATCGTGCATTGTTTGAGCGAACCGTTGCTAATTTTCCCGTTGTAAGTGTTGAATCACCGAGTATTTGTACCGCAACTGAATCCGTTTCTGAATTCCCTCCTGCGATATCAACAAGCTTTGTCTTGAGTGCAAATTCCATTTCTCCGTGTCGAGGAATGTACAATTCTGTTCCTGTATCGAAGGTAACAATATTTCCAGAAACTCCCGTCGGGGAAAATTCTCCTCCCTCTACTTCTCGTCCTCGTTGCATTTGTTTGAGTTGAAAATCATCCGTTGAGATTCCTCCGGAAAACGCGACGCCCGAAAGTCGAACATCGAATGATAATCGACCAATAGAAATTTCTTTATCATCCGGATTTGAAATCTTGAATTGATAGATACGTTCCATACTTTCTGTCGCAGAAAATCCATTTGGTTGCACCGCCGAAGATTCAATCTTTACCCCTCCACCAGACTGTACTGCGAAGAATGTGTGCGTGTTTGTAGAGAAACTTTTGTAACTATCAGACAGTGTTCTCCCTGACCCAATTCCTCGAACGACAACATCTGATGGCGCAACCCCCAATCGAAATCTCGTATCATATCGTCCTGTGTCCACACGATCATCTATTTGGACTTTAAATCCGATATGACGCTCTCGTTCTCTGTTTACGCGAATAGGACTAAAGAAGCGAAATGTGGCCGTTCCTTGTGTGAATTTAGCCTGTCCGAGTGTTTGTCCCGAAATAGTATCCACGGCATACACCGTATCTACATAATTATCGATATCGTCTCCTCCAATTTCATTTCTCACGACTATTTCCTCTATCGACATATCGTCATAATGCGCTTCGAAATTAAGTGCAAGTGCAAATATACGTTCATTCGCTGAAACAATTCTGCCCTCAATGGTCGTTGATGAAGAAGGACCTGTTTCGACTCCTGGTGTCTCCCCTACCGAAACCTGTGCTCCAGGAGTAAAAGCAATCTTTCCTGAAAGTGAATTCTTTACAATTTGTGGTGTCACTTTTATACCCCCTTGTTCTGTGGAGGCAGTTGCTCTCAGGAGTCTTAATTTAAATGCGCCCGGTATCCGTGGTGTATTGGCAGCATTTTCTACGCGCACATCAATTCCAAGTTCAATCCCCTCTCCCTTCGCTACTCTAGCATTGTTAAATTTGAGGGTTACTTTTCCATAGCGATCGAATTGAAAATAGGTCGGCTCTAAATCCCCTGAAGTCTCTGACACTCCCAGTTCAAACATTCGAGGATCTGCTGCAAGGCCTGTATTTGAAAACATTTGGAAGGTCATCGTGTCGAGCTTCAACGCTTCGACGAAGCTATTTTTTCGCACGGTACTTTTATTATTTACTCCCAATTGGAATACTCGAATTGGTGTTTGAGTAATGGTCGTAATGGGTTGCGATTGCTCAGTTGAAACGACACTCACGCCCAATACATATTTCGACTTCACTGCTGAGGAAGTCGTTGTTCGTGATCGACTCCTCTGATATGTTGTTGGATACGTCGATTTCTCTCGATAAGGAACGATACTTGTGGGTACGGATCGAACGCTCTTATTTTTGGAACGATAATATCCGATTCCCCAATTCACTGATCGTCGGCGAGAAGACCGATATCGTGTTTTTGAATTTGTTCTGTTCGTTATATTATTTCTCCATGTCGTCCAGTAGTCGGAGCTTTTTGAATAGGTGATCGCTTCAGCAGTAGGTACTCCAATAAGCGCCGTCATAAGAAGCGCGACGATGATGATGTATGTTTTTTTGTTTTTCATTTTCTCAAGAGTAATACGTTTCAATCACGACTATTCTTTCAGAAAACGTATTTTTTTCAACTTTCAGATAAAAAAAATCCCGCCGGAGCGGGATCTTTCAGCAGACTTGCTGTCAAAAATTATTTATCTAAAGGGTAAACTTGAAATGAATCAAATACTGTTTTACTCACTCCGAGGAATTGAGCTGCATTCTTGAATGCTGTTCGTGTTTCAACCATGTAAACACCTCCTTCAAGATCAGCGACAAAATGTCGAGCAATGTATAAGTCTTCTCCTGCTACTTCAGCAGAGAAACTTTCTGTGTAGGTTCGTGTTTGAAGTGGTTTGTGAAGCACTGTCCCGTAAAAGTGAGACTGTCGTTCAATTGGTCCTGTGATTGCAATTTTTTGTAATGGATTTGTGTGGTTTTCATCTTTTGAAAGAGTAATGGCACATGCTTGAAATCCAGTATCTGTACAAGCTTTTTCAACGTATCGAACTTTCACGCTATAATCAGATCGTGGGTGAACAAAGAGATGAGCATTGTCATCACTTGCCTTCCATCCAAAAGGAACTTTCAATGAGAACTTTTCGTTTTCATAGGTAGTAAATTTTTCAATAGCATCAACTGTTCGTCGGAATTTCATAACATCTCGTCGGTGAGCATTTGCTTGCGCTCCTCCTACGATTCGATCACTTGATGGTCGAACCATTCGGTAGTTATGTATTTCCAATCGTGAACGTTGAACTGATTCTCGATTTCGAATATCTCCTTGCAAATATCGTGTGTTTTGCGAAGGATTTACTCCACGCCGTTCAGTATCTCTTCGGTACATTCGTGGTTGCTTAAAAGCTCCCATACGACGAGAAAATGATCGCACTCTTTTTTGAGGTGCTTTTGGTGCATGTGTTTGTCGTCCTTGTTGGTACATGTACACATGATACGCATCTCGTGATGCATTTGTGAATGAGATTACTGAAGCTCCGATAAGAGCCAAACCGAGACCGAGTGCTAATGTTTTTTTCATAGTGAAGAAAAAAGAATACGTCATCAAAGAGAATATCTTTAATGGTTTTTTTATTTCTTTTTTTATTTCAAGGAGACTTTTAAATGAAAATCAATTTTTTGTCAAGTTTTTTTTCAGAGAAACTTTATTTCCCTGCTTCGAAAAAGAGCGAATTGATAATCCTTGTTTTTTGTCGAACATCATTTAGGAATGCATCCTTGTGTTCTGGGGCATCCATTCTGACTTTCCAAACATATCCACTTTCGGGTTCTGCAAATACAAAGTATCCCATCCGTTTCCCTTTCTCTCGAAGAACTACAATTTTTCCTATGTGTTCTTTTACAGAAGATGTCTGACGAGAATTCTCTCCTGAGTGGTATGCATCCACCAATTGTACTTGTACATTTTCATCCTGCAGAATATTCGCTTCTGGAAATTCTGTTTTCAGTTCTTTCTTCAATGTTGCTGCCTGTGCATCAATACATCGACGAATCAATCGTGGTGTCTGATCATCGCACAAGTTCTCCGTAGCCGTAATAACAACTTTCTCCTCCCCTTTCGCAAAACTCATCACTCCCATATTTCGCTCAATGGTATCGGAATCAAGTTCAAACCCGTTTGGCAATGAAATGTGAAAAGGAACATTCTTCGCTACAAATGCTTCAACCGCGCTGTTTCCAAACGCTAACGTCGATTTATTTTGTGTACTTTTTCCCGTACTTCTATTTCGTGTTCCAAAGATATTGCTTAAACTCGTTCGCGAAGTTTTGCTACTAATAACTGACTTCTGTGTAAGCGATCCAAGAACTTTAAAAAGGTCTCTATCGTTCTTGAAAAGCCCTGTTGCGTGCCCTGGATCAGTGATGTGCATAATCCATACAGATCCATTCTCTGGGTCAAAGAACGTCAATTGCCCAGCTCCATAGTTTCGTGCGTACAGATCAACCAATCGTCCCATGTTATCTTTTTTCAATTGCGCTTGATTCGTATCAAGGCGAACATTTTTATTTCGACGCATTGTCATTTGTGGCAATGATTCTTTAAATGTTTTGAGAGCCCCGTCTGATTCTTTTTTGAGACAATATGTCACTCCTGAATCACAACGAGTTGCCGTTGCCATGATTTTAATTTTCGCCTCTCCATCTTGAAAAACAATGGCTCCACTTTCTCCACGAAGTGTGTCTGAAACAACGCTAAATTCATTTGGCAATGAGATTTTGAAGTTGATATTCTGAGCCGTGAAAGATTTAAATTCATCTTTTACACTTCGTACTGATTGCACCACTGCAGAAGTTCCTGCTGAAACACCTCTGTATCGAGAAGATGATCGACGAGAAAGAGACTGTTTTGTTATTTTGTTTTTAAGAACTTCCCAATTTGTTCGTGTTACACGGTTTCGAGATGAATACCTGAATCGACCTTTTATGGTTGCCTTCTTCGTTTGTGAATAATCATTCATATTCTGGTAATACCGCATCCCCGATCCTCTGAATCGAGTCGTTTTATTTGCCGCAAAAGTTGAGGCTGTAAAAAATGCCCCCATAAATGAGATTCCGAGAAGGATAACGAAGATTTTTTTCATGTTTATTTTTACAAAAAAAGCGTCCTAGAACGTAACGCTTTCACCTGTAAAAGTCAAAAAATTACGCTACCCGTAATACGTATTGCTTGTACAGTGTTTCTAATTTTTCTGCAGCCATTGAGAAAAGTTCTGCAATCAATCGTTGCAAGTATCGAATCTCTTGAATCACTTGTTCTAATGCGTGAGCAGAAAAGTGTCGTGCATTTTGAATCTTCTTCGCTTTTTGAAGAAGCTTTCTTGTTTCTTTTTCCAAAGAGTGTCCTACTCGTTTTCGTTGAATTTCTTGTGATGGCAAAATAATTTGTTTTGCTTTTGCCGCAAACAAAAGATCTGAAATTTTTCCAAAAACAGATGTCGTTTGCACTGTTGCTTTCTTCGTTGTTGCTTGTGACGCTTTATTCTCTCCTAGTTTTCCAACAACTTCCGAAATCTTCTCTGTGTTCTCTCCTAGTACTTGATCAAGCTCAGCAACCCCTCCATCGATTCCATCGACTTTGATTTCTTCATTGAGACGGTTGAACTTTGTGTCCATCAGTAAGGTAAGATTAGTAGAGTTGTAAATTTTTGTCAACTTGTTTTCCTATTTCAACACAATATTGTGTTTTTGCAAGAACTTGTTTTTAAAAAGCATCTATTGAAGACATGAAGTCTTGTTTCTTTTTCAAATCTTCTTTCATTTTCTCCTGTTCTGCTTTTAATTCGTTTAGTGGGACAACCTTGTGTTCCTGAATCCAGGCATCTATTTCCGCTTCTGCTGTTTTATTTTCCTCGAAAGAATTCTTCGGTCCATATAAAAGTTCTCGAGAAATCTCATTCGGATATAATCTTTTTGATATGTCTTTAAAAAGATTCTTAAGTTCTTCAAAAGAAAGTGGCGCAACCCCTTCTTCCACACATTTGTCGGTTACATGTCCTACAAAATATTCACGAGCATTCTTTTCATGACCTTCTGACCATCCAGAATCAAATCTGAAGTGCAATCTATCTATTTCTGTTGTATCCATTATTCCCATTTGTTTTACAAGATCTGTTTTTATTTTTTGAATATCTCCTGCGGTATATTCCTTTTCGCTCATTGCAAGCTTCTCTTGTATCTTTGAAAGATCCTCCTGTAATTGTGTCATATCACTTTTCGCATTTTCTCTTACAAACGTTTTCAAGAATTCTAAGTCTTTTTTTAAGTCCTTCAGTTCCTCTCGAGGATCGTCTTTTTCGTTATTCTCTTTCACGGGAGATGATGGTTTCATATGATCAGGTACTCCGCGAAAGAGAAATGATCTTTTGAATGATTGAGAATCTAAAAACGAAGATAAAATTTTCATAAAAAATATTTAATAATCCCTGTATTGTACCATGATAATTACATTTTTGCAAGAGATTCGCCCCTCTTTTTCGCTTGTATTTTGTAAGGTTTTCTTCTATTGAAAAAAGGATGGCAAATAATATTTCACTCCCTCTTCGTGATAAAAAAACGCACAAAGGACAAAATGGGCGCGTTCTCATTATTGGTGGGAATGAAATATTTCACGGAGCCCCTGCATTAGCCGGACTGGGGGCAGAAAAGACGGGAGCTGATCTCCTCTTTCTCTTTGTCCCTCCAAAACACGCCACGGTAGTAAGAAGTGCGAGTTTAAATTTCATTGTGCAAGAATTCGCGGGGAATTTTTTGAGTGTGAAGGATGTGCCACGCATCGTGAAAGAATCTGAACACTGTGATGTACTTCTGATTGGAAATGGTCTGGGAACGATGAGTGATTCTCGTCAAGCATTGGTGAAGATTTTAACGCAGGTGCAAATTCCAGTCGTGGTTGACGCCGATGGATTAATTCCTGAAATTTTGAAAGTGAAGCGTAATATTCCGATGATACTCACGCCTCATGATCGAGAGTTTGAGCGCGTATTTGAAGTGTCAGCGACAGAAAAGAACGTTCAGGCAATGGCACACAAGCAGCACTGTTTCATTCTCAAAAAAGGTCCAATCGATCTGATTGCTGGACCGAAAAAAGAATGGCATGAGAATAAAACCGGAACCCCTGAAATGACAGTAGGCGGCTCTGGAGATGCTTTGGCAGGGATTATAGCAGGACTTGTCGGACAACATCTCAAACCCTTTGAGGTTTTGAAAACCGCCACGTTCCTCTGGGGAAAGTGTGGAGAATTTTTATGTCAAAAACAGTGCGTGCTCACCGCAGAGGATTTGGTGCATGTTTTTCCAGAAGTCGCGAAGCAATACCTTTAACGGTATCCTTCCATGTCGTGCACCCGTACATATGACGCGCCTGATGCTATCGCTATTTTGCCAGCTTCAAGATTGGGCTCCACTTCAAATCGGTGTTCTCCCAAGAAACGTTTTCGAGAATGTCCGATGAGCACTTTTTCGTTGGGAACAAGTTCAGCGAATTTCAAGAGTTTCCTATTGCACTCCATTGTTTTCCCAAATCCAATCCCTGGATCAAAGATGATTTTCTCTGCTTTTACGCCAGACTGAAGCAGTTCTCCTTTACGCTGAAGGAGTTCATCTCTGACTTGCTCAACCGAATCGATCTGTTGTGTGTGCACTTCCTCTAGCGTCTTCCCTGGGAAATGCATCAGGATTATTTTTTCAAATTTTGGTGCGAGGGCCCGCATTGCGGGATCTTGAAATCCCGACACGTCGTTGAGGATTGTTCCTCCAAGCGCTAAGAATTTCTGAGCCGTGGCAACGTGTTGTGTGTCGAGAGAGATCTGTCCGGGGTAGATTTTTAAGAGTTGTTCAACAATGGCTCCCACTCTCCCCCACTCCTGTTCTGGAGTTATTGGTTGTGAATGAGGACGTGTCGATTCCCCTCCGATGTCAATGTAATCAGCGCCATTCATAATCAATGAATGCGCCTGTTCAAGCGCCTTCTCCGTATCCAAAAATTCTCCTCCATCTGAAAAACTGTCTGGAGTGATATTGAGAATTCCGAAAAGTTGAACTTTTTTCATCAGCCGTAACTTACCACAATTCTTGAACAATTCCCGAAAATCACTACACTCTCCGCGCAATGAAAGCTCCAATTATCGTTTTAGAAGGACTGGACGCATGTGGTAAATCCACACAAACGAAATTGTTGATTGAGAATTTGAAAGCTAAGGGTTTATCCGTCGGATTTGTTCGCTTTCCTGGATATGAATCTTCTCCTGCTGGTCCCCGCATCGCGGCATACTTGCGAGGTGAATTTGGAAACATGGATTCTCTCGATCCGAGATTGGTGGCGAATTTGTATGCCGCTGACAGACTCTTTCAACTGGAGAACATTGAGAAGTTGCGAACGGAAAATGATGTCGTGATTTTTGATCGCGGCGTTACGTCGAATTTGATCTACACTCCAGCACGAGGAAAAGGAAAAACAGAAACCCGAGAATTAGAGGAATTTATTGAAAAATTGGAATATGAAATGTGTGGATTCCCACGAGAAAGTCTCGTTATTTTCCTTGATGCAAGTGAAGCATCACGGGCAAAGATTCATGCGGCAAAGAACCGACTCGCTGATATTCATGAATCTGATGAACTCTATTTAGAAAAAGTTCGAAAGGTCGCCTTAGCTCGTTGTGAGAAAGACTTCCGATGGACAAAGATGTCTGTGGACTTTAATGGTGAACTCCGTCGACGCGAAGAAATAGCCGAGGAAATCTTGATGCTCTCTCTTGAAAAATTACAAAAAAAATCATGACCAATATTCTCTCCGGTCGCGACATCGCTCAAAAGATTATCGATGAAAATTTGAAGCCTCGTGTAGAAAAATTGAAGAAAAAGAGCCTGCCCTCGACTCCGATCGGGGGTATTCAACCAAAGTTGGTCGTTATCCTCATCGGAGAGCATCCTGCTTCTGCAAGTTATGTGAAACAAAAAGAAAAGTTTGCGGCTCAAGCCGGCATCATTTCTGATGTCAGACGATTCGATACCAGTATTACTGAAGCAGATGTGCTGAAAGAAATTGAAGGAATTAATAACGACGATGCGATTCACGGAGTGATTGTACAGCTCCCAATCCCCGATCATATTTCTGTGGAAAAGGTATTGCGAAAAATCGATCCACGAAAGGATGTCGATGGATTTACACCGACCAATGTCGGAAAGTTATTCCTCGGAGAAGAGTGTCTTCAATCCTGCACACCAAAGGGAATCATCATGATGCTTGATAGTGCCGGCGTGAAGATTGAAGGAAAAAATGCTGTTGTCATCGGACGATCAAACATTGTTGGAAAGCCTATCTCTGGACTTTTGATTAATCGCAATGCAACCGTGACGACCTGTCACCGACACACGAGCAATCTCGATGAACACTTGAAGAATGCTGACATTCTCGTAGTGGCAGTTGGGAAACCAAAGTTCATCACAGGAGACAAATTAAAAAAAGGATGCGTCGTGATCGATGTGGGCATCAATAGACAGGAGGATGGAACGCTCTGCGGTGATGTAGACTTCGAGAGCGCAAAAGACGTGGCATCGTTAATAACACCAGTGCCTGGTGGAGTAGGACCGATGACCGTTGTGAGTTTGATTGAGAATACAATCAAGTCAGCCGAAGCCTAACTATTTCTTCCCGTTTC
The DNA here is from genome assembly GCA_964578905.1 of uncultured Candidatus Peribacteria bacterium. Taxonomy (GTDB): domain Bacteria; phylum Patescibacteriota; class Gracilibacteria; order UBA4473; family UBA4473; genus CAZVBV01. The sequence continues at coordinate 4,023 of CAZOER010000017.1, read as the reverse complement.
GTGCTGGAATAATCGTTTCTGCTTTCCGCAATTCTTTGATGTCGAGCTCTGCTCCGCAGTTTTTGCAGAACTTCGCATCGTGGTCATGGTGCGGAAAATGGCAGAATGCACACGTATGCAATCGTTTTCCAAAGAAGTGATCGATGAAGATCTTTGTCAAAATCGCTGTCATCAACGCCACGGTCGCCAGTCCCATAAGCATCACGCCTGCTCCGACAACCTTTCCCATAATCGTAATGGGAACAATGTCTCCATATCCCACATTAGTAATCGTTACGATCGACCACCAGAGTGAATTGATCATGGTATCAAAGTCCGGATTCACGCCATGTTCAAAAGCGAAAATTGCCATCGAACTCATAAGAAGGACTGCGAAAAGTGTCATACAAAAAATCCTCAATTCCTGTTTGTAAAGTCGAAATGAGTGAAAGAACGACAGCATCAAATGTGATTGCCTGATCGTTTTGAGAAGATAAAGAATCTTCAGCATTCGGAATCCTCTCAAGAAGGCGATGTTAAACACATGCGTAAAGAGAGGCATTACTACCAGAAGATCTATAATCCCAAGGAATGAGAAAACAAATTTCCATTTTCTTCGCGCAATTATAAAACGAAGCACATATTCCACTGCGAAGATTGATAAAATTATAATATCAATCAGATGCAAAATTGGTTTCCACGGTGCAAAATACTCAATATTTTCTAATAAAAATGCACCCACTGAAATCACAATAAGCAAAACCAAAATAGACCCGAAAGTCTTTCCTAGACGGGACTCATGATTTTCCAGTGCTTCGATAAGGATTGGTTTTATATTTTTCATGTTTGTTTTTGTCCTGCTTAATTTTGTCAAAAAATGAATTTTTTGTAAAACTGCACCCGCTATCATCACTTTATTTATGTTGAAAATCAAGAACCTCTGTGCGCAATTTGAAGACAAAGCGATTCTGAAGGGTATCGATATGGAAATAAAAAAGGGAGAAATCCACGCATTACTGGGTCCGAACGGATCTGGGAAGTCGACGTTAGGACGGGTTATCCTCGGTGATAAGAAGTACAACGTGACCAAGGGAAGTATCGAATTCGAGAAGAAAGATTTCTTGAAACTCAGGCCCGCTGATCGTGCGAAGGCTGGATTTTTCTTGAGCTTCCAATCCCCTCCTGAACTGGATGGTGTGGATGCGAATGAATTTTTGTTTGCCGCAAAGAAGGCGGGCGATCCAGAATTTCGTTCCAGTTTTCGATTCAAGAAAGCACTCGGAAAACATTTTGAAGATCTTCATCTCGGTGAAGAATTCCTTTCCCGTGAAGTAAACAAAGGCGCTTCCGGAGGCGAACGAAGAAAGATGGAAATCGTCTCGCTCCTGGCTCTCGACAGCAAGGTGGCATTCCTCGATGAGATTGATTCCGGGCTCGATGTGGATGGAACCGCTCGTGTTGCGAAGGCTATACAAGAATTTATGAAGGAGGGAGACAAGGCGCTCGTGCTGATTTCTCACACAGAGAAACTCCTCGACCTCGTACAACCGACGCACTTTCATATTTTGTGTGAAGGAGAAATTATTCAATCAGGAGGAAAAGAACTCAAAGAAAAAGTGCATAAGTGTGGGTTTTGTAACTTTATGAACAAAAAATGTGTTCAGTAGATTTCACTGACCTTACCAAGCAAGATCTCGATCATTCCGATAATCAAGATTATGCAAAGAAATTCGATACAGGGCTATCGGAGGACTTAGTGCAATCAATTTCAGAGAGTAAAAATGAACCATCGTGGATGCTGGATATCAGGTTGCAAGCACTGAAGAAATTTAACGAACTCCCACTCCCCTCTTGGGGACCCAGTTTGAAGAAACTGGATTTCAAAAAGATCCGGTACTTCGCATTAGCGAGTGATAAAAAGAATTCAAAATCGTGGAACGATGTAGATCCTGAAATTAAGCGAACCTTTGAACGTCTCAAGATTCCGCAAGCCGAACGAGAAATTCTCGCTGGGGTTGGAGCGCAGTATGAGAGCGAAAACGTCTATCACAGCGTCAAAGATGTATGGAGTAAACAAGGCGTCATCTTCGAAGATTTCGATACAGCGGTTATAAAATATCCTGAACTTGTACAGAAGTATTTCTCAAAGTGTGTTCCCCTCACCGATCATAAATTTGCCGCGTTGCATTATGCCGTGACTTCTGGGGGAACATTTCTCTATGTGCCAAAGGGTGTTGAGATTACCCAACCCCTCCAAGCCTATTTCAGAATGAATGCGATGAACCAAGGACAGTTTGAGCACACGCTTATTATTGTGGAAGAAGAAGCACAAGTGCACTACATTGAGGGATGCTCAGCGCCCCGCTACGGCAGTGAATCACTGCATGCGGGATGTGTGGAAGTCTTTGTAAATAAGGGAGCGCAGATGCGTTATTCGTCCGTAGAGAACTGGAGCAAGGATACGTTTAATTTGAATACCAAACGTGCGATTGTGAATGACAACGCCAAGATGGAATGGATTGGTGGAAATCTCGGATCAGGCGTCACGATGCTCTACCCGAGTTCACTTTTGGTGGGAGACAATGCGAGAGCCGATCACCTCGGAATTGCATTAGCGAACGAAGGACAAAATCAGGATGTGGGATCCAAAGTTATGATCAGTGGAAAAAATTGCCGAACCAATATCGTTTCCAAAAGTTTGTCCAAAGGCGGCGGGATTTCCACGTATCGTGGAATCGTCGATGTGAAGAAATCTGCCGAGAATGCAGTCGTGCACGTGGAATGCGATGCACTCCTCTTTGATGACCACTCAACAGCGGATACTATTCCTCATATCAAATGTGAGAACGATACTGCACAGATCACCCACGAAGCCAGCGCCGGGAAGATTTCTGATGAAGTCTTGCTCTACTTCGAATCACGAGGAATCGATGAAGAAGCGGCACGCGGAATGATCGTGAATGGATTCTTGAACGAAGTGGTCAAAACACTCCCCCTTGAATATGCCAGTGAATTAAACCGGCTGATTGAAATGGAAATGGAAAACTCTATCGGATAATGAAACTTACAAATCCCGAGAACAGCAAGCACATAATCGTTAGTGACAACGAGAAGCTCCTCGTGCAGTTGGAGGACTTTGATGCCGGTTCACGAGAGTTTGAATTGAAAGTGGATTTGAAGGGTGAGAACGCCCATTGTGAGATTCAGGGACGTATTCAAACGATGAAGAAAGATATGAAACAATGGAATGTCGTGATGAAGTTTAATGGTGCGAATCAAATGGGAATCATTGAGCTCCGTGGAACCGCTGAAGATGATGCTCAATTGGAACTCAATGGAACGGGTATCATTGCAAAAACTTCAACACAAGCCACCGCTCATGTGCGTGAAAAGATTATTCTTTTGGGCAACGGGAAAGGAAAAGCCCTTCCTGTTTTGACGGTGCAAACTGATAACGTAAAGTCCGCTTCCCACAGCGCTTCTGTGGCGCCTGTAAGCGATGAACAGATCCTTTATCTCCAATCACGAGGTATTGGGAAAAACGAAGCACAGGAGGTGCTTAAGACTGGATTTTTGAAATAAAAAAACCCGGGTTCTAGAACCCGGGTTTAATTTAAATCTTTCGAATTTCTTACAGACAAGCCTTCATAGACAACTGAGTTCGTCCCATCTTATCAGTTCCCATGATTTTCACTTTTACTTTTTCTCCTTCTTTGACCACATCACTCGGGCTATTCACTCGTTCGTTTGCCATTTCTGACACGTGAACCAATGCTTCTTTTCCTGGGATGTATTCAACAAAGACTCCGAAGTCCATGATTGATTTCACCGTTCCTTCGAATTCGTCCCCAACCGTTGGTTCGTAAGTCATGAGATCGATTTCAGCCCGTGCTGCTTTCGCTCCTTCTTGGTTTGTTGAAGTAATCATGATGATTCCATCGTCATCAATGTCGATGTTCACATCGTGTTCTGCACAGAGACGTTGGATAGTTTCTCCACCCTTTCCGATAATCACTCGAATAAATTCTGGATTAATCTTGAATG
>CAZOER010000016.1:0-19799 GCA_964578905.1 uncultured Candidatus Peribacteria bacterium | reverse complement strand
GAGTTGTGTATGGTGATTTCTTCGGAAAAAGTTATACCAATTTGTTCTTTTCGGCAGTGGCACGTTTTGTTTGTCTGTTGTGCGGTTGGAGGCATGGCAGACAAACAAAACAAATTAGAAACCAAAACAATCTTATGACGACAAACAACACCGCGTTATCGCTTGTTCAAGAGGAAACAACCGGTTTTACGCTCTCCCATTCTAGATGGAAAAACTCTAAAAAATGGAGTAGAAATGTGATGATAATTTTTTACCTCGGTCTTATGACTCTAGGTCTTGTTTTTACGTGGAACCAGTGGGCTTACACGGTAGCAATATTAGCTATAATCTCAATCGTTCTTTATTTCATTCTATACCGAGTTTTGTATAGGGATATTCGTAAAAAAGAACCTTCGCGGATAGATATCGGAAAAGATCTATTGGAAGAATTATTTTTTGCAAAGAATTCTTATAACGAAGGAAAAAAAGTAATGTCCTACGAGGAAATCTCTTTTAAGTTTGAAATAAAAAGCATCTATCAATCAGTAAAAGTGATGAAAGGGAATAAAGTAATCTTCGGAAATATTTTTATTAATTTTGAAGAAGATGAAATGCCTCCTGAAGAACTTGATTCGAACACCATTTTAGAAATTGAATATGGTGGAGAAAAAAAATTCGAAAAAGATGGTCCCAAGGTTTCTCTAATGAAAATTATTGAAAGTACTAAAACCCAAGATATCTTTTTTGTAAAAAAGAACGATCTTATGGACTTAGAATTAATTTTCAACATCTTAAGAGAAACTATTAAAAGAATTGAAGTATAAATTTAAAAAGAGAATCTTATGCAACTAACAAAGGATAAAGAATTCAGAAAACCAAAAAAGAAAAATACTCATTGGTTAATTGTTCTAGGAACAATGTTCATTCCATTAATGGTTCTTTTTACTGGCGATATGTCGATAAAGGGACGGGTATTACTTTCTATCACATTGGGACTTTTCTTGTTTTTTCTTATTTTTTTTCCATCTTTCGGAAGAGAAGAAGAAAAAAACCACTGCTAAAAAATTACAAATCATCCCTGAGTTGCATTGCGACTCGGGGATTTAAAGTGTCTTCATAGGGGAACATGAAGGTGGTTTTGACTTTGGCATTGAAAAATTGTAAACAAAGTGTTGTGTGCAACGATTTCTTCTGAAAAAGTTGTGCCTAATTGTTCTTTTCGGCAGTGGCGAGTTTAGTTTATCTGTTGTGCGAATGGAGGCATGATAGATAAACTAAACTATTTATGAACGAAAATTAAAAACATGGAACTTAGTAAACAATTTAAAAAAGCAAAAAGAACAATTCAACGTTTTCGTTGGATTCCCTTTTTTCTGGGATGTGTGTCTCTCGTTATTCTATTAATTTGGAAGAATCCAAATAACGGAAATGATATGATAAATCTTCTTCGAGCTGTAATGGGAATATCGATTCTATTTGGTGTTATATTCTTTTTCGCTTTTCTTGGAGATCCGATATTTATTAGTTTTCCCCTCAAAGGGGTTCTTGCTCTGGGATTAGGGGAACTTGAAGAAATCCAATTTCGAATAAAACAAAGAGGAAAATTAATAACTACGGTTTTTGTTTTTTCAGAGAAGGAGTATATCTTGGCCAATGAAAAATTCGAACTGTTCTCCTCTGCAGGAGAACAATCTTCATTATTGTCCTTCGATAAAAACATGCTAGTAGGAGAAAAAAACGAAGTACTTTTTGGAACGAGAACGCTATTTCCTTGTAGCAAAGAAAAAATAACAGTTCTTCTAAAAGGAAAAATCGGAAATCTTATCAAAATGGAAAACGATTTGAAAGAATTTAGTTCGTCCTAGTCACTACGAAAAGAAATAATAAATCCTCGGGTTTGTTGCAAAACAAACTCGAGGCTATTTCTACAATGTCTTAATAAACTCATCAAACAAGTACTGTGCATCTTCTGGTCCCGCGCATGCTTCAGGGTGAAACTGTGTCGCGAAGACCGGTCGTGTCTTGTGACGAAGTCCTTCGTTCGACTTATCATTTAGATTCTCAAACCAGGGGATTATGTCATCTGGCAAACTATCCATGACAACCTCAAATCCGTGATTCTGAGTCGTGATGAGACATCTCCCAGACTGCATATCTCGCACAGGTTGATTCACTCCTCTGTGTCCGTATTTCATCTTTCTAGTTTTTCCACCTGCTGCCAACGCTAACATCTGATTTCCAAGACAAATCCCAAAGATTGGGATGTTTTTTTTGAGTGCTTCACGCGCAATCGCAATTGTTTCAGTTACGGTTTCTGGATCACCAGGACCATTCGAAAAAAAGATTCCGTCGAACTTTTCTTTGAGTTCAAATGGGTTCTGATTGAAGGGGAGTCGGATAACCTTTATTCCTCGTTTGAGGAAGTTTCGGAAGATTCCATTTTTCGCTCCACAATCCATAAAGGCAATTGTCTTTCCGCATGGTTTCTCCGGAGTGAGAATTTCCATTTTTTGAGGCGACACTTCTGGAACATATCGTCCTTTGAGTGGATCTTCGTATTTCTTTGGGGCTTCTTTTCCAATCTTTCCAAGTAAGACACCGTGTTCCCTGATCACTTGTGTGAGTGCTCGTGTATCGACACCTGACAACGCCGGAATGTCGTTTCCTTTGAGCCATTCTGCGAATTGCGTCGTTCCCAGTTCGTGTGAGAATTCTTTGGAATCCTCCGCCAAGATAACTCCCTTCACCCAAATCTTTTGTGATTCGTAGACTTTGTCGATGTCTTTGAGAAAAGACTCTTTGTCGAAGACTCCATAGTTTCCAATCAAAGGAAATGTAAAAACCACGATCTGTCCGTAATAACTCGGGTCGGTGAGCACTTCTAAATATCCCGTCATTCCCGTTGTGAAAACGACTTCTCCTTCCACTTCTTTATTGGCTCCAAAACTTTCTCCTTCCAGTACCGATTTGTTTTCTAAAAATAATTTCATTGATTGTCAGTTTATAGTTAACAGTTTACAGTTCATAGTTTTTTTATAAGACCATTAAGCATTTTCATTATCTCTTTACATTCTTCTTGTAATTCAAGAGATTCAGGTTGTTTTATGTAGTTTAATTTTTCCGACAGAAGAACTTGAGTCTCCAATTCATTGCAAGAACCAATACTTATTTTCAAAAAACGAGAGAAATCTTTATTACTTCCTCTTCCGTGACCTTCTGCAATATTGCTCACAATAGAAACCGCACATCGTCTCATTTGAGAAGTCATTCCAAATATCTCTTCCTTGGGCAATTCCTTTGTAATTTGATAAACATTGGCGGAAAGGTCGAACGCCTTTTTCCACACTTGTAAATCTTTATAATTATTCATTTTTCTGGAAACTATTCGCTGTTAACTGATTGCTGTATTTGATGCGCAATACGCAAAATTCGATCTTCTCGTGATTGAGGCCCAAGCAATTGTGCTCCGATTGGAAGATTCCCATCTTCAGATTGTCCGACAGGAACTGATATTCCACATACCCCAGCCAAACTCGCCGGAATCGTGAACGTGTCTTCCAAGTACATCTGCAGTGGCGTAGAGTTCGCTCCAATCGTAAACGCAGGAGTAGGGGAGACGGGCGTGAGAATCGCATCAACCGTTTCAAAGGCTTCGTCGAAATCTTGTTTGATAAGCGTTCGCACCTTCTGTGCCTTTCGATAAAACGCATCGTAATATCCCGCACTCAATGCATAGGTTCCAATTAAAATCCGTCGTTTTAATTCATCTCCGAATCCTTCTTCTCGTGTTTTTTTGTAAATGTCATCAAGTGTTGATCCATCCTTTCCACTTCCAAACCGAATCCCATCAAATCGAGCCATGTTCGCTGAAATTTCTGACGGTGCGATGATGTAGTACACCGGCAATCCATATTCAGTATGGGGGAGGGAAATCGGAACGAGCTTCGCTCCAAGGTCGGTGAGAATCGCTTTCGTAGATTCGATAACTTCTAAAACATCCTGATCTACTCCTTCGGTTGCAAGATACTCTTCTGGAATACCAATTTTCAAACCATCGATAGGCGTATCAAGCAATTCGACGTAATTCTGAACATCGGTCTGCAGTGTTGTTGAGTCTTTTTTATCTTGCCCTGCAATCACTTGCAGAATCATCGCACAGTCTTCGGCAGTCTTGGCGATCGGTCCCACGGTATCCAAGCTTGATGCCATCGGAATCGTTCCCCAACGAGACACACGTCCGTAGGAAACCTTCAATCCCGTCACTCCACAGAAGTGCGCTGGCTGACGAATGGATCCTCCCGTATCGGTTCCAATCGCTGCCGTACAAAAGTTTGCTGCCACCGCGGCTGTAGAACCTCCTGAGCTCCCTCCTGCTACTCGTGAGAGATCATGCGGGTTCTTTGTCACTCCAAAGGCAGAGCTCTCCGTAGAGGCTCCCATAGTGAATTCATCCGTATTTGTTTTTCCAAGGAGCACCGCTCCCGCTTCTTTTAATCGTTTCCACACTTCCGCATCGTACGGAGATTGGAAGTCTTTCAAGACATTTGAACTGGCCGTTGTCTTTGCTTCTTTCGTGCAGACCACATCTTTGAGTGCAATTGGCATCCCATCGATGGGGGAGAGGAGTGTGCCATTCTTTTGTCGACTGTCCGCCGCATCGGCCATCTCGCGTGCAAGATCAAACGTTGTGGTCACAAACGCGTTGATATCTTTTTCTTTCGCTTCAATGTTCGCAATAAACGCTTCCGTGATTTCACGAGAACTCGCTTTCCCGTTTTGGAAAAGTTTTGAAAGTTCGGCGAGCGTCTTCGTAGTTAAATCCATTACATAATTTTGGGAATCTGCACCGAGTGATCTTTTACTTTGTGAGGCGTGCACTCAAGCAATGCTGTTTCATTGCCATCGACTTCGATTTCATCAGACCGAATAACATTTTCCAGTCCTGTTACCTGAGAAGTTTCTTCAACTTTATCTGTTTTCACTTTCTGCAAGGTTTTGAAAAAATCCAAGATATCTGAAAGTTCGCCCGAAAACTTTTTGACCTCACTATCAGTGAGTTCAAGTTTTGCGAGTTTCGCAATATGACGGACTTCTTTTTCTGAAATCATGGGGTCTTAATTTGTCTGGTGAAGTATAGAGACTTTTGAGATGGATTTCAAAAAAATAAGACAAAGACAGGAAAGGGTAAAAAAGTTTGACAGTAAAAACTTCCTCCTTACAATCTGCCTTACATGACAACAACCTATCTGCCAAAATTGTGGTTTATTATTAAGACCCCCCCAGCGGTTTAGGATTTTGTTATAATATCGAATGCAACATCTACCCCGCTTAAACAGACCGGGGTTGTTCTTTTATATAACGGCACAGAGCTCATCCTTCTCCCTTTGGATGATTGCTTGTAGCTAGACGCTCCTTCTGGATGCTATGGCTCACCTCATTTTTCGAAAGGAGAAATTCGGGCTCTGTTTACCAACAGTATTTCCCAATAGATGAGAGTGTTCCCTAAACGAACATTCTCTCCCTGTTGGGAGATGCACCAAATCTTTTATTAATTATAAATTTTAAACGTATTCTACTATGGCGAAGACGAATGAAGGTGGCACAAAAACCACACAAACTGGTTCAACAGGAATCGGACAAAAAACAAGTACAACAAAATCAGAAAAAGGAGAAAGTGATTTTAAATTCATACCGGCGACAAATCGAATGGGATTTCGTAGTATGAGAGAACGAGGAACCTTTTGATAGAATTCCTTGTTTAAGTATTTCAACAAAAAAAGATCAACGAAAGAAAGTGTTTAACGAATGAATTAAAATTTTAAAGCTTATGACTAAAAAGAAAGAAGTTGCTAACACAGGAACTGTAGAAAAAGAGATGGATGTCCATAAAAGCCAACGAACAGGAAAAGGCTATCAAACCGTCGTATGTAAAAATTGTGGAGAAAATACATCTATTCTAGCAATTCAAGGGTTAACGGGCAGTGCAGATGCCCAATGCCTTATCTGTGGAGGTCAAGCTGTTTAGGTAAGCAGAGTTAAGAATCAATATACAGGAGCGTTTGATCAACGCTCCTGTTAACCCTACCCAAATTTCTGTACAATCGTCCCGTGAAACAATTCCCCAAACTTCTCGTCGCCGGTGTATTCGACCACTTCCATGTGGGACATCAGCATTTTCTTCATCACGCGAGTCAGATGTGTGATGAGCTTGTTATTGTTATTGGACGAGAGGGAACAGTGGAGAAGATAAAGGGACGAAAGCCACAGCACTCAGAACACAAACGATTGGAGCGTATTCAGTCTGAAAACATACCCCATGCCCACGTGCGACTGGGACGAGAAGATGGAAATGTGTGGGAAACAATCCGAGAGGAAAATCCTGATGGAATACTGCTGGGGTACGATCAGCGATTTGATGACGCACAATGTCGGGAGGAATTTCCTGATATTCAAATTCTTCGTGCAGAAGCGTATGCCCCTCAACATTTCAAAAGCTCGAAATTTGGCAAACAGCCTGTGAACGAGTAGCATTGGGAAAACAAATATGAAAAATATAAAACCACTCCTGCTTCGGAGTTTTCGCGAGGGATCGATACAGGTCTGGCGAAATAAGTTTTTATCGGGAACCACAATGCTCCTTGGAGCGTTGATTTTGTTTCTCTTGAACTTTGTTTTTTCTATTCAGTTTTTTGCTGATTACTCTTTGCAAAATCTAGAACAACGAGCCGATTTCTCGCTTGAGATGAGGGCTGATTACGATGCGTTTGAATTTGATGCATTGAAAAATGAACTGGGAATGTATGACATTGAGAGCGAAGTATTGGAGGCAGAGGTCGTTGAAAACTTCCAGCTTCCACCTCGACTCCATATTCGATTCGGGGATCTAAGAGAAGTAAATGATGTCTTTGAAATTTTAAAGAAAGGGCGATACGACTCGGTCATCGGAGCCTGGGATGGAGAAGGGGAGCGAGACTTTGTAAATATTATCGACAACCTCTTGCGTGTTCGTGACGGAGTAGAGAGAGCGGGATTCTGGCTGGTTATTCTTTTCTTGGCTGGTGGAGTTCTCCTTATGGTAAACACATTTAGAATCGTGATTTTTTCTCGAAAGAATGAAGTCTTTATTTCTCGATTCGTAGGAGCAGAAACCAAGTTCATCGCAGGACCATTCTTGGTAGAAGGTCTTTTACTTGGAGTTGCCTCAAGTGTTATCGCGATTGGAATCTTTACCTTTGTCCTCAGACAAGTCGATATTCTCCCTGCTGGAGAAATATTCATTCACCTCTGGAACAATGTCTTCTCATGGGAAATTCTCGTCTCAGGACTTGTAGGAATGACAGGGGCATGGATTGCTATTCGAAAGTATCTGTCTGGAAAATTCAGTAGCTGATGGGAGAAATTAAAACACATGGAATTTTGCTAAAGAAAACATTTCTTGCGAATGATGATGCTTTTCTTGAGTTTTTTACGGAAGAATTTGGAAAGGTCTCCATGTCGGTAAAGAAGTTTGGAAACTCGAAGAAACGAAAAGCAGAAATCGATTTCTTTCGGATCATTGATCTGTCTCTCTTTGAAGGACGAAGTAGTAAATCATTAAAGTCAGCCAATACCACAAAGGTCTTTCACGCTTTTGAATCAAACTTTGAAATTAATAAAATTGGATTTGCTTGGATAGAGATGCTCGGAAAGGTGCTCCCACCGGAGAAACCGACTCCCATTCTTTTTCAAACGATTTCCACGCTCTGTGCGAATATTAACGCTGAGGAAGCGGATGTCTTTGATCTCTTCTTTCACGTGGTCATTCTGGACTTCTTGGGATTGATGGCACGATTTGATCAGGTGCAAGACGATGTGTTCTTTGATCCACAGAGTTTTGAATTTTCAAAGACGAGAACCGCGAACGCCGTTGAACTTTCAAACAGTGCCCGACAAGTTATTGAGTTTCTCAGAAGAGCGGACTGCACGACGTTTTTGGCAAAGAAAGACAAACTTCCAAAGGAGGTTTTTGATGAAGTCAGACACACTCTTTTTTCGATTGAGGAATTTCATCTTTTCGAAGCGTAAAAAATAAGGCACAATCGCTCGCGTTATGACAAAGAACTTTGAACTTCTCAAAACCGATGGCTCTGCCCGAGCTGGAGTTCTGCATACCCGAAAGGGAAGTGTTGAGACACCGTTCTTCTTTTCGGTTGCCACACGGGGCGCCATTAAAGGCGGAGTGAGTATGGAAGATTTAGAAGCGATGGGGGCGCCATTCCTTCTCGCCAATACGTATCATCTTCATCTGCGTCCAACATCAGAACGAATTAAAAAACTCGGAGGTCTGCACAAATTCACACAATGGAACGGCCCAATTCTCACCGATTCGGGAGGGTTCCAGGTATTTTCCCTCAAACGGAAAAAGATAACCGACGAAGGCGTCACCTTCCGATCCCATATCGATGGAGAAAAAGTATTTCTCGATGCCAAGAAATCTATCCAGATTCAACACAATCTCGATGCCGATATTCTCATGGCCTTCGATGAGTGTCCTCCCAATGTACCAAAGTTCCACCCTATTCGGCGAGCGGTAGAACGAACTACCGAATGGGCGAAACAGAGTCTCGATACTCATTTCAAAAAATACCCACAAAAAATATCACCGCTCAAACGACCACAGATCTTTGGGATTATTCAAGGAGGATGTTTTCCGGAGTTACGAAAACGAAGTTTAGACGAAATTACGGCCATGCCGTTTGATGGATTTGCTCTTGGAGGATTAGCAGTAGGGGAGACCGCTGAAGAAATGTACAAAGTCTTGGATGAAATCTGCCCCTCTCTTCCCACGGAGAAACCGCATTACTTAATGGGCGTGGGAACCCCTCAGAATTTATTGGAAGCGATCGAGCGGGGGATTGATATGTTTGATTGTGTGATGCCAATGCGGAATGCCCGTCATGGAAGTATTTTTACTTCTCAGGGAGTTTTGAGAATTACCAATGCAGAATTTGCCAACGACAAAGCCGTTCTCGATAAAAATTGCCAATGTGCGGTCTGTCAAAAAGGGCATTCACGAGCATACCTTCATCACCTTGCGAGAATGGACGAAGCGTTGGGAGCAAGACTGCTAACCATTCACAACTTATCGTTTTACCATCAGCTCATGCGCGATGCACGGGCACACATTGTGAAAGGGGATTTTGCGAAGTGGAAGAAGGGTGTGTTGAAGAAAATGGGATAATCGGCAACCCATTGCTTTAGCTGTGGGCCGAAGGCTAAAGCCCTCGGTTGTCAGATATAAAAAAAGCCTCGCCGTAGCGAAGCTTCTTTTTTAGGGGGCAATTTTTGTGGCTATGCGAAGAAGTTTGTTTGTACGTCGAGGGCGAATTCCCGAGAGAAGAACCCAAGTACAAGAAACATCCCAACAACACCTACTGCAAGCGCAATGTCTTGAACCATTGGCCGGTGGATGAAAGCGAGAACTGCGTGTTTCATGAAGATTTATAGAGAGAAAAGAAAACAAATCCGAGAAGTGTACCACAAAAATACCCAAAAATCAAATCTATTGGTTTCCTCCTCTTTAACCTCGCATTTTCCGTTTTCCTTTGATAGCAAAGTAGAAACTTGAGCCCAAAATAACCACCGCAAAGAGAATCATGAAAGGGAACATCGTTCGAGGTTGTTCTTCCTGAGCCGGTCCTGTTTGGGGAAGTTCATCAGGAATAGGAACGAATTCCTCTTGGATAAAGACGACTTCTTCTTGTTGTTGTTCTGCTTCTGCCCCAGCAAACATAAGTGGCATTGCCGGAATTTGTCCAACGGCATCTTTTTGTGCATAGAGTTCATCAGGAGTCAGTGTCCGATCAGAAGGAGTTCCTCCTGTAATATTGAGCGGCAAGGCAGTAAAATCTCCCTCTACCCCCATTGGAACCGTTGAGAATTCACCTTCCAGTGGTACGGGATTTATTGGAGAAAGGGGATCAACGTATGTTCCTTCAAAAAGTTCAGGTGTTGACTCCGTAGAATACGCTGCGTTCTCCGTAAAGTATTCATCTGCAAATGGATCTGGCTCAACTAACATAATTTCATCCAAAGGAAACGGTGGGATAAAATCAGGTGATGGATTATTATCAAAAATCGTAAAGATACCTGTTCCTGTCAGCACAGAAGAAAAGACCTTTGTGTTTGGTGTACTCGAATCTTCAACTTTTCCGCCAAGCTCAATCCAACCATCTTCATACGAGTATTCCCAAAGAGAAAGCTCTCCGTAGTCTTCGGTAATCGGAACAAGAATCTGAACCAACGCTGTGTCTCTACTAAAACTCTCTTCATTCCAATATTTATATCGAACACGCGTCTTCCATCGCATCAGATCAAATTGATCGGCAAATGTCAGATGTTCTGCGGTATCACCCAAGAGCTCAAAGGTAATGAGTTCCTGCATCCGTGCTCGAGGTTTGTTATCAGGAAGAGCAATAATTTGTGGGGGGACAATTTCTCCAGAAAAAGAAAGTTGATCGGTCGTCACCACAACACGTGCGTTTCCTGAAAATTCAATAAACAAAAGTCCGTTTGAATCGGCTAAAATACCAGATTCCACGACCTGTCCGGCTTCTACAAAAATTGCGTCTTCTGTTCGCAAAGGCTCTTTTGCCAATACACCACTTGCTAGAAACAAGGCTGAAAAAAAGAGGACGACAAAAAATTTTCTCACGACGCTATTTTGGGGTAAAATTCAAACAATTTCAACCCCCTTACACTATGTCCCAAATACAATCTATTTTCGCTCGGCAAATTCTAGACTCTCGAGGAAATCCAACCGTCGAAGTAGAAATGTCTGATGGAACACATACTGTCTTGGCCAAGGTGCCTTCAGGAGCCTCTACAGGAATTCATGAAGCGCTGGAATTACGAGATGGTGACAAAGGCGTGTATATGGGAAAGGGAGTCTTACAAGCCGTTAAAAACGTAAACGATATTCTCGCTTCTGCAATTATCGGTATGGATCCGAGTGAGCAAGAAGCAATCGATCGAAAAATGCTCGATCTGGATGGAACGGAGAATAAAGAAAAACTCGGAGCGAATGCAATTTTGGGAATCTCTCTCGCTGCCGCACGACTGGCAGCCACGCAGAAGGGGATTGGACTGTACCAACATATTAATAATTTATTCGGTGGAGAACTGTCTCTCCCGCGTCCGATGATGAATGTAATTAATGGAGGAAAGCACGCGGATTCTGGACTTGCGGTTCAAGAATTTATGGTCTTTCCGAATCTTGGAAATTTTTCAGACAATCTACGAGCGGGAGCGGAAACGTTTCATAACTTAAAAAAGATTCTTGTTAAAAAAGGATTCTCTGTAGGAGTAGGGGACGAAGGGGGATTTGCTCCTCGATTGCCGAAGGTGCGAGATGCCCTCGATACTATTGTCGAAGCAATCGAAGCGGCCGGATACACTGGCAAAATGAAAATTGCACTCGATGCAGCCGCATCTGAATTCTATGGACCGGCGAATGGAGCTGAAGAAGGGAAATACTTCATTGATGGAGAGAACCTCACCCCAAGTGAACTGACACAGTTATACGGGCAACTCTTGGAAGAATATCCAATTGAGTCTATTGAAGACTCTCACAGTGAAGACGACTTTGAGGGTTTTGCTGAGATGCAAAAACTCTTTGGAGACAAAGCCCAATTAGTAGGGGACGATCTTCTCGTGACAAACAAGAAACGACTGCAAACCGGGATCGATCAAGCACTCTGCAACTCTATTCTTATTAAAGTGAATCAAATTGGATCATTAACTGAGACATTTGAAACGATGAAGTTGGCGAAAGCGAATGGATTTGGGACGGTGATCTCACACCGATCAGGAGAAACGTCTGATGAATTCATTGCCGACTTGGCAGTGGGAACAGATGCAGGACAAATCAAAACAGGATCGCTGAGCCGATCAGAACGAATCTGTAAATACAACCAGTTACTCCGAATCGAAGAAAAACTCTAAGAACTACTACTTCCTTTCACTCGACTCAGCTCCATTTCTACGAAAGAAATAAATCGTTCTGGTGTATAAACCGGCGAGGAGTGACCTTTCCAATTCACAGAGAACGCGCCTGCTAAAGCAGATATCTGGTATCCGGATTCTTTTCTTTGTCGCAAATATTCAATTCCTCTTTGTGCACTTGTCGTATTGAGATTGGTTCCTGTTGTCACATTGACCCATCGGAACCGGAACCCTCCCTCATGCGTTTTACTCGGCATGTTTCTATCCGAAGAATTAAATCGTTGGTAATTGCTCCATAATCCTTTGTCTTTCAAATATTGCATGCGATTCCGAACCCCCTTCAATCCCCAAAATTCTTCACTGTCTTTCGGGATTCCCAGTTGTCCACATTCTTCCATAACTTTTCGAGCGTGTTCTTTGAGCATTTCCAAAAATAGAATTTTCTTCTGTTTCGATTCTGACCCCTCTGAAACCGATTCTTCTTTCACTTCTTCTTTTGGAGAATCTTTCTTGGCTTGGGCGCTTTTAATTTTTTCAATTTCTTTTGCCGCCCTTTCTGAATCAAGAGAGCGCAATTTCTGAGCAGATCTCTCTGCCGAAGATAAATCTCCTTGCTGTTTATGTTGTTGAATCTCTTGAAGAATATCTTGAACTTTCTTTTTGCCCTCTCCAGAAGCAGATGAATCTTGTTTAATTATTTTTTCTGGTTGTTGAAGTTTTGATAATTGTGCTTCGATTTTCTTTCTGAGTGCAGGATTCTTTTCGGTTTTTAATTGTTTTTCTAATACCCCAATTTGAAGAATCGTTGTTTCTAATTTTGTAATAAATCCTTTTTGCCGCAGGGAGTCGAACACCTTTACGCCGAATTTCTTTTTCAATGTATCAACAGCACCCTTCGCGCCTTTTGGATTTTTAGAGGTAACAAGATTATGTATATTTTTAAATTCCTTCTGTGCTTCTGTTTCATGTTTTTCTCGTTGTAATCCAATCGCAAGAATCTTCCCCAACAATTTAGAAGGCTTATCGGATGATATCTTTTTCAAACTTTGGAGATGCGCTCCCTTTGCTTTCTCTGGAAAGAATTCTGACAACAAGTGTTCCGCATCCTCAAGTATGGATTTCTTAATTTTTTCTGAGAAATCTTTGAGCTTCGATGTCGATTGATCCTGTGTGAATGATTCTTTCAGCGCAAAGTTAAACGCCACTGTGAAATGAGGAAAATCAGAAGGAGACATTCTATCAGACAGTTTCCAGAAACGATCAGGGAACATTTTCTCTGCGTTTTTAAATAAATCTTCACTCAAAATTTGAGCGACTCCGAAGTGCACATTTCCAGATGTAATTTTTTCCTGCACAAGAAACTGCAACGTAATTTGATTCTCTCGAAAGGCATCAACCGTTCTCTTCACTCTGAGTACATGCTCCAGTTTCATTTGTCGATCGCTTCCACCCGTCGGTTTACTCGTTACCTGTCGAATAATATTCAAGACCTCTTCTTGTTTTGAAGAGGGGATATTTTTAACAATTTGCTGTTGGAGTTCTGCGATACGATCATAGAACTGATATTTCTCTTTGAGTTCGTTGCTGTCTTCACCCTTAGCAATAGCTTCCTTTGCATCCTTTCGTGCCCAGTATCGATCCACATCATCAAGGTAGGAAAGGTTATCAATAAACTGAATAACCGCCTCAACATTACCCGCTGAAAGTTCTTCTTGGTTCTCAATTGTTCGATTGTCGTCCTCCATGGAGGGATTGTAGAAAAGAAGAAGGGAATGTCGAGGATTTTTCACAGCACTTCTTGACGATTTTACGGAAAAGAGTTAAAAAGATGCCATAATGAGAGAATCAATAGAAGAACTTATCGAGGAAGGGGGGATGGTGTCCGACTCTAATCTTAATGAAATCGCACAAAAACAAGTGCAAGATATTTTAGATTCTAATACAGCTCTTACTTCTACTCCTCAACCAATTCTTCAATTAGATCCTGATGAAGAAGCAAGCATGTTAATGGATCTCAAAAGAATGGGGGAGAACATCATTTCAAGCAAACGAGGAGATGTTGATATACTTAATGCGAGCCAGTTTCGTAATTTTTCTTCGGAATCACCTGTAGCAAGAAAAATTGGAAGCGCTCGTGAAGCTGAATTTAGAGCATATGGAGAGGGGACTGGAGACATTGTTGATCTCTCTCCAGAAATCGATAACGAATATAGCCATCTTATTTTTAAAGGACAAAAATGGGGCGGATATCGATTTAAGTTTTGGAAAGACTCTCTTGAGGAGGGAACTTTTGAAAAATCTTATAATGCTACCCTCTACAACTTCTCTGAAAAATTTAAAGGGAATCATGGGAAAAGAATTCTTGAACTCACTCGAATGTATGGAGGTCCAAGGGCTTTGAAATATTCTTTGGCTGCATTACAGCAGATTGCTGGGAATAGGCGACGAGAGGGGGATTTAGACTGCGATGAGATGGCTGGATCCGCAACTATATCAAGCCACTTTGAAGAATCTCTCCAAAGAGAATTGGTGTACTTTATGCAAAATGAACTTCCCGAAGCAACGGAAATAGAATTGGAATCTGGAGATGTCACTCCTAAAAATCCGGGACAAGAAGTGCTTATTACTGATGAGGAAAAATCTAAATTTTCTAAAAAATATGAAGGTCTGTCTCTTGAAGACAAATACGAGGTTATTGACCAAGTCTTCAAAGATAAAGGGGAACGCTTTCCTGCCCTTTTTAAAGCGTATGTAGAGCTTGCAAAGAAAGGATATGTCATTTTTGATTGTGCCGTAAAAAACCTTAAACGATCCTCAGGCAAAGAAGGACTTAATTTTAAAACTCCATCTATTGAAGTCTTTTTGATTGTAAACCTTCGAGGAGTTACAGAAGACGTTGATGCTGAATTTCAAAAAGAACCCTTCAATGTAAAATCTCTCCTTGAAACTTTCAAAGAGGTGGAAAAAAATTAAAAACAGGGGACTTCCAGAGAAAAGTTCTCTCAATTTTGAAGAGAGGGGTATTACGAAACCTTTTTAATAAAAAAAACGCTTAGAACGTAAATTTAGTTTACGCCTTTTATAGATTATGTTCAAGAGAGGTGAGTACATTTGTTGATCCATCTTACTTAACACAATGTATCTTGGTTTAAGTTGATGCGGTCATGACGAGACTCCTAAGAGCTGAAAAGAATTATTTCGATATTTACATCGTCTAGCCTTCTCTTTTAAATAAAATAAAAAAGTATTTTGACATTCTTTTATAAGGAATTAGAATTCGCCCGATAAAAAAGTAATCAACAATTCCCTCTTATGGCAATCAAAAGTGTAACGGCAACTCGGATGACAATGCTCGGTCTCAAGAACCAGCTGAAAGTGGCGGAACGAGGTCATAAACTACTAAAAGACAAACAAGACGGACTCATGCAGGAGTTCTTAGACATCGTAAGAAAGGCCAAATCAATGCGTGAAGAGGTCGAAAATGCGCTTAAAGAAGCCAATGCGGCGTTTTTGGAGGCTCAGGCAATCATGCCTAAGTCAACACTCCGAAATACACTCGCAGTCCCCTCTCAAAAATTAAGTTTACAAGTGAGCACAAAAAACATCATGTCAGTGCGTATTCCTCGGTTTAAGCTCCAAATTACTGGAAATGCTCTTGGATACGGATTGGTTCAAACACGTGGTGAACTTGACATTGCTATTAAAAAGTTTTCAAAAGTGTTTCAAATTCTTCTTGAGCTGGCTGAAGTAGAAAAGTCTGCTGAGAACCTCGCTTTTGAAATTGAAAAGACACGACGACGTGTGAACGCCCTTGAACACCGTTTGATTCCTGATCTTCAGGACACACTTAAGTTCATCGGAATGAAACTCGGTGAAACCGAACGTTCTTCTATTATTCAGGTCATGGTGATTAAAAACATGATCGAAGCACAAGAACAAGCGAAAGCAGCCAGAGCCGCTGCAACTGCTTAATCCCCTCTCTCTTTATGCGAAAATTCCTACTCCTTGGTCTCGCTCTCAGTATTTTCAGTACCGCAACAATCTTTGCCGGTGCTCCAAATGTTACTAATTTCCCCTACCAGAAAGATGTGGTTATTCCTCAGCTCTCTTGGAAAAAGATGGTGGCGATTAGTTTGGACAATACAATTATGGGACGCGTGAGTGAGCGATTCTCAAATATTGATCTCTACAACGGGGACAACCAAGAAGTTCCTTTTGAAGTTTACTACAATGAATTTGCACGATTCCATGGTGCAGAGGTTGTAAAGACTTCTTCATTGAAAGACGGAAAGGTTGCAGACCTTATTGATGGGGACATCTTCACAACATTTGTCTTTGATGAAAAAATAGACAGAACAGATGCCTCTTGGGCAATTATTGATCTTGGCTCTCCACAACGAATCGTTCGAGCAAAAGTATTTGTTCCTGAAGGACGAGTTCGATCAATGGAAATCAAAGGAGGAATGACACAGGACGACATGAGAACTCTCGTTTCTAAACGTCCACATGCGTGGCAGACAGATTTTCATTCTCCACTTATTCGATACATAAAAGTTTCCCTCTGGGGAGTTGGAGTAAAAGTGGATGACATAAAACTCTACAACGGAGCGAGTGCATCGATTTACTTTGAGGGAAATCCTCGAGAAAAATACCGATTGCTCTACGGAGGAGCCACTGATCTCATCCGATACAAAGAGCGACACGGGGAAGCACAAAAATTTATTGTCGAAGGGAAGCTTACAAAAGAGATTATCAACGCTGCCTTCCCAGAAGACTTCGATGGAGATGGCCTCAACAACAGACTCGATAACTGTCCTTTCGTTTCAAATGCTTCTCAATCAGACAGCGATTCTGATCGTGTGGGAAACAAATGCGACAATGCTTCTCGTGTGAAAAACTCAAATCAATACGATACAGACTTTGATGGTGTGGGAGATATTATTGATAATTGTATGCTCATTCCAAATAAAGATCAGAAAGATCGAGATAACGATGGATACGGAAATGCTTGTGATAATGCACACGCAAAAGATGTCGACTCAGAAACAAAGAACTACACAACAACGATTATGGCTTTCGTGATTGGATTCATCCTTGCGGCGGGAGTCGTGATTGGATGGAAGAAAAAAGAATGGGTTATTGCAACGACAAACACTGTTCTCAAGAAGTTTAAAAAATAACATTCCCCTTCCTTGGGCAAGCCCTCTCGATTGTTTAAAGCCCTTAAACGTGCTATACTGAGGTGAATTTAATCATTCATATATGAGTTATTTGGTCCCAACAGTCGTCGAAAAAACAGCAGAAGGAGAACGTGCCTTCGATATTTATTCTCGTTTATTGAAAGAACGAATCATCTTTGTCGGAACGGCAATCGATGACAATGTAGCGAACTTAATTATCGCTCAACTTCTTTTCTTGGCGGCAGAAGATCCAAAGAAAGACATTACGATCTACGTTAACTCACCAGGAGGATCTGTTTCAGCAGGTCTTGCCATTATCGATACTATGAACTTCATCGCACCAAAAGTTTCAACGGTGTGTGTGGGAATCGCCGCTTCTATGGGAGCCATGATTCTTATGAGTGGAGAAAAAGGAAAACGATTTATCCTTCCTCATTCAGAGGTGATGATCCACCAACCACTTGGAGGAACTGAAGGACAAGCATCTGATATTGCTATCCACGCAGAACACATCCTTGATACGAAGAGCATCCTCTACAAGATAATTCAAAAATGTACTGGGCAAGATCTCGCGACCGTTGAAAAAGATTGCGACCGAGATAATTTCATTCGTGCAAAACAAGCAGTTGAGTACGGGCTTGTAGATAAGGTTATTTCGAAAGTAGGCTAAAGCTCATTGAGCTGATCCCTTCGTCGTTCGTGTCTCCCCTCTTCGGGAGCTGTTTCAATAAACGTGTCGATAATTTTTTCCCATGGGTCAAAGAATTTCGTTCGTTCCCCTAAGGAAAGAATATTTGCTCCGTTATGCCTTCGAGATAGTTCTGCAAGTTCTACTGAATTCACATGTGCTGCACGCGCCCCTTTCACTTTGTTCGCTGCCATTGAAATCCCAAGTCCTGATCCGCAAACAGAAATACCCAATGATCCGCCATCTCCAACCACTTTTCTTGCGACTTCTGCGCCAAAGAATGGGTAGTCACAGCTTTCTTCTGTCTTACATCCCACATCGACTACTTCGTGCCCTTTTCCTGAGAGGTAATCTTCAATTTTTTGCTTCAAAACAAAGCCACCATGATCCGATCCGAGGTATATTTTCATTAGTTAAAGTTTACAAATTTTCCAAGTACTGCGCCAGTTTTTCCCGGAACTTCGATTCATCGAAGCTCTCTCCCCGTTCTATAATGTGATCTCGGTGAATATTTGATTCTTGGTTTACAAACACATCAATCCCCTTCTGTAAGGCTTCTTGAGTTTGTTCATGAAAGGGAATCCCCCACTCTCCAACCGATTCAGTTGCTCCTCCTTTGTCATAGTAAATCACAGGCGTCCCAGCCGACATCGCTTCTACAGGTGTCAGCCCAAAATCTTCCTCTGCCGGAAATAAGAAGGCTCTCGCATGGGCGTACAAGTCCGGCAATTCGTCGTCTCCTACAAATCCAAGAAACTCAATATTGTCCGCGCCCTTGGCAAGTAGCTTACACTTTTCGAGGTCTGGTCCTTTTCCCGCCAGTTTCAGTGGAAGTTTATTTTTCACAAACGTCTCAACGAGTAAATCAAATTTCTTATACGGAATAAACCGTCCCACAGCCAAGAAGTAAATACGTTCCGGTTCTCGAAGTCCGGCTTTGACGTACGGTTTTGTTTCCACCCCTGGAGAGACTGTTGTCGCTTTTGCGTTGTAGAATTTTGAAATCCGATCGGCAACAAAGTCTGAATTAGAAACCCAGTGATCAACCTCCTTCATTGCCTTCTGGTCTTTCTTTTCAAGGAAATTGAGCAGTTTTGGAAGCACCCACCGGATTGGTTTCCCCCACCACGGAAGCGGGTAATCGTTTACATACTCATCTCGTGCGTTGTAGAGGAATCGAACAGGCGTGTGACAATAACACACGTGTACCTGCTCTGGTCGTGTTTTCCGTACACATTTAGAAAAACCTGAACTGCTGGATGAAATAATCAGATCAAACTCCGATAAATCCAGCTTCTCAAATGCCATTGGAAAAAATGGAAGCAAGAACTGGTGCTTCTTTCGCAGTATCGCAGGGAGTTTTTGGAGAAAGGTTGTTCGCACTTCCCTCCCCTTTAGTTCTGGAAATTTCTCTTCAGCAAAAACGGATGTAAAGATAACTGCGTTAGGGAATAATTTCGAAAGAGAAAAAATAACTCGCTCTGCCCCGCCTCGACTTGTAATCCAGTCAGCGACAATAGTAACTTTCTTTTCGTTCCAGTTTTTCATCACAAAGAGTGTAGCAGAAAATGATTACTTCTGTGTAATCGTATCCTGGAATTTATGCACTTCGTTTCCTTCTTCATCTTCAATCACAATTCCCGTGAGATATTCTGCTCCTGCTTCTAAATCTGAAATCGTAATGATAATAGGAAGTGCTTCTGAAATATCTTCCATTGTTTTCGTTTCATTTGCCGTTTCCCCACCTGTTTCTTGAATAGAATATTTCACTTCATAGGTCGCTGATTCGGACCTGTTCGGAGTGAATTCGAGGATTATGTCTTCCTCTGAAACCGTTACGTTATCGGTAAACGAAAGCTCTTCTACAACTTCTGTTGTGTTTTTTGTAACTGGATTTTCACACGCCGTAAGAAAGAAAAGCGAAAAGACTGCCAATGGGATGAGGAGTTTTTTCATAATAGATTAATTAA
>CAZOER010000015.1:0-20196 GCA_964578905.1 uncultured Candidatus Peribacteria bacterium | reverse complement strand
TATCCGTACGGGAATGTGCGGATGGATCACCGCCTCATCCAGAGGCGATCAGGTATTCTCACTTCGGTGAGAGAGAAGCACGGAGTTTATTAATAATTGATACTCCAGGTGTAACACCTATCGGTCGCATGCGTTCGATATGAAAGAGAGTTTTTCGTATAAAAAGAGCACTTGTGTTCTTTTTTATGAAAAACGTCCTGCACATTACGAAGTGATGTGAAGAGAGTTTGAAAAAGAGCACCTTCGGGTTCTCTTTTTTTTGTATTGCGATTTGAACATCTCACGAAGTGATGAAAGAGAGTTTTTCGTATACACGGGCTTCTTGACTTTCTTGTTAAAATATTTTACAAGTTTTTTGATGAAAGAAGTCAAAACACCAAAACGGATTGATGAGGCACTCTCCGAAGAAGGAATTCAATCAAGGATGCAAACCCTTGAGGAAGAGCTTAAAAGAAATACAAAATCTCCTGACAAAAAAGAAGCTGTTTCTCTTTTTTCTCAAGATGTCATTTCTCTCATTTGTGAAGAAAAAGAAGACGAGCCGAACATGGGACCCGTTCTTCCTCGCCAACTTATTTCTCGTCAAAATGCAGAAATTCTTATCAAGGGGAAAATTGAGGACGTTGCCAAAAACATCGCGAATGAGCTTGTCTCTTCTGGTGCTCGTGACAAAGAGTTCCATGCTTCGGCAATCACGGCCTCGTTGCTGTATGCTGCAACAGAAATGGCAATGCAAACGCGTCAAATTCTTGACCCAAATCTTAGGTTCAAAAAACACGTTTCAAATATCGGACAGCCGTCATCCGCTGCACATAAGTTTAACGACATTTAGTAACACAAAAATCGTCAACACAAAAACCCTCATAGAGAGGGTTTACTTCACCAGGATGCCGTGCTTTCCTAAGTCGATTTTTCCTCGAATTCTCGAGGTGGGTTCCTTAGCATTGATTCCACGGAATCAACAATTCAGGTCCCAGTTATCTATGATTAGGAGAAAAAGATTCAGAAAGAACACGTACACTCCAGTTCCCTTCCGTTTTACTCCGAACACAAATATTGGTCAACAAAAACCCCTTTCCCAGCTTGTTAAAATGTTTTTAATTCGTAAAATCCCCCGCGATGAATTTAAAAATTGGAATTGTCGGTCTCCCAAATGTTGGAAAATCTACGCTGTTTAATGCGCTTACCAAAGCCAAAAACGCAGCTGCAGAGAATTTTCCGTTTTGTACTATTGATCCAAACATAGGAATTGTGGAAGTTCCGGACGAACGCATAGAAAAAATTGTAAAAATCGTAGAACCACTAAAAACAATTCGGTCCGCTGTGGAATTTGTAGATATCGCCGGACTCGTAAAAGGCGCCTCAAGGGGTGAAGGACTCGGGAATCAGTTCCTTTCACACATTCGTGAATGTAATGCGATCTGCCATGTACTGAGGGCTTTTCAAGATGATGACGTGCACCATGTAGATGGGGTTGTTGATCCTTCGAGTGACTGGGAAGTTATTCTGACGGAACTCGTTCTCGCAGATCTCCAAAGTGTCGACAAACAACTCGACAGCGTCAGCAAAAAAGCGCGAAGCGGAGACAAAGAAGCGAAGATTGATCTCGTTATCCTTGAGCAAATAAAAGATGCCCTTGAAAATGAACAACTCGCGAGCTCTATTGATTTTAACGAAGAAGAACAAATAGCCGTTAAACGGTTTTGCATGCTTACCATGAAGCCATTCCTCATTGTTGCCAACGTAGCCGAGGGACAGTTTGCCGACTTTGATGAGGCGAAATTTCGAGCAAAAATTAATGCCGATCCTGCCATTCCGATTATTCCCGTGTGCGCAAAAATTGAGGCAGAACTCATCGATCTTTCTGACGAAGAGGCGCGAGAATTTTTATCAGAAATTGGCGCCAAGAAATCAGGACTCGAAAACTTGGTACAAACCAGTTTTGATCTCCTGGGATTACAGAGCTACTTCACAGCAGGCGTACAAGAGGTGCGAGCCTGGACGATCCGACAAGGATCAACCGCTCCACAGGCCGCTGGAGAGATTCACACTGACTTTGAAAAAGGCTTTATCAAAGCCGACACCATCGCCTACGAGGACTTCATTGCCAACAACGGCGAAGCCGGTGCTAAAGAAGCCGGGAAGCTCCGAATGGAAGGACGTGATTACATTGTGCAAGATGGAGACGTGATGCACTTTAAGTTTAATGTGTAAGAAGATGATGGGGTTGACTTTTTGTTGATAATCTGTTATTTAATGGATGATGGTCGAGCACGAAAAAGACATCTCCGAGAAACTAAAAAGGTATTTTGATCAAGAAGACCTTCCTCCTCAAATATTATCTTTCTCTGAAACCTTTAAAAATGGTGGAGATATTGAGATTGATGATCTTTCGATTTCAGAATATCACAAATGGATGGAGTCTATTATTGATCGTAATCATGCTTATGGAGAAGTTTGGAACCATTTGAATTGGCAAAATAAACATCTTCTTTCACCTCTTCAAGTAAACAATCACGCCGCAGAACACGGAAACCGTGTAGCAGGATTAACAGGGTTGCTTTACATGTCTATCCGTGGTCCTCAAAAGGTAGAAAAAATGAAAAGCAGTGAATCGGAAATGATGGGCGACAAAGAGGCCCACCGCATCGTTCGTTCGCTTATTACCGTTGCCGAACCTGCCGGACAAATGCATGACGTTGGTTATGCCGCATCCGCAGCAATAAGGGGAAAAAACTTGGGAGATATTCGTGACACTTTGTCATCAAATAAACAACGCGGTGTTTTTAATAAACATGCCGAATATGGTGCTCAAATCGTAAAACACGGTCTTGAAAAGGTTTACAAAGACCCGACTTTCTATCGAAAATTTTTCCAAGAAAAATATGCAAAAGTTCTCTTGTGGACGGGGGGGCGCTACCACGACATGTTTAATCAGTGTGTTCGCGCAATACGAAAGCATACCAGCGAACAAATTAAAAATCCTCTTACCGAACAGCAAACTTCTGGAGATCTTCCTCTTTTGGTTTTTTGTGCCGATAAACTCGATTTTGTAAATCGAGCACCTGAAACAATAGACAAAGCAAGGCTTTTTGAAAATGGTCCACAAATTCATCAACGACTCAATCTTTCTATAACGAATCAAAAAGTTCGTGTTTCGCAAAAAGAAAGACATGTTGAGTTTGTTCTCCGTGTCGACCCAAGTATTCCCGAAGTCATTGCAAAAGAGGAAAATATTGATGCTGAATATAGCCCTGCAAAATTTCAAGAAGAGTTTTTTAACATATATGGAGGAAGTTTTGAGGAAATCGAAACTATTTTTAAAGTTCTTTTTACAAACGACATTACGTTTAACGGAGAAGATTTAGATCATAGCACTTTTTCTGTTACGCTCCGATTTCCAGATGGAACACGATTTTCCCAGAAGTTTGTTGGACGAAGAGAAGAGCACCCAAAAGAAGTAGATGCTGAAGACATCTCGACTGACTTCTTAAAAAAAATGGATCGTTAGGCCTTTGTATCCAGCACCACAGGACAGTGGTCGCTCCCCATTTGCTCCGTGAGGTATTCAACATTTTTTACTTTTCCGAGAATCGCCTCGTCAACGAAGAAATAATCAATTCTCCACCCCACGTTTCGTAAGCGTGCACGCGTAATCACATGCCACCACGAGTACACATCGCGTGTGTCGGGATTTAACTTTCTCCACACATCGATCCAGCCATCGGCAATCCAGGCGTCCAAATGCGCTCGTTCCTCTGGATGAAACCCAATCTTTCCATCGTTGTCTTCTGGTCGAGCGAGATCAATTGCTTCATGGGCACAATTCACATCGCCCGCGAAGAGGACCTGCTTCCCTTCTTTTCGGAGGGAGTTCATATACGCTAAGAATTTTTCATAAAAGATGAGTTTCCCGTCCCATGCTTCCTCTGACTTTCCACCGTTGGGGAAGTACGCACCGAGGATTTCAAGGTTCCCAATCGACACGCGACTAATCCGCCCTTCTGTGTCTTCGAAGTCTGGCATCCCTGCGACGAACGTCGTCCTGAGCGAAGTCGAAGGATCTTCTTTCTTCACCCACACCGCCGTCCCCGCATACCCTGGCTTTTCTGCTGAGTGGTAGAACTGTTTGTAGTC
This sequence comes from uncultured Candidatus Peribacteria bacterium, assembly GCA_964578905.1. Taxonomy (GTDB): domain Bacteria; phylum Patescibacteriota; class Gracilibacteria; order UBA4473; family UBA4473; genus CAZVBV01. Next base: position 16,059 of record CAZOER010000015.1, on the reverse strand, counting down.
TGTATATTTTTCAATCAAGGATTGCACTTGCTCCTCTTTGCACTTCGTTTCCTGAATTAAAAACACGTCTGGATTGTGAGTTTTTAAGAATGATTCGAGATCACCTTTGCGCTCCACGGCACGAATCCCGTTCACGTTCCAAGAGATGATTTTCATTTATGATAAGGGAGAGTTTTTTTCAAAGCAAACCGCCGCGCGTGACGACACTCGGGACACTGCCCTGGTACTGGGATTGAGTGTTTCTGATAAAAAGAGAGTTCGTGATCGGTTACCTTGTAGTTTCTTCCACACTTCTCACAGGCGAGAATTTCTTTGAGAATTGATTCGTCTATGTCCGATACTTTCGCTGGAACGATGAATTCTTGTTTCTTGAATTCTTTTGGATCTTCCTCCATCCATCGCCACCCAAGCTTCTGGGCAAACTCCTTCGTAATCGGGAAATACTCCTGGGCGATCGTCTCGTTGTAAGCAAAAGGCGACATCGAGATAGGGAAGAATTCGCCCCACTCGCCTGATTTTTTCATGTGATCGAGAATCTTTTCACGAAGCTCGATGTACTCCTCTTGCGAATACTGTTTGTTAAAGATGCAGAATTTTTTGTTCTGAACCCCAATACATCCCAGCAAGTTTTCGCAGGATCGACAAAACATCGCGTAGTCCACGTCTCTGGAATACGTTACTCGTACGCAGAATCTGGAATTGTAGCTCGCTGACGTCGAAGTAGCATTATAGATCAACTCACTCTCCCGTCCTCCAGAATAACAATCCATTCCATCCGAATACTTCATGATGTTAAACAGATATCGACAATCAACCGCCTCTCGAACCTCATAACACTCATGACAATTTTTTGAATTCACGATCCCTTTTCCTGTGCAATCTTCTGATTTAATAATGTCAGACTTTGTGCTGGGGTTCTCTTTCTTGAGCTTCTCAAAGGCTTCAATAGCCTGCTTCCTCGTTGTCCGATCCCCAAGATCAAACGTCTTAATTTTTTCCTGATACTCCTCTCGAGACAGTTGTTTGTTGAGAAAATAAAACTCTTTCTTATCCAAATTCGTGCTCAACATGCAGTTTGTACATCCGCGACAGTTACTCAGAAACGCTGACTGTGAGCATCGTTCGCAGTATTCCAGAAACTGGGAATCATAACACATCACGCACTCCACACATTCGTAGAGGAACTCGCAATTCTCCACCACCTGCAGACAATCTACGCACACCGAAGATTTGTTTCCTCTGTATGTGTACATCATGTCGGAAGACTTGTGCGTCCGAGAGCAGAGATAGCAATCCTTACTATCACTCATGTCCGAGTTGTATTCACAGTTTTCTGAGTGCTCTACTCGCAAGGAAGGAAGGGGGATTGAATAAAGGAGGTCTTTAAAATTCTCAAAGAAACTCTTGTCGAAATCAAAGTCTCGTCCGTAATCAAGTGGATCGAATTCGGGAGAATACCAGTGATTCTTCTCACACATCTTCACCGGGCTTTGGTCCGAGAACATGGAAACCACTTTCTTTCCCGTCACATCACACTTCCGATGATACAGTTTTCGTTCGTTTCGATATGCCATTAAATGCGCCATCCGACACCGCGGACAATGCTTCGGCTCCGGAACTTCCATCTTTGTATAAAAAGCCTTGTCGCCGTCAAAAATCTTAAACTCGTCTTTGCAAAGGATACATTTTTTCATCAGCGGAATAATACCACAACTTCCAAAACCTCTTCCTGTCATTCCGAGCGAAGCCGAGGAATCCCTTTATTATTTAAACCCCCTAAATTCTCCTCCTTCTTTTTGTCACCCTGAATTTATTTCAGGGTCAAACCATAAACCTCTGCAGTCTGATTCTGAAACAAGTTCAGAATGACAAGGCTTGGGTCATTTTCTGAGTTCCTCCACATAGTGCTTCAGTGTTTCGCAAAAGTTCTCCACCGCTTCGTCTGTCAGAAATTTGTGGAGACTAATTCGAATCGGATACTGCCATTCGGGGTCTTTCTCAATGTAGGCAATTGTCTTGGTGGGCGTGAGAATATCACTTGTACAGGCCGATCCTGTCGACACACATATCCCTTCTTTTTCTGATAATACCGACATGAGTTCTGCTCCTCGCAATCCTTTGAAGGCCGCGGAGATAGTTCCTGGCACACGATCAAAATCGCTACTGTGAATCTTTGTATCGGGGATATTTTTCACACAGGTTTCAATTTGCTCTGTCCATTTTTTTAGGTTGGCAACGGTCTGCGATTCTTCTTCAAATGCAATGCGGAAGGCTTCCGCCATCCCTGCGATCAACCAACAATTCTTCGTGTGTCGGTCTTTGGAAAGTTCAGGGAAGTCTTCAGGGTTTTTTAAATACAGAAGTCCCACCATCTTCGGTCCATAGATTTTTTGTGGAGCAAAGCTCACGGCGTCCACGTGATCGATATCAAATTTCAATCCTTTTCCAATCGCCTGCGACCAGTCTTCAAGAATAAGTGCGTCTGGGAATTTTTTTCGCAACGCCTTGGAATCAAATAATTCTCCCGTTTCCGCATTCGCTTTCATTTGTGCGAGCACTTTTGGTTGGTTTTGAATCATTTCCTCACATGCTCCCCGTGGACAAAAACAATTTTTCTCATCTATTTCGTTCGAGATTGAAGAATGCTCCACACGAGAACAGGTAATATTTTCCCATCCAAAACGCTTTGAACACGCCCAGAGAAAGCGACGATTGCTGTCTGTGCCTGAATAGGTGACCGCTAGCTGTGCCGCTGTAACGCCCAATAAGTCAGCAATGGTACTGAGAGACTCGTCGATTACTTTTTGCGCCTCAAATCCACGCACATGTCTGGAATTATTGTTCCCAAACTTTTCCATGTGCTTCTCCATGACTGCGATTACTCGCGGATCGAGAGGCGTTGTTGCTGCGGCGTCAAAATAATTTTCCATTGTGTTTCTTTCCCACGATAACATAGTTGCGATCTCGCAGGAGCTGGCAGAAGGTAACGCTTAACCCGGCTCTACGCAAGAGTTTTTTCAAATCTTTGTCCGTTACGTTTCGATATGTCCGCGGATGTTTTTCCACTCCAAAAGGAATCGTCCAGTTTTTTCCGTTTCCCGCCCAAAAATTGGACCAAAAGTGTTTTCTTGGTAATTTCCACGTCGTAAGAAACAGTGTTCCTCCTGGCTTTAGCGTTCTGCAACATTCTTGCAAAAACTGCCTTTGTTCGGCTTCTGACAGGATATGGTGAAAACTGGCCACCCCCGTCACAACATCAAAGTTGTCATCCCCAAAGGGGAGTGGTTTTGTGAAATCTTTGTGAAAAAAGTGATCACGGGGGAATGTTTTTCGAGCCACTTCGAGTAGTTTCTCGGATACATCTAATCCGAAGTAATCCCCGTCACGAACCAGTTCAACCGGGAGAGATTGGCGCAATCGCCCATTTCCACACCCAAGATCAAGAACCCTGTCTCCCTTCTTTGTTTCTTTGAGCAAAACTTCAAATTCCGGCCACGCATTCTTGCGAGTTTGGGAAAAGTCATGCGCAAACATATCGTACTGAGAGTTCATTTCAATCGGAACGTACACCAGAGATGAGAGTTGTGCAAGGCTACGCCACTTGTTTTTGTCGTCGTCGCTCCGTGGCAACGAAGATCAAACTACTTACCAGTCCAACCAACACACTCGCAATGGCTGAGTAAACCACAAGGTTCTCGTTTTCGGAAACATTCGCGTAGATGGAGAATGGAATCGTGAGAACGAAGCCAAGAATGATGGACCAGAACGCGGCTGTTGCGGTGTAGTATTTTGAAAAGATGGAAAACAGGGTTGGAAAGAATCCCACCGCCACCAAGGCTCCGTAGATAAAGAACACCCACAAGAGTTTTGGTTGTGTCAGCGCAATAAGGGTTCCTAGTATTCCGAGAACAATCATAACGATTCGCGCCCGAACAATCTTCTTCTTTTCAGTTTCGGTTGATTTTGTGAGGTCGGCTACCGCAAAAGCTGAGATCGCGCAGTATCCTGAATCAATGGTTGAACACAGTCCCGCAAAGGCCATGAGTGTGAACAAGAGCAATGCCCAGTTCGGCAAGAAGTGCTGAATAACCGTCGGCGCTACCATTTGGGGATCAAGGACTTCTATTCCAAAAGCGGGGTTTGCGGCAATAAATCCAAGGACACAGAGGACAATCGGAACGAGTCCAAAGATAAGTCCTCCGTAAATAAATGTCTTTTTAATGGCTTCTTTTTTAACAGAAAACGCTCTCTGGAAAAACTGCTGATCCCCGATTGGCCCGGCGAGCAATGAAATCGTCATTGGTATTCCAAATGCCCAGGCTACTTTGGGATCAAAAACATTTCCAAAGGCTCCACTTGCTCCACCAAATCCACCTGTCACCGCCATGAGCCCCCCGGCCTCGGTGATCACCCACGGCACCATGAAGAGTGCCAAACCAAGAACGATAATCATCTGAATCACGTCTGTTACGACCGACGCCCGCATTCCTCCGACGACAGAGTAAATCAGTGCCGTTGCAGAAATCCCAATGGTTGCCGTTGCAAAATCGATCCCCGTGAGAAGATTAAGCAGTACCCCGCCCGCTACGGAATTGATGACAATCGCCCCGAGTTGGTATCCGAAAAAGATAGTCAAAAAGGCAATATGGGTCTTTTTTGACTTGTACCGATTGTGGACAAACTCCGGCATGGTAAACCCATTCGGGAATTTTTTCCGCAGAGCGGTCGCTACGAATGCGAATAAAAAGAAGCACAGAATGTTCGGAACAATGAACCAGAACGCTCCCGGAAGCCCCTTCGTGTACGCTTGAAGTCCGGCGATGAAGATCGCTGGTGCCCACACCCAACTAATCGCGATCGAGAACGATCCACGAAAAATAGAAAGGTCTCGACTTGAGACAAGGAACTCTTCAATCGAAGTTCCTGTGTTTTTACGCTTTGCGAGTAGTCCAATACCAATCATGACAATCGCGAAGCCGGCAAGGAGTAAAAGTGAGCTATTCATTTAAAAAAGAATTAATTGACTTTGTGAGCAGAACCATATACATTAATAAAGAGTGGCAAATATCACCCTATGGTGATAGCTACCACCACATAAGACAAAAACACAATGTACGAGAAGATATTCGAACAATTCGGATTCTCCAAAAATGAGGCCATTATTTACGAGGTTCTCCTCAAAGAAGGAGAATTATCGGTTGGAGACATTGCCAAAAAGTCAGAAGTGCACCGACGAAATGTGTACGATTCCCTCGATCGACTGATTGAAAAGGGGGTTGTTTTTGAAATCTATAGCCAAAAGGAAAACCACTATCAGGCGGTTAATCCTCATAAGTTCAATGAGTTTATTGAGGAAAAAGAAGACATGCTCACGCGTGTTATGCCGTCGCTCCAGAAGCTTTACAAGTCCGTCCCCCACAAAGATGACGTCTTCGTCTATCGCGGTCCTGAGGGCTGGAAAAATTATATGCGTGACATGCTCGAGACGGGTGAACCTGCCTATTTTATTGGGGCAAAGGGGCTTTGGCTCGATGAACGGGTAAAACACTTCTTCCCCCAATTTTCAAAATCCTTTAAAGAACAGGGGTTAAAGTTTTATCACCTCTTCGATCACGAAGTAAAAGACCAATGTCCAGAAATTCTTCCTTTTGTTGGAAAAGACTACAAATTCCTTCCCACTGAGTACTCCTCAAAGGGGGCTATCGATATATTCGGAGACCGTGTAAACATTCTTTCCAATGGAAATGTTGGGAGCTTTGGAGAGGACTTCTCCTTCACGGTGATTGTAAACAAGGACATCGCCGACTCATTCCGGAAGTGGTTTCATCTCATGTGGGATCTCTGTCCTGAAGAAAAGAAACCGAAGAAGGCGAGAGGTGGAAAAAAGAGGGTCTAAAAATTGACAATCCTCGCTTCGTGCGTAGAGTGGGCGCGATTTTTAACTTATTCACATGACCGGCAAAAAATACCCATTAGACAAGGTCCGAAACATCGGAATTATCGCGCATATCGATGCGGGAAAAACAACCGTTACAGAACGAGTGCTCTTTTATACTGGTAAATCTCACAAAATTGGAGAGGTTCACGAGGGAGAGGCAACAATGGACTGGATGGAACAAGAGCAAGAGCGAGGAATTACTATTACCTCTGCTGCGACAACTTGTTTCTGGAAAGACTGCCAAGTGAATATCATCGACACGCCAGGACACGTAGACTTCACGGTTGAAGTAGAACGTTCTTTGCGAGTGCTTGATGGAGCGGTTACCGTCTTCGACGGAGTGGCCGGAGTAGAACCACAATCTGAAACGGTATGGAGACAAGCGGACAAATACAGCGTTCCGCGAGTTTGTTTTATTAATAAGCTCGATCGAACAGGAGCGTCTTTCTGGCGTTCATACGATTCAATTATTGCGCGACTGACAAAGCACGCATTCCCAATCCAAATTCCTATCGGAATCGAACAAGGGTTCCAAGGGATTATCGATTTGATCGAAATGAAAGCGACTATCTACAAAGACGATATGGGAAAGGAGCTTGAGGTTGTAGATATTCCAAACGACGAACTTGATCTCGCTCGTGAATGGAGAGAAAAAATGCTTGAAGCCGTGGCTTCAACTGACGAAGAATTGATGGAACGATACCTTGATGGAAAGGAGCTTTCCTCTGAAGAAATTATCAAAGCAATGCGAAAAGCAGTGATTGCAAATGAGTTCATTCCCGTGTTAACAGGAACGGCCTTGAAGAACAAAGGGGTACAACCGATGCTTGATATGGTTGTGGCATTATTGCCATCACCACTTGATATTCCTTCTATTCCAGGGACTGACCCAAAAAATGACGAGCCTCTTGAGCGACACGCTGATCCTACAGAACCTTTGTCTGCATTGGCGTTTAAGATTGCAACCGATCCTTTCGTGGGACGACTGACTTTCGTGCGAGTGTACTCAGGAGTTTTGGAATCAGGAAGTTACGTGTACAACGTCTCAAGTGGACAAAAAGAACGTATTGGACGATTGCTTTTGATGCACGCCAACACACGAGAAGAAGTGAAAGAAATTGGAGCAGGGCACATTGGTGCCGTCGTTGGTTTGAAAAAAACACGAACAGGAGACACGCTCTGTGATGAAAGCAATCAGATCATTCTCGAAAACATTGAGTTCCCAGAACCAGTGATTTCGATTTCTATTGAACCAAAGACAAAAGCCGATCAAGAAAAGATGGGGGTCGCGCTTCAGAAATTGGCCGAAGAAGATCCAACGTTCCGAGTATCGACAAACGAAGAAACAAACCAGACTATTATTTCTGGAATGGGAGAGCTTCACTTGGATATTATTGTGGATCGTATGAAACGAGAGTTCAGTGTTGAAGCGGATATTGGAGCACCACAGGTGGCTTACCGAGAAACAATTCAAATTGAGGTCGAAGCAGAATACCAACACAAGAAACAATCAGGAGGACGAGGACAATTTGGACACGTGCAGTGTCGAATCCGTCCAGCAGAAACAGGAGCTGGATTCAAATTTATCAATAAAATTAAAGGAGCTTCTATTCCAAATGAATACATCCCAGGATGTGAGAAAGGATTTAAAGAAGCGATTACGCGTGGTATTTTGGCAGGATATCCAGTGGTGGATGTTGAAGTTGAACTCTACGATGGTTCGTACCATGACGTGGATTCTTCTGAGCTTGCCTTTAAGATCGCATCTGCTCAGGCCTTCAAAGAAGGAGCAATTCGTGCCAACCCAGTGATCCTCGAACCAATCATGAACGTAGAAATTGTTTCTCCGGAAGACTACTTGGGAGATGTGATGGGAGATATTTCTTCTCGACGAGGACTCATTCAAGAAACAGGAGATCGAGGAATGGCGAAATTCGTGAAGGCAAAAATCCCGCTAGCTTCAATGTTCGGATATGCAACGGACCTTCGGTCAGTTACACAAGGACGAGCGAGTTACTCAATGGAATTTGCGAACTACGACAAAGTTCCAAAGAGTGTTGCAGCGAAGATTATCGAAGAACGACAAGGATAATCTCAATTACACAGAACCAAACAAAAGGCCTCGCGAAAGTGGGGTCTTTTTATAATGCGAAAGAGTGAGAGCTTAATTCCTCCCCTTGCAGGGGAGGCTAGGTGGGGTATAAAACTAAGCCCGATCCAATACTCGCAAGAGCTCATCAACACAACCCTCACAGTTCTTCATAACGTCTGTATTTGTAAAACGAATAACTTTTATTCCCTGTGCTTCTAGAAACTTTGTTCTTATTTCATCTTTCTCAATAGCTTCCTCCGAAAAGAAGTGGCTATCTCCGTCAACTTCAATTACAAGCTTTTTTTTAAATGAATAAAAATCAACAATGTATTTTCCTATTGAACACTGACGCCGAAACTTAACCCCCTCTATTTGCCTGTCTCGAATATAATACCAAAGTTTTTGTTCTGGTTTTGGCATTTCATTCCGTAAATTTTGTCTCAGTTTTTTGTATTTCTCTTGATTTACTAATTCGCTCATTATTAAAAATATACCCCCTCTCACCCCCCCTGCAAGGGGGAGAATTTATAAGATTTTAATAATATTATTTCCGTTCAAACAAGATTCCTGCATCACCGACCTTATCCTTGTCTCCAAGCATCGCCTTCATCTTTGGCGCACTTTCAGGAAGCAGGACTTCCGCCATTTCCCCGAGCTGTTCGAGTTTTTGCAAGAGTGTTGCAAATATCTTTTTAGATCCCTCTAGGTCTGTTTTTGCCAAAGTCCACACTTGTGTCTCGTTCAAGAGTTCGTTCGCAGAACTCACCACAGAGAAGTAATAATCGATCGCCGTTTTGAGTTTGTTCTGCTCCATGAGATCTTCAAATTCTTTCATTTCCCCACCCGATAGAGCCGATCCTTCTGGCTTCGCTCCGTCGAGAAACTTATGAATCAAAACCACTACACGGTTAAAGAGGTTCCCCACTCCGCCCGCAAGTTTCGTTCTGTAGAAATCATCGAAGTGCTCAAGCGAGAAGTCTCCATCATTCCCAAATTCAAACGAACTCAGAAGTCCAAGTCGAAGCGCATCGTTCCCGTATTTTTCTGACAGCTCCAATGGTGAGATCACATTTCCCAAAGACTTACTCATCTTCTCTCCGTTCACCGTGAAGAACCCGTGCGCAAACACCTCTTGTGCTGGGTCCATTCCTGCAGAAAGAAGCATCGCTGGCCAGATAACACAGTGAAATCGTGTGATATCTTTCCCTACAATATGAACCGCTGACTTCCAGAAGTCGCGCCTGTCATCTGTGTCGATTCCTGAGTAGTAATTAATCAAGGCGTCGAACCACACGTAAATCTTGTGGTCGCCGTCCCACGGAAGGGGAATTCCTACCTCTGCACTTTCTCGTGAGATAGAAACATCTTCGAGTCCTGATTTGATAAAGCTCACCACTTCGTTTTTTCTGGTTTCTGGAAGGAGTAGTTTTGGATTGTCTTCGTAGAGTTTTAAGAGTTTGCCTCCGTATTCCGACAATTTGAAGAAGTAGTTTTCTTCTTCCAAAACGTCTGGTTTCTTCTTGTGATCAGGACAACATCCGTTTTCATCTAAGTCCGTTTCTTTCAGGAACGTCTCGCAACCCGTGCAATATTTCCCTTCATATTTTCCTTTATAGATATCACCCGTGTCGTGAATCTTTGTGAGAATCGTGTGTACGGTTTTTTGATGTCTTGGTTCTGTTGTACGGATGAAGTCGTCGAACTGAATCCCGGTCTGTTCCCAGGTTTCCTTCCAGATCTTCGCCATCTCTTCCAAATATTCTGGGATTGGTTTCCCTGACGCTTTGGCTGCGTCCACTGTTTTTTGTGAATTTTCGTCTGTTCCCGTTAAGAAAAACACCTTCTCTGCCCCGAGTTTCTTCCTCCAATATCGCGCCAACGTATCGGTCGCCAATGTGCAGTAGGCGTGTCCAATGTGGGGCACGTCGTTCACGTAATAAATGGGCGTGGTAAGATATTTTTTCATCACAGGAGTTATACCCGAAACCGAGCTGATTTCAATAACAAACTTCCTTTTGCAATTGTCCAAAAACCTCTACAATGCCACGGCAATGCTCCCCAAAAAGCCCGATTTCAAGACGAACAAACTTGCTTTCATGCGAAAGAATTTCAAGGACTTATCCTTTGAAATGCGGATCATCTTTTTGGCGCATTCAGCTACGGTGCTGTTCTGCTTTTTCCCATGGATTTCAGTCGAACCACTTTACGATAGTCCGTACTGGAACTCTGGATTCTTTGGACCCAGCGGTCTCATTGGGCTCTTTATCTTTCTTTTCTCGGTCATTGTCGTTGGAGTTTTTCTCGACAAACTCTGGGAAACGAAACGTATAAAATTACCATTCCCCGAACAACAATTCTTTTTAGGAGTGGGCGCACAGCAGGTGCTTCTTATTGTGTTGGCTTGGTCTGTGTTAATTTCAGTGAGTCGGGACTTTGAAGTTTCTGCGGTTCGATTTGGAATTTTCATTGCGCTTCTTTCTCAAATTATTGGACTGGTAGCCGCATATCTTCAATCACAAAAAAATAGAAAACAACGGGCGATGGATTTCTTTCAACCACCAGCACGAACACCGCAAAAAAAACAAGAAAAGACGGAACAGCTCGGTGGACTTTTTGAGGCTGACGGAGTCGAAGATAATGCTTTAGAAGAATGACAAAAGACGATAAAAAAGATGCTTCATTTTTGGCGGAAACCCAGCAAGAAGGGCGGGCTTCGGGGAAGGTGAAAATATCCGATCTCGATGCCGCGATTGCTTCTGTGAATGCGATTATGCATGAGGATATTGCGAAAAATGTCCGGGATACAAAAGAAGAAGAACTGCCTACAACAAAGATTGTTGTGTATTGTCACGATTGTCGTGAACTCGTGCCTGCGGGATTTGGAAAAACACTTCGTGGAAATGCGAGAACAGTGTGTGGGACGTGTAACTCAAAGAAAATTTCTATGGGACGGGAGGAGGCACTGACACGTTTTTACCATCTGAATGACAGGAAGCACGACGAGCCCAAGAAAGAAGCAAAACCCAAGCCAATAAAGAAATAGTCGATTTTCCAGGAACGAAGGGCGAAGGCTTTTTAAAAATGTTTTCATATTCTTCGTCAATCCTTTTTTCTTGTAAATGTATACAGCTGTATACATAATGTATGCAGAAATAAAAAACACATATGGAAACACAATTTACACCAAAAGAACTCGCCACCGTAAAAGTGATCCGAAACGAAATGATGCGAAGCGGAAAAGTTCCCTCTATCCGACAAGTGATGGAAACAATGGGATACCGCTCCCCGCAATCAATCTCTCGAATTTTTGACGAACTCATCGCAAAAGGCGTCCTTTCCAAGACGGTCGAAGGGAAGTGTTTGTTTAACGAAGGGGTGGCAACGAGCTCAACAAATCCCGGGACCGTAGATGTTCCTCTTGTGGGAACTGCCAGTTGTGGAGCGCCTGTGTTCGCCGAAGAAAATATCGAAGGATATTTCCCAATTTCAGAACGTATCGCACCGCCCTCAAAAAAACATTTTCTTCTTCGGGCTCATGGAGACTCGATGAACAAAAAGGAAGTTTATGATGGAGATTTGGTTCTGGTGCAGAAACAAAATATTGCCCGAAACGGAGATCTTGTGGTGGCCCTTATTGATGACGAAGCAACTATTAAAGAATTCCAACAACACGGAGACATGGTGGCCCTTCGCCCTCATTCAACAAACCCGATACACAAACCGATTATTCTCAGCGAAGAGTTTCAAATTCAGGGAGTGGTTATCAAAGCTATCCCCGCTTCTTTCTTTAATCCTTAATTCTTAAATTTATATGAAACACAAAGTTGCTTTCAAACAAACTTAACCACACACTCACCCCCGCTCTAAGATACTTATTTAAAACCACTACATCATGGCAGAAGACACCAAAAAATCAGCACTCGCGTCAGCTCTCGCGCAAATCGAAAAAGACTTTGGAAAGGGCTCAATCATGAAGCTCGGCGATCACGAAAAAACAAAAATTGAAACCGTCAGCTCTGGTTCTATTTCTATTGATCTCGCACTGGGAGGTGGATATCCAAAAGGAAGAATTATCGAAGTGTATGGCCCAGAAAGTTCTGGAAAAACAACGCTTTGTTTACACGCCGTAGCAGAATTTCAAAAGGCGGGCGGAACCGTGGCCTTTATCGATGCCGAGCACGCACTTGATCCAAGTTATGCAAATAAGGTTGGCGTAAACACTGATGAACTCCTTCTTTCTCAGCCAGATTCTGGTGAGCAGGCGTTGGAAATTGTTGAGGCGCTTGTCCGTTCTGGAGGAGTGGATCTTATTGTGGTCGACTCGGTTGCAGCATTGACTCCTCGGGCGGAAATCGAAGGGGCGATGGGAGATGCACAAATGGGACTTCAGGCTCGACTTATGAGTCAGGCGTTGCGGAAACTCACCGCGGTGTCTTCCAAGATGGGAACAACTATCATCTTTGTAAATCAAATTCGAATGAAGATTGGAGTAATGTTCGGAAATCCTGAAACAACAACTGGAGGAAATGCGTTGAAATTTTATTCTTCTCTCCGAGTTGAAGTACGAAAAGGCGCAAAAATTGAATCCGGAACGGGCGATGCAAAGGAGGCAAACGGAAACGAAGCACGCGTTAAAATCGTGAAAAATAAAGTCGCTCCACCATTCCGAACGGCCGTTGTTGATATCATGTTTAATGAAGGAATCTCAAAGATGGGAGACCTGCTGGAAACCGCAACCAAAATGGAAATTGTCGACAAGGCGGGTGCGTTTTATTCTTATCAAGAACATAAAAATCTTGGAAAAAGTGAACCTATAAAACTCGGTCAGGGAAAACAAAAATCTGTTGAGTTCCTAAAAGATCCAAAGAACAAAAAATTGGTCGCGCAAATAGAAAAAGAAGTTCGAGAAAAAGCCGCTGCAAAATAACATTGTGCTGGCAAAAAAAATTCCTAGAATAAAAAGTCCTCGCTCAATTCGAGTGGGGACATTTTTCACCCCCGCTACATTATGACCTTTCAATTACCAACACTAAATTATGATTACTCTGCTCTTGAGCCTCACATTGATGCGCGCACAATGGAAACGCATCACGCGAAACACCACCAAGGCTACGTAAATAAAGCCAATGTCGTTCTGGAAGGAACGCAGTGGGCGGATAAATCCACTGTGGAAATCCTTACTAACCTCGACCAACTCCCTGAAAATATTCGCACTGGTGCGAGAAACAATGTCGGAGGAGTTTGTAACCATTCCTTCTTTTGGAACTGTCTGTCTCCCGATGGTGGAGGAGAGCCTACAGGGAAATTAGGCGACGATATTACTTCGACCTTTGGATCGTTTGCCGAGTTTAAAGAAAAATTCACGGCTGCGGCAATGGGGCAATTCGGAAGTGGGTGGGCGTGGCTCGTCGAAAAAGACGGAGCGCTTGAAATCATTTCAACAGCGAACCAAGACTCTCCTCTTTCTCTTGGTTACACACGATTGCTCACGATTGATATCTGGGAACACGCGTACTATTTGAATTATCAAAACCGACGCCCTGATTACATCGGTGCGTTTTGGAATGTTGTTGATTGGAATTTTGTTGCCGCGCAACGTTAAAGCGTCTTCAAGAATTCTGCCATCGCGTGCGCCGACCAACCACGATGAGAAACTGCGTTTTTCGCTTCTTTTGTCATGGCTGAATACACGATGTCATGCCCGTCGGGAATAAAGACTGCCGAAACTGGAATACCTGGTTCCATATCTGTTTCGGGTGCTTCTGTAATAACCCCTGAACATTCTCCGATGCAGGTGTAGGTTTTTGCCGTTTCTGGGTCGAAATACGCCATGGAGGAATAGAATGTCGCCTTTCTGTTTGTCTCGCCTTCTAGGAGCTTTAGAAACGCGTCTAGCCATGCTTGGTCTTCCTTCTCTGGAATCTCTCGACGCGTCCTGAGTCCAAACTTCTCTGGGCATGTGTCCAAAATTAATCCTGAGTCTTCTCCTATCGACGGAAGTCCCGTGAGATCGGCAAAGAATTTTGCCTTCAGAAGCGCATTTTCTTCAAACGTTGTTCCCGTTTCTTCTGGGTCTTCTGTTCGTCCAAGATCTTTGAGCGATGCGAATTGGATATCTTCGCTCAGTCCATGCACACGAAATGCTTCGACCATTTCTTTCCTCTTTCCCTCGTTCCCTGTTGCAATCAATATTTTCATGATAATAAATCTCTTATCTTCCCCGTTGCCTGTGCTGACTTGTCCAATTTGAATCGAAGCTTCATGGGACGTCGAAGTTGTACTTGTTGAGATACTTCGTATTCCATCTTCGGTCCTACTTTTTGGATCGCTTTAATGAAATCTTTTGGCCCCCCGATGCTTCGCACGTAGACGTCAGCTATTCCAAGATCTCCTGCGACTTCGATTTCGGTTACGGTCACAAACCCAACTTGGTTGGGAGAAAGAAATTGTTGAAACAGTGGAGGAATTTTTTCCTTCAAGACACTGGCCACCCGTTTGCTTCGTTCCGACATTTTCATCGCCCGCATAGTGTCTGTTTTCCTTGAAAAATCAAGGGATTTCGGGATACTGCCTCTGATGAAATATTGCTTTTTAGACCTCGAAACAACTGGGCTGGATCACGAAAAAGATTCGATTCTTGAGATATCATTTTTCACGCAAGATGAATCGGGGAAGCGGTTCGACATAATGGATGAAGTCGTCATCCCTGCGAAGACTCCGCTCATTCCATACGTAACACACCTGACAGGAATTACTCCTGAAGAGGTTCGAACGAAAGGCGTGGAGCTTTCTTCGATTGTCGCGAAAGCAACTGAACTCATCGGTGATGCAACTATTGTGGGACACAATATTGATTTTGATATTCGATTTCTTGTCGAGAATGGAATCGATGTTTCCGCGAATCCTCGTATCGATACACACGAACTCGCACGAATTTCCCTGCTCGACGAAGAAAGCTATGCCTTGGAAATTTTGGCAGAGAAATACGGATTTGCACATCACTCCGCTCACCGAGCGATGTCTGATGTGGAGGCTTCCGCCGATCTCTTTGTGTTTTTGAAAGAAAAAATCGAAACCCTCCCGGCGGAATTTTTTGAACACGTGAAACCATTCTTGGAAACAAAAACTAAGTGGGCAGCAAAAGAAATGTTTTTAAATGCGACGGGAGATGCTTCCTTTTCTGTGCCTGAAAAAAAGACGAAATCCATTGCCGACTTTCCTATTCCTGAAGATTTCTGGCGTTCTTTCGATGTGAACAAAGAAGGAGAAACATTGTTCGTTGAACAGGGAGAATCTGTCCCCTCTGCAGAGTTTCTGCACTCCGTTGCACAGAAGGCAGGCAAGCCTTCTCTCATTATTTCTCCGAAACTCGACTTCTTTCCTGGGGTTATGCAATTCCCGACACCAGAGGTGCTCTTTGCTCCAGATCAGTTCGAGGCATATATTGCGAGCAAGGAAGAATTCAATAATTCCGAAACGGCGTTTCTTGTGAAATGCTTCTTGCGACATTTCTTGAAGTTTCGAGGAATGGACAAGTATCATCTCTTCGCTGGCGAACGAGATTTGTGGAAACACGTCTCTATCACTGATGAATCTCATCCTGTGTTTCAGGAGATTCTTACTGAACGAGCCAAAGAGAAGATTGTTTCAATCACTCCCGATGCCTATTTCCGGTTCCGACACACCGATTGTTTGGCGAAGAGGATTTTATTAATAGATGAAACAGAAGTGTTTGCTGAAAAGCTCCTCTTCGCTCCTTCACAAAACCTTTCTCTTTTCTCCGCTCTTCGCAATGAGGCGACGAGTGTGGCAGCACAGTTTTTGGTGACGAGTATCTGTAAAGACATTATCGAACCAACACTCCAACACGGTCTTTCAACGTTTCCTCAAAAAGTGCTCCTTCCTGCGCGTACAAAATTCCCAGAATTTTCTGCACGACTTCGGGAACTTTCCAATGAATTTGAACCCCTTGCCCTTGCTCTCGAAAACCCTGAAGCGGGTCTTGAACGATGGATAAATTATTTCCCGC
>CAZOER010000014.1:0-21011 GCA_964578905.1 uncultured Candidatus Peribacteria bacterium | reverse complement strand
GAGTGATCATCTGGTAAAAAGAGCAGACATTTGATTTTCGTTCGGCGTGGGACGAATTCTGTTGTCTTCAGAAAAGGTTTTTAACCGCCTGATCACATAAAGTATAGGGGAGAATGCCCTTTTTGTAAAGGAGAAAATGGTGTCTATCGAGCAATAAATGTGTTCAAATAATACCCACGGCTTCAGCCGTGGGCTGTCATTTTAATAACCCACAGCTGAAGCTGTGGGTTGCAGGTCGTAGAATTACATCATAGTCGCCAGTTCAACAAACCGAACAGAGTATCCCCATTCGTTGTCGTACCACGTAAGAATTTTTACCATATCGTCGATTACCATAGTTTCGGCTGCATCCACAATTGAGCTTCGTGGGTCGCATTGGAAATCTTTTGAAACGCATGGTCGAGTCTCAAACCCGAGAATTGTTGGGTTTGCATCAGACTCTTTCTTGAGCGCTGCGTTTACTTCCTCGGCTGTTACCGTCTTTCCAACTTTCACGACGAGGTCTACAAGAGATACCGTTGGTGTTGGTACTCGAACAGCGAGTCCAGTCATTTTTCCTTTCAAAGATGGAATCACAATTCCCACAGCCTTCGCGGCTCCGGTTGACGTTGGGATCATGTTCACGGCTCCTGCTCGTGCTCGACGGAGATCTTTGTGTCCTACATCCAAGATTCGTTGATCGTTGGTGTATGCGTGGATTGTGGTCATGAGACCCGCTTTGATTTCGAAATTATCGTGGAGTACTTTCGCTACTGGTGCGAGACAGTTTGTCGTACAACTTGCATTTGAAACGAATACGTCAGAATCTTCTAACTGTTCTTCGTTTACTCCGAGTACGATTGATTTGAATCCATCGTCTTTGGCAGGGGCAGAAAGGAGAACCTTCTTCGCTCCTTGATCGATGTGTGGTTGGCATTTTTCAGTTGTTCGGAAAACACCAGTACACTCAAGCACGATATCAATACCAAGATCTCCCCAAGGAAGATTGATGATTTCTCGTGTTGAGAAGCTTTGAACTTTTACGCCGCCAACGTTCAAGAATTTTTTGTCGCCTTCGTCTTCGATAACAATTTCTTTGTCGTAGGTTCCGTAATTGGAATCAAATTTAAATAAGTGAGCGGTTGTCTCTGTGGGAGACGGATCATTGATAGCGACCAGTTCGAGTTCGTCTGCGAAATCAGACAAAATAATGCGGGCTACGGCGCGTCCAATGCGACCGAAACCGTTGATAGCAACACGTTTTTTGGACATGGGGTAAGTGGGTTTAGAATTAAGTTGCCTGTATTGTAGAGAAAAAATGGTTGGAAAAAAAGTAAATTTGACTTTGAGCCCTCTCAATTTAAAATTCATATCGTGAAAACAACAACAATGACGACTACCACAACGCCCCGATAATTTCGGAGATTTGGTAAGGTTCATCTCCAAGTCTCCCGCGCGGAGATTTTTTTAAACCCAACATATGTGCGATAAACACTCTGATCTCGAAGTCTGCCGACGACACACAGGTTCTCATGTGATGACCGCGGCCGTAAAAATGATTCACCCCGATATTAAATTGGGAGTTGGACCATGGACGGATGACATGTTCTATCAAGACTTTGATCTTGGAGAAGAATCTTTGTCAGAGACTGAGTTCAAAGCGATTGAGAAAAAAATGCGATGGCTCGTGAACAAAAACTTCAAGATTGAAAAAAAGATGTTCACCGAAAAAGAAGCCCGAAAAGAATGGGCATCAGATTCGTATAAAATAGAACTGATCGACGGAATTGTGGAGAAAGGAGAAGACATTTCTGCGTACGACTTTGTCGACGACTCAGGACGGGTGGTCTATCGAGATATTTGTGCGGGACCGCATCTTGCCTCAACTGGAGAACTGGGAATATTCAAATTGATCAAGTTAGCGGGAGCATACTGGAGAGGGGATGAGAAAAACGCAATGCTGACTCGAATTTACGGAGTGGCGTACAAAACAAAAGAAGAACTCGATGCGTACTTGCTCATGATGGAAGAAGCCAAAAAGCGAGACCACCGAAAACTTGGGAAGGAATTAGAACTTTTTACTTTCGATGACGAAGTCGGTCCAGGACTCCCATTGTGGTTGCCCAAGGGAGCGGTCATCGTGGAACAACTTGAAAAATTAGCGAAAGAAACAGAAGAAGAATACGGATACAAACGGGTGCGGACACCGCACATTGCGAAGGAACAACTCTATTTGAAATCAGGACATCTGCCGTACTACGCGGAGGACATGTTCCCACCAATGGAATTCGATAATGAGAAATATTATCTCAAAGCGATGAACTGTCCGCATCACCACAAGATTTACGATGCGACACCAAAGAGTTACCGAGACTTGCCATTGCGATTGGCGGAGTACGGACACTGTTACCGACATGAGGATTCAGGAGCACTGTTCGGTCTCATGCGGGTGCGATCACTCTGTATGAACGATGCGCATATTTACTGTACTGAGGAGCAGTTTGAGAAAGAATTCCAAGACGTGATTGCGATGTATCAGTACTATTTCAAATTGTTTGGAATTGAGAAATACGAGATGACGTTTGCGAAACATTCAAAAGAAGGCTTGGGAAAGAAATATGTGAACGAACCAGAATTGTGGATCAAGACAGAGAACCAAGTGCGAGAAGCATTGGTAAATATGAAGGTCCCCTTCAAAGAAGTGGAGGACGAAGCAGCATTCTACGGACCGAAGATCGACGTGCAGATTTGGTCAGCGATTGGACGAGAGTTCACCATTGCGACAAACCAACTCGACTTCGCGGTTCCAAAACGATTCGGTCTTACCTACATCGATAAAGATGGAACAGAAAAAACACCGATTTGTATTCACCGTGCACCATTGAGTACCCACGAACGAATGATTGGATTCCTCATCGAGCATTACGCGGGAGCATTCCCAGCGTGGTTGGCACCAGAGCAAGTTCACATTTTGCCAGTGTCAGATAAACACGAGAAATACGCACAAGAAATTCTTGAAAAAATTAAAAAAGCGCACGGTCGAGCAGAACTTCAGGATGCGAGCGAAACCCTCGGAAAACGAATTCGAAATGCCCAGACAAACAAGGTTCCATTCTCTCTCATCATCGGGGATGAAGAAGTGAAGAATAAAAATCTCACCGTCCGAAAGTACGGAGAAGAGAAGGATCAAAAAATGAGTATCGAAGAATTGCGGGACCTGTTGACAAAGAAATGAAACCCACAGCTTAAGCTGTGGGCTGCCGGGACTGTTTGCAAGGACAACTTGACATTTTAACAAAAACAGTCTAAAAACACTTTGTAAAAACAAACATACACACAAAGGATGATAATTCACCCAGTATGTTTTTTATTACACTTCTTTTTGGACTCGCCACATTTATGACTCCAGCGGATGTTCCCGTAGCGATGCATGATTCTGCGCCTGTTCAACGGTCTGTCAGACAACGACTTCGTGTGATACGAACACGACCGTTTCCTTCTGTTTCAACACCGAACTGGGAAGGGCACTTTTCTGCACAGAAATTTCAAAAGACACGAGAAGATCGAATTGCCTTGCTCAAAGTAAAACAGAATGTGAAGAAGGTGCTGTCATCATTTGAACCAGAACAAATTAACGTTCTCAAGAATTTGGTAATCAAAAATCAAAAACACGCCTCTCGAGGAATGGCGAATAGTAAAAAAATAATTCTTCACACCGAATCCATTGAGACAGATGATGAAATGGTTTCGGTACTCATTCACGAGCTTGGACACGTGACGGATCTTGGAGGACTGAAGAGTATCAATGGAGGCGCGAGCGCTTTTGTTGACAGAACAAAGACATTCTTTAATGATGACCTGAGTGTGGATTTTTATTCTCTTTCGTGGAAAGATTCTGACACTCTAAAAATGGATATCGTACATACAGATTTTGTTTCGGGGTATGCGATGAGCAATTGTTTCGAGGATTTCGCAGAGAGCTTTTTATTCTACAGAATGCATGGAGAGAAGTTTCGATATCTCGGGGAAAGCTCAGATGTGCTGAGCGCGAAATACGACTTCTTCAAGGAGCATGTTTTCGCGGGAAAAGAGTTTCAAACAGAGAAAGAAGTCTCAGCAGAATTTGTCGCTGGAAAGTCATTGGTGTGGGATGCGACCATGTTGGAGTTGTAATCCCCATTCTTTGTCATTCTGAACTTGATTCAGAATCTATTATTGAGTTTGATAATGGATCCCAAATTAAATTTGGGATGACGTAAAAAATAAGAAACGGAAAAAAGAGTGTATAATCCATTCGATGGATTTTTTCTCTAAAGCACATCGCTGGGCACAGATTCTTGGACGTTGTCCGGGGGTGCGAGCGATCTTTTTATCAGGGAGTGTTGCAGAGGGGAGAGGGACGAGGGAATCAGACATTGATTTCTTTATTATCGCGAAATCGGGACAGATATGGACGGCACGATTTTTCGTATTCCTTGTTTTAAAAATATTCAACCAACTGGCCAAACCGCATCACCACAAAGGGAGGATTTGCCCCAATCACTTCATTGCAGATCATCAATTAAAGATTATTGAACAAGATTTGTACTCAGCGAAGCTGTTCACGCACAACAAACCTTTGTATGATCCTGATGAGGTTTATCATGCGTTTGTGCATGCGAACCAAGAGTGGGTAAAGACATTTGGGGAGCGATTTACAATCGAAGAAACGGAAGGACATTCATTCACTCGAAAATCACAGTCTTGGTTCGATAAAATAGTAGCGCCACTTCAAATTTCGAAAATAAAAAAGAACCCTGACTTCACAAAAGAAGGAGCGGTGATACTTCTCTCCGACGATGAGTTACGGTTTCATCCAGAGCCAAAGAATCGACATTTCTCAAAAAGATAATAGACTCCCCGCACAATGTTTTTCCTTCTTGCGGTTCTGGCAATGATTGCGTATTCCGTACAAGGAACACTCATCTCTCATCATGCGCGGAAACATGATGGATTGTCGATTTCGATTTATCGGAATTTGTCGCTGGCCGTTACGATGATTCCACTTTTGTTTCTCGCTTCGAGAGAAAGTTTTGCTTCGTTGCAGGACACGCAAGTTATTATTGAGTTTCTCATTGCAGGAGCAACGGGGGCTTCAGCGTTGGCATTGAGTTTGTGGGCTGTTAAGTTTTTACCCGTGGGAATAAAAACGGTTTTTGGAAGACTCTTTAGTGTGGTTATAGTTTTCATTTTAGGATTTGTCTTTTTTGGAGAAATTCCATTTTGGGAAGAACTCTTTTTTGTGACGCTCATCCTCATAGCGGGTGGGTGTTTGGCGATGCAAAAAAATAAATTTGAACACTTAGACAACAACGTTACCAAAGGGGTTCTCATAACATTTGTGTCAGCGGTTTTAGCAGGATTTTCGTTTTACTTCATGAGTAAATTGTCACGAGAAATCGATCCATTTCTTTCTGGGTATGTATGGGAAACATTGATTGGATTGTTCGCGCTTTTGTTTGGGATCCTTCGTTCAGGAATAGGGCACACAAAAATCGCAAAAATCTCTTGGAAAGAATTTGGAGTTATTACACTTGTTTCTTGGCCAACATTAGTTGGAACAGGGGCTTTTGCCTATGCCGTCACGCTCGGTCCAATGGGGATTGTGAATGCGATCGGAGCGGGGGGAATCTTGGTTTCCATCCTCATCGCACACTTCCTCTACAACGAAAAACTCATCCGTTCACAATTGTTCTGGGTGCTCGTGATTTTGGTCGGACTCGTGGGACTGAAGTTGATGGGAAGCTAGGCTTCCAAGATTCCTACTAATTCAGAAAGGTTTTTCAACGTGCAATCAACTTCGGGAAATTTAAGGTGTTCAGTCATTCCATTGGGAATAATGTAGCACGTCATTCCTGCCGCCTTTGCGGCGATTGCTCCACGAGGGGAGTCTTCGATGACCAAACATTCCTCTGGTTTGACTCTCATCATTTCTGCCGTGTGGAGATACGGATCAGGGAAAGGTTTTGATCGTTCGTAGGTTTCTCGTGCATTACAGATTTCAAAGAAATCCTTAATTCCCGTTTGTTCAAATTTCACATCGATTTCTTTTTGACTGGATCCCGTCACTAACCCCAATCGGAATTTTCCTTGAAGTGTTTTAAGTACATCAATTGTTTCCGGAAACAACTGTGTGTCAGTAAGGAAAAGTCTCAAATATGTATCACGCCATCGGAGCTGAACGACCCTTGCTTTTTCTTCAGAATATCCTTGTTCTTCAACGAGATAATGCCATGCTCCACGATTGTTGTAGAGCGTGTAATGGGCGTACATTTCCTCCGTGTATTCAAATCCTTCCTCCGCCAACGTATCTCGACAGGCAAAGAAATAAAGTTTCTCAGTGTCCATGAGAATCCCGTCGTTGTCGAAGAGGATAGCTTTAAATTTTGTCATTATTATTCCCACTCAATGGTTCCTGGTGGTTTACTCGTTACGTCCAAAAATACGGCTGAAATTTCTGTATCCTGAAGAATCTCGTTTGAAACTTTCTCAAAGAATTCCCACGGGAGTTTCCCCACGCTCGCACTCATCGCATCAATCGAATCAATCGGTCGAAGGACAATGGACTCTTTCCCAGTTTCATTAAAAGAAATCGGCAAGAGCACTGTTGGGAATTGCCAGACTTTTTCATACAAATCCATTTCCCGTAACGTCCGAGTGACGATGTCATCTGCCTTTTGCAACAACTGCACTCGCTTAACAGACATGTCTGTTTTCCATACCTTTGTCTGCCGGATATTCCCACTAAAGTTCTGCCCCAGCGGGAAGATGCATCGATTGATATCTTTGTAATGATTAATCAGACGCGTGGCGTGTTTCTCCAAATTCTCCAACGTCTTCTCTCCCGGAAGTTTGGTAATAATTGCGGGATGCTTATAGGTTCTGAAATCTCCTTGAACACCGACTGATTTAATCGGCAACACGATGAATGGTTTTTTGTTTTCCTGCAGTGTGAATCCAGAAACTTTATTCACCAACGGTTCATCGATTGTCTTATCGCTACACAAAATTCTCACTCCCAGACCAGGACCTGGGAACGGATGTCGCCACACGAGGTCGTGCGGGAGTCCGAGATGTTCCCCCAGACGTCGTACCTCGTCTTTGTAGAGCTCTTTGATCGGTTCTATGATCTTTCCCGCATCAATCAATTTCTGCACTTCAGGGGCCCTATTATGATGGGTTTTGATCTTTGACGCGTGTTTGGTTCCTCCCGTTTCAATCGTATCCGGATAAATCGTTCCCTGTGCCAAAATCCAATTCTCATGAAGGTCTTGTTCGGTGAAAAATTTATTTTGAACATCCAGAAATGAATGACCAATAATCTCTCGTTTTTTCTCAGGATCAGCTTCGCCCTTGAGTTTCCCCAAGAAATAATCACCTTCCCTCAATGTCGTCAGATCAGCGCCGATAGCACGGACAGACGTCTCCACTTCCTTGACTTCGCCTTGTCGCATCATTCCCGTATCGACGAAGAGTCCTTTGACTCGGTTTGCTCCAAAGATCTTCGTTAACAGCGCAAATGACACCGTCGAATCAACTCCTCCTGAAACAAAGAGGAAGACGTTTTTATCGCCGACCACTTCTTTTAGATTTTTCTCTTGTTCTTCAAAGAATTTCTCAACGCTCCAATCGCGAGAACATTCGCAGATATCCAAGAAGTTTTGGAACATCGTATCTCCAAATTCTGTATGGGTTACTTCTCCGTGAAATTGAAATGAAAAGAAATTTCTCTTCTCGTCCCACGCAGCAGCTGTCGCGCAGTGAGGAGTGCTTCCGCAAATCTCAAATCCAGGAGCAAATTCTCCCACCGCGTCCACATGATTCATCCACACAGTGGAGACAGCGGGCACGCCTTTGAAAATTGGGCATTTTTCGTCTTGGGTAAATTCTGATCGTCCAAATTCTCCCGTCGTTCCGGGAGCCACCGTCCCGCCCAGTGCATGAGCGAAATATTGATGTCCGTAGCAGAGTCCCAACACTGGTTTCCCCAGTTCAAAGATTGCGGGGTCCGTAGAAGGGGAGTCATCGGCAAAGACGCTCTGAGGCCCTCCCGAAAGAATAATTCCTTTAATGTTGTCATCGTTTAAATTCTCAGCATTGGCTTCATCGGGTGACATGATTTCCGCCAGTACGTTCAACCGTCTGATTCTACTCGCGATCAAGTGTGCGTATTGTCCTCCGAAATCCAAGATGATAATTTTCTCGTGCATTGTGCAGTCATTATAAGGGAAAAGAGGGAATGTTCAACTGGGTCCCACACTCTCTTCATCCTCTAATTTAATTAGAGGATCCAGCGGGAGAAAAGACTGGATCCTTTAGTCAAGCTAAAGGATGAGGGGGAAATGAATGATTGACTTTATGTGGAGTTTGTACTAGAAGAGGAGCTAATGAGTGACGAATTAGAAAATTCTAAAAACAATGAAGGGCTTTTGATTGGGGAAGCACTTGAAGAATGGAAGTTGGACATGAGACAGCAACTTGAACGACTTGAAGGGAAAGAAAAACGAGTTCATCCCACAAAAAAAACAGATTTTTTAAGACTTCTTGATGCTGTTGAGTTTCGACTTGATATGCGGGTAGGGGTGAATGTGGCAGAAAGAAAAGAAACAGAATCATTTTTAAAAGAGGCACGCGCAATATTGTGTTTTGATCCTGCTAAAGATACAAAGCAAAAAGTAGAAACAGAAATTGATAAAGCTAAGCCTGAGTCTTAAACTTCTTCACCCAGTAACTCAAATACAAGAATGGTGTGTCGATAAACGCGACCACGACTTTGATAATGTAGGTCGCAATTGCCACAGACCAGAAAATTTCTGTTGAGATCACGCCTTCAAAAGGAAGCCATGAAAATGTTGTCAGTCCAACCGCGGTGAAGATGAGTGTGTCGATTGCTTGGGAAATCAACGTTGATCCGTTGTTTCGGAGAAAGAGGAATTTATCTCCCGTCCATTGTTTGATTTTTGTAAACGCCCAGACATCGAAGCTCTGCGCAATCGCATATGCCAACATTGATCCAAGCAGAATTCTCGGTGTGACGGAGAATAATGTTTCCAGTGATGGGTGTGCAAAATCAAATGCATTCGGACCGAAGGCGAGCAGTACCTGCGTCGCAACGACAAAGACGGCTGAGGTCAGAAACCCAACGATGACGGCTTTGAAGGCTTCTTTTTTCCCATAGTGTTCCGACAAGATATCGGTCAGCAAGAACATCGATCCATAGAGTGCATTTCCCCCGGTGACGACAAATCCAAACAGTGTGAATTGCTTCAAGACAAAGATGTTCATCAAGATGCTGTACACCGCGATAAGAATGAAGATGTACATCTTCCCAAATCGAAAAGCCGTGAGTCCGAGTCCGAGAAGAAAGGCCGAGAAACCGAGAAAAAGAATTTCGTTCATCGGGAGAGAGTGTATCGCATCATCACATCGCTATCTAATTCTTTTGTTTCGATGAGTGTAAAATTTTCAAGTGACACTTCATCGGTGAATGTGCTTTTTCCTGTGCCCGCAATGCGCGGTGCGGTGAAGAGAATGATTTCATTTACCAGCCCTTCTTGAAGGAGCTTCGTGCACATCTGGGCCCCACATTCAGTGAGGATCGAATCAATGCCTTGTGCGTAACATTTTTCAAGCGTTTTTTTCAAATCTTGATTGGGAAATGTGTGTACTTCTCGATCATCGATTGTAAAAATTTTCGCCTTCTCATTTACTGGTCTGTCACCAAGAACGATGAGATCAGGGTTTGAAAACGGTCGGTGGAAGTTTTCTAATCGAACGTTCAGCAATGGATCATCGATGCGTACGGTTTCCGTCGTTGTGAGGATTGCGCGGTACTCAGCACGGAGCTGGTGGACGAGATTCCTTGATTTTGAATTAGAAATAAACCCGGGTTCTGGGTTCTTTGAACCCGGGTTTGAATGGAATATTTTTCCGTCTAAACTCTGCGCCAACTTCAATGTGAGGTAGGGACGCTTCTGTCTAAAAGATTGAACAAAAAATATGTTCAATAATCCACTCTTCTCATGATTCACGACTTCTACATCAATTCCTGCGTTTCGTAACTTCTCCACACTCTGTCCGTTAAACTTAGGATCGAGACAGCCGATGATGACTTTCTTCGGTTTCACTTCGATCAAGAGGTCAGCGCAAGACGGGGTCTTCTTTCCATCGAAATGGTCGCAGGGTTCAAGCGTGAGGTAGATTTCACATTCGGATACGTATCCTTTGGGATACGTATCCAGCGCGGAGACCTCCGCATGCGGTCCTCCAAATTTCTCATGAACGCCTTCCGACACAATCTCTCCATCACGAACAACCACGCATCCTACGCGAGGATTAGGGCTGGTGAGATGAGGATCCACCTGTTGTGCGATTTTGACGGCATGATCGAGGAAGTCCATTTTTTAATCTTGTCATGCTGAACTTGTTTCAGCATCAAACCAACGGTTGTTATTGTACATAATTGACAGTCAGATTCTGAAATAAATTCAGAATGACAAAAGGATATTAAGAATTTTTTAGAAGATACTTACCAAGTATATCAAATTCAATATTCACGTAGTCACCCACGTTCTTTGCGTGCAGATTGGTCTCATCCATCGTGTAGGGGAGAATGGAAACTTCAAACCATTGCTCGTATTCCGCGGACACCGTCAACGAGATTCCTTCCACTGCCACTGATCCTTTTTCGACGATCAATTTTTCATTCTCTTTTTTTATTCCAATGCGGAAAATCCAGTAATCGGACATCTTTTCTAATTTCAAAATCTCACCCACCTGATCGATATGTCCGGTTACGTTGTGCCCAGAATTTCTTTCTCCGATCCGAGCGGATCGTTCCAAGTTCACTGCATCTCCTTCCGCAGAATCACCAAACACAGTGCGGTTCCGCGACTCCTCCATCATCTCGATGACAAACGTTGAGGGAGTTTGTTCAAGTACCGTCATGCACGCTCCATTCACAGCAATCGATTCGCCAGTTTTAAACGATTCCTCAAAAGCATGCTCGATGGTGAATTTGTTTCCATCAATTTTTTGAATCTTCCCGACCTGCTCAATGATTCCTGTAAACATTAAAATTTATAATCTTCGAGTTGTTTAAACCACATTTGAATTTCTTTGTCACTTCGTTTTCGCGTCATCCCCAAGCTTTGTAAATTAACTTTCTTAATTCCACAGTAATTGAAGATGTGTTTAAGGAGGTGATAGACGTGGTTCTTTCCTGGGAAGAGACGGTAATACCACATCGGACCATCGGCTGTGCAGACCACGAGAACTTTCTTTGCTTTCAAAAGTCCCTTCGGGCCAGCGGTTGGGAGCGTTGTACCAAGATTAAATTTCTCAACAGCTTTTTTATTAAACTCGATTGGTACAAATTCAAAGAAATACTTCGATTGCACTACACCGTCCAAGAAAGATTTCAAAGGACCGGGTGCGCCAAAGTTCCACATCGGTGAACAAAAGACAATTGCGTGAGCGTCCACCATCGCATCTCGTGGAGCCGTGAAGTGCTCAGGGAATCCGTGCTTCAGTGGATTGTCTTTTAGTGCCTCAAAATCATGCGCTTCAAATCGCACCACCTCAAACCCTTGCTTCTTCACCCCTTTCTCGACAGCGTCTGCATTTGCATGACAGAGACTCTCTTTTTCTGGGTGCGCGGTAACGATCACAATTTTCTTCATGGGAAACTTCATGGGAAAGAAGAGTAACAAAAAGTTGAAATATTTCAAAAAATTTGCACAATCTACCCGTTCTTATGGCGCCATCGTCTAGTGGTTAGGACACAGGATTCTCATTCCTGCAACAGGGGTTCGATTCCCCTTGGCGCTACCAAAGCATTTTCATTCTTTTCGAATGTCTCTTTAAGCTGAATAACAGGGGATATTTTGAGTGTTCCACTCTTGATCGCTTCAAGCGTTGGAGTTTCTTCAAATATCAATTCCCAAAATCCTTGCAAAAGTGCTTGATCATCAGCTCCAAGAACTAATTCATCAAGGTGTTCCACAAAGTGTCGAACATACTTCATAATCTTGATTACATCCTTTTCTGTGTACTCTTTTTTATTCCGTTCTCCTTCAAGAGTTTTAATCTCATTCACAATATCTTCATAGTCTAATTCTTTTTGTTTTATCAAGTCAGGGTTTGAAAGAAGATCAATCTTGTTCGAGATTGTTTTCGCCTTTTCTCTTAGTTCGTTAATTTGTTCCCCTGAATTTATGAGTTCTTGATTAAGTGTCCGCAATTGCATGAGCCAAAGTTCTTTAATTCCCAGTTCTAAAAGATTTGCAAAGGGAGGAGCAAATATCATACCGCTCAAACGCTTCTTGAGAAGGCTTTCTAGCTCTTTTCCTCCCATAGAGACCCTCTTGTGTCCTCTTGAACAATGATAGGCCGGAAATCGCTTCCCTGACTTCCCCTTGGAAGCACTTCCTTTAAGAGGTTTTTGACATTCAGAACAACGTATCAACTTTTTGAAACGGTATTCAGGATTTTCTTTCATGTATAGGCGTTTCTTTCCTTTCTTTACATTTAATAATTGCCATCCACTTGGAGAAGTAGAGCTCTTAATGATTTTATACTTTTGTTGGTTTGCTTTATTCCATAAATCCAAAGGAACAATATGGGCATGTTGAGCTTTTACAAGATGTCCCCACGTCCACTTTTCACATTTAAACCCTGCGTAAGACACACTTTCAATAAGTTCCCACATTCTGCGTGGAGTGAGCTTATTACCGCCCGTCTTTCCAATAATACGTATGTGCTCTTTATTCCACTTATTCCGTTCTCTCGTTTTAAACCCCTTTCTATTTAACCTCTCACAAATTTTCAGAGGATCCACCGCCCTGACAGTTAATTCATACATCTCTCTCAAAAACTGAGCTTCTGTGGGAACTATCTCTCGAATAGTCTTTTTCTTTCCGGTTTCCTCAATCCTTATTTTGCTATTTCTAAAGCCGTAATTTGCTCCACGTGCTTCATAACCTTTTTGAATATTTCCGATCTGAGGCTTTATCGTACGAAGCAATATTTTTCGAGCTTCATTTTCTGCCTCATGTGCCTTCTGTATTTCTGCACCTTCACTAGGACTTGCATTGCTCCAGTCATATTCAAAATCTTTACCAAAAGCCCCTCCTGTCCCCTCTAGAGAGTTTCTTTTTCTTTGTATGACTCCTGCTACGTCTACAAGCTCAACGCCTATTTTATCAAGTTCTTTTGTTATCCGTAAATAATGACCAGCGCCCGCCCTTGTTAGGCGATCAATATCCCATATATAAATTCTTTCTATCTTTGAGGTTTCTCTTGCGTAATCAATCATTTTCTCAAATACAGGGCGATGTTCATTTCGTCCAGATCCCGTTTCTCTGTAAATCTTGATTTCGTTAGTAGAATACCCTTCTTTTTTTGCAAGCTGAGTACACGCTTTTATTTGATCTTCGACACTTTCGCCCTGCGTTTGCTTGGTTGTAGAAATTCGAGGATAAATAAGTACTCTAATTGTCATATTATTTTTTTCTCTAAAGCTCTATCAATGAAGTGATTTCCTAAATTATACAATTGCCTCACAAACAGTTCTTTTTGCTCGTTTGTAAGCTGTAATAATTCTAAATCTTCTTTGCCTTTTTTCATAATTTTAGTACGGAATTTTTCATAGCTAGTATCACAAAAAGACCCGATTTCATCAGGTTTTTTTGATTTTGCTATCGTAATACGAAAGTCCATAACAAGCGTCTCAAGACGAAAAAACTCTAAAAGATAAAAAGCCTTTGGGTCTTAATAAAACCCAAATGATTTGTTTTTATTTTCCAGCTTTTAACAATTCTTGCGGCAACCTGAAACGGCAGACAAAAAACGGAATTAAGCGGAGGATTGATCGGACGGATAAATCGGGCAATTGGCTGGCTTGTCGGACTTGTCGGTCGGGTCAATAAACGGCAATATTCGGTCTCAAACAGCGGTCACAGTGGCAGCTTAAATGATTTAAAACCAATTATTGGAAACACCAAAGAACACCCGCACTATAGCATGAAAAAAATATTTTTAAAGTATTTCCTCGCGCGCGCGTATTGGGCATGAAATTATTTAAGAGGGCTATTAAAACAATCGTCTACTACCTTTTTGCATAATTGGTAAAGCCCGTTTCGTATTTCCTCTAATTCTTTGTCACTCAGAATATCTCCAGTATTTCCCAATATTTTTCTACATTCTTGGATAGAGATCATAGTTGTTTTTTTAAGCTTTTTATTTATTGAAACCCTTTGATACACTAAACGAATCTTTGTCCCTCGCGCGCGCGTACTGTTCGTGAAATCTTTAAGAAAAGCTACTTTTTCACTCTATAAAAGCTTTTCCTAGCGCCAAGTTTGATACTCTTCTATTGCTTCAACCTGATCACAAAGACTTCCAAATTCAGGAAAAAAGAGTGAGCAGTGTGATCGAACAAGAGAATTAAGCAAAGAAATAAATAATAGAAAAACAAATAAAACCATTAAAAGTCGGAATCGAGCTTTCCAAAACATCTCAAAAAGCCCCAAAAACACAAGTCTCCACATTAAAAACTCAGATCGCACAGGCCACCAAAATCGAGTAAGAAAATTCATACGCAGTTGGAACATGGAAACATTTAGTGGTTTAAAATGTCTAATTATGAAAGCTCTTTTTTTTTAGAAGTAATATAGAATTTTTTTCGCATAAAAAGGGTTGTGATAAAAAACCCCCAAGTGATAACAACCGAGACGAGTGAAAATTTGTCATAAAAATCATACACATAATTTGAAAGAAAAACTGCATCTAATACGGCATAACAAAGATGAAAGAATAATAAAGGTATTATAAAATACAAAGATCCTGCATGAATGTTTATCGCAATTCTCATAAAGCGAGGAATGGTAACGTTATCCATAAAATAAAAAATTAAGAAATAGGATTTATAAAGTCGCTTCACTATTCAAAAAAGGGGAGAAGGACCGTTGCACCTAACAGTTCTTCCTTGCGGAATACCTACTAGACGGGCTTCTCCCCATTCCTGTAGGCATTCCAAAACGAAAAATTCCGCTTATCAAAAAAACTGTAGGTGCGTTTAAATTCAAGCACCTTGACTTAACTTTGTCAAAAGAAATAATCAATGTGAAGCATTTATAATTTGTATTATGCCTGAAGAATCTGATGAAAAATGTCCGATATGTTTAAGAACCTCTGGAGTTAGTGTGGAGAGTCAGGGATGGTCAAGACGTATTCAATGTTCAACTTGTGGAAAATTCTATGTATCGGAAGAATTGTATGACTTCACTCTAGAAAGACTAGGAAGTGGTTTTGAAAAGTATTCTAAAAATAGATTTATCCTTCAAGGAGGACTTCGAGAAAAGATATCTCCCGATGGGAAAAGACCCATTTTTCTAACCATAAAGAAAAGTAGTCCCAAGGATACAGATGATGTTTATGCTATCTCTATGGAGGACTATTTAGAACTTCTTTCTCCAATTCCGCAAAACCCCTCTCAAAAAATAGATAAATTGTTATCTAATTTGGAGAAGATGTCTGCAGGAAGTTATGGTCATCTTTTTCAATTGAATTTTGAGACTGACTACCCATTGGCATATGCTAGAGATGTGGCAGAATTTTCATTTCTTTTGAGTGCCATGAATGAAAAAGGTCTTTTTGATATGACCAGTAAGTCAAATGTGGGATGGCATTTTCGACTTTCTATTGATGCTTGGGAAAGGATCGAGGAAAACAAAAATAAGCGGATTAAACTTTATCAAGGATTTGTGGCCTGTTGGTTTGCTGACAAACACGATCTTTTTAGAAAAGCTATAGAAAGAGGAATTAAGAATGCAGGATACGAACCGCTTTCAATAAAAGAAAAAAATTATCCTGAAACAGTATTATCAAAAGCTCTAGGAGAAATAAGAAAAAGTAGATTTGTAGTAATAGATTTCACGGGACAAAGGGATACTGTTTTTGTCGAATTTGGTTTTGCTTTGGGACAAGGACTTGAAACTATCCTAGTAATCAATAAAAATGACTGGAAAAACCTAAAAGAATTCTATGTCACAAACTACAATGTCCGACGATACTCTGATGAGAAAGACCTTGAAGGAATAGTAGAAACTGCAATTTTGGAACGAGTGGAAGCCCCTTTATGTGACTAGGACATCAGGAACATATCAATCGGTACATAAACTACATCCTTTTCGATATTTATTGCCAGTGGCTTCTTGGACACCACCAATCCATATGGACTTTTCCCTTCGTCTAAAATTTTTCTTACCTGTCGTTCGTCTTTTGATGTACCCCAACTTGCCTCAAGAGGGATTATTCCTTTTTCCGTAAGAATGCAAAAGTCTGGCATCTCTTCCCTTGTATCATAGCCAAAATCTAATAGTCTAGGATTGGGCTTAACCTTGATCGCCTTGTGTAAGTAAAGTGCACACACGTCTTCTAAAAGAATTCCAATCGCTTCGGGTTGAAGTAAGCCAGCAATTGAGAGTAGAGCCGCCCTATATGCTGGAGAATAAAAATGATAACGAGTTATTTTTCTCAAAGACCCTGTGGCAGATCCAACTTGCGGCTTAACTGGCAACAGAATGTCTGCCAGGATAAAGGCCTCAAAAATCTTACTAACGATTGGTGCTGATATCCCTGTTGTGTCTGAAATTTTATTAAGACTTATCACGCCTTGTGAGTTCGCCACGAGCAATAACATTCTAATTGCCGATTGCAATGATTTAGATGAAAAGTTGTCGTATTTTGGTAAGTCTTTATTAACGATTTGCTCCAGCGTCCTTGAAACTCGTCTAAATACTTCATTATTACTATCAAATAGGATAGTGAATGGAAGAGTTCCTCTGAATATATATTGCTTAATATCTTCCTCTGAAAAATCTTCAAAATATTCCGACACTTTTTCTTTGTAGCCCAGTAGTTTTGTATAACATTCTGTAGCGCTAGAACTCAAATAAAGTGCGTCTTCAATTTCATTTTTAAGACCTTTTATGGGCCACTTTTGCTCCTTAAGCATTCTGTATTCCGACAACCCCATGGGGACCATCTGTTCTATGTGCACTCTTCGGGTAATATCTGGATTCACTTGTAAAGAAATTGCACTTGATCCTGTACAGATAATAAGAACATTCTCTGAAAACTCATACACTCCTTTGAGTTGCGCCATCCAGCTATCATCTACGTGAACTTCATCAATCATTAAAACAAATGGCGTTTTTCTTTCCGAAAAGTTTCCATATTCTTTTTGAATTGCAATCAGTAGATCCTTTAGAGATGCTCCTGTAAACTCTTTTGCATGATCTAAAGCAAAATATAATACGTCTTCTTGTGGAATCCTCCCTTCTGATATCAGATATTCTCTCAATTGAGCCAGCATTGTAGTTTTACCAGTTCCACGAGCACCTGGAATTATCATCCACGATATATCCCTCCTTCCTTCATAAAATTTTTGAACTAAGCTCTTGAGACGAAAGCAGGCAAAACGGTGTGGGTGGGGGTTTCCTTCCGCAGAAGTCAACATTGAGGAAAGTTTTACACTTCCCCTTTGTGACCATTCTTTGATGTATGCACATATTCCTTCTTCTGATTCCATGATATCGTTGCTTATAATTCTATTTTATAGCACATAGTTCTTACTGTAAATTCTATTTTATAGCAAGTGTTTTTTGGCTCCAGAAAGCCGCATCATCCATAAATTATTTTATGTGCAATTTTTACTAAAAAATGTCGTTTTATCTGGAACGGAATTATTCTTTTTTTCCACTCCTTATGGGGTAATAAAATTAAACGCTTTATTGCCCATGGATTGCCTTTCAAAAGCCCACTCCAAAACCTCTCCCCATCGTTTTAGTTCATTTACAAGGGTGTTCCACTTTAATCCGCTTAGTTCTGCCATCGACAAAGCCGATATACCCAAAGGGTGTAGCGGATTTTTCGAATTACGGAGTAATGGAATCGAATCCGGGTTCGCCCTTCTGATTTTTTGTATCACAAAAAACAGATTCCCCTTGGCGCTGCCAGTGAAAATTTATTTAGATAGCTTATTTTTGTATACAACTCCTCGGTGCTCCACCCAAGCGACAAAAATAGTATTTTTTTCTTTTTCTTGAAAAATTATTCGATAGATTCCTACTCGTAATTTTTGATAGTTTTGGAGTGGTTTTCGTAAAAAAAGCCCTTTTACTTCGCCACTTGCTAGAGATTCTATTTTTGCTTTTATTCTTTTTTTTATGCTTGAATCAAGCTCCAAGATATTCTTTTTTGCAACGGAGGAATACAATACTTTTTTCATTCTCCAAATACATCGTCATGAGAATAGACATTGCCACTCTTCCAATCTTTCTCAGACTGAACTAATGCTTTCATTGTTTCTGTATTTGAGAGTGTTGTAATGGTTTCTTCATACGCTTCAATTTCTTCTGGTGAAATAACCATCGCTTTCGAAGTTCCATTTACGGTAATCACAATCCGATTAAATTCTTCGCTTACAGATTTTACTATCTGAGGAAGTTTTATTCGTACGTTACTGAGCGAAAGTGTTGTCATTTTTAATTATGTACAGAATCATGTACATTATATTGAAGTGTCACAAAAAAAGCAAGTGTTTTATCTCATGTAAATTTAATATTCTTTACACCTCCTGAAACGCTGCGATAATCGCCTGCCGTTCTGTCGGGCCTTTTTTCATTATAAAGCTTCCCACGACTACAATGTCGGCTCCGGCTTCTTTTAGTTGTCCCACGTTGATCAACGTGACGCCTCCATCAACTTCAATTTCTCCTTCGAACCCTCGGCTCCGGAGCGCTTTAATTTTATCCAAACTTTCGGGCATCCATGATTGCCCGCCCATTCCCGCTTTGACCGACATGACGAGAATTTTTTCAACCTCTTTCAAAATTGTATCCGACAGGGCATCATCGCCCGTGAATCCATCAATACAAACACCCGCTTTAATCCCTCGTGTTTTCAAATCTTCAAACAATTTCAGCGTCGCATCTTCGTCCTGCGTTTCAATGTGAAATGTAATTCCAATGACGCCGAGTTTTTCAAATTCATCAAAAAAACTTTTCGGGTCATTTACCATC
This sequence comes from uncultured Candidatus Peribacteria bacterium, assembly GCA_964578905.1. Classification (GTDB taxonomy): domain Bacteria; phylum Patescibacteriota; class Gracilibacteria; order UBA4473; family UBA4473; genus CAZVBV01. The sequence continues at coordinate 1,908 of CAZOER010000014.1, read as the reverse complement.
AGATGCGCCTCGATATTTACCGGAAACTCAATGGCTTCCATTTCTGCGGCTCGGAAAGTCTCTCGTGGAACGTACTGCCCGTCCATTATGTCGAGATGAATTCTGTCGGCACTCGCGATGGAGTTGACTTCACTCTGTAAGGCTTCAAAATCAGCGTCTAAAATCGATGGAGAAATTTTCATTCTGTTCGATTTTATGCTAAAAACCGAAAGAAAAAAATGAAAATTAAAAGATTCTCTCGTCCGAAGAAGAACGCAACAAAGATTCAGGCGATCTGGAAAAAAGTATATCCCCACAATAGAGTGCTCAAATGGGGATTTGGAAGACAGGTAGGATGGCTTATCGCCATGGTATTTTTCGGAGTCGTATTTTATAGCATTGCATTTCTCCCATCAGTAAATAATGCTTCTCAACTCGCATTTGCCGAATCAACGATTATTTACGACCGAGGAGCGCTCGATCTGGAAGAAGATCCCAACGAGCACATTCTCTACGTGATCCACGGAGATGAGAATCGGGAACACATTCCGTTGTCAGAGATTCCACAGCACATGATCGATGCGACGATTTCAATCGAGGATGATTCGTTCTATTCTCACTTTGGATTCGACCTGGGAGGTATTATCAAGGCGGTCATGAATCACTTCTTCAATATCGGAACCTCACGAGGAGGATCGACCATTACTCAGCAATTGGTGAAGAACACGTTTCTTTCTCGAGAAAAAACAATCACTCGAAAATTCAACGAACTCCTGCTTTCTATAAAAGTAGAGATGAATTATTCGAAGGACGAAATTTTGGAATTGTATTTGAACAACATTCCATACGGACATAACTCTCACGGAATTGAGGCGGCGGCAAAAACATTCTTTAATAAATCAGCAAAGGATCTCACGATTGCTGAAGCGACGATTCTCGCTTCGTTGCCAGTGGCGCCAACACGGTTTTCCCCCTACGGATCAAACAAGGATCTCCTCATGGGATACTACGAATATGATGAAGACACGGGAGAAAAAACCTACAAGAAAGGACGAAAAGATTTGGTGTTGCAGAGAATGTTGGATTTGAAAAAGATTACCTTTGAAGAATTTAAAACTGCATGGGCAGAAGCGAAAGAGATTGAGTTCACCCAATACCGAACGGATATTAAAGCACCGCATTTTGTATTCTACGTACGAGAACGACTGGAAGAAAAGTACGGGAAAGAATTTCTCAAAAACGGGGGATTGCGAATTTACACAACACTCGATCACGATTTGCAAAACATGGCAGAGGAAATTGTTGAGCTGAAATCTCCGCACTACGAAGATACGTATGGAGCGAAGAACGTAGCGATGACATCGATCAATCCAGACAACGGACAGATTCTCGCGTACGTGGGAGGAAAGGATTACTTCGATGTTGAGAACGATGGACAAGTGGACGTGCTGACCTCTCGTCGGCAACCAGGGTCTTCTTTCAAACCATTTGTCTACGCGACCGCATTTCAAGAAGGATATTTTCCAGCGACAGTGCTGTTTGATGTCGAGACTGATTTCGGGGGAAATTACCAACCGCAAAACTTTGATGGGGAATTCTCAGGACCGGTGTCCATGCGAGAATCTTTGAACAGAAGTTTGAATATCCCAGCGGTGAAAGCGGCCTATATCGCTGATCCAAAAAATGTTCTCAAAGTGGCAGATAAATTGGGAATTGTTTACGAAGGGGATGCTGAAATGCACGGAGTGGCCTTGGGAATTGGAGTGGCAGAAATTGAACCATTGTCGCACATTGCAGCTTTCCAAGTATTCACGGGAGACGGTTCATATTATGAGCCGACAGCGATTCTCGAAGTACAAAATTCTGATGGAGAAGTGCTGGAATCATTCGATCCAGAAAGAGGAAAGAAAGAAGGGCTCGATGGGGAAA
>CAZOER010000013.1:0-22679 GCA_964578905.1 uncultured Candidatus Peribacteria bacterium | reverse complement strand
TCATTTTGTGCTCCACAATTATCAAACCAGTAAACATTCGTTCCATAGCCATCGCACCCTGTCGTATTGTGATCTGGTAAACATGGATCAATTGATTCACATATTCCAGAAGCGCTACAAGTCTCTCCCGTTGCACACGTTCCACAATTAGTACTTACTCCACACACGGTCTGTGTTCCACATTCATATCCTAAGGAAGAACAGGTATCATTACAGCTCGTAGTACACGCTCCACCAGAGCAAACCTCCCCGCTCGCACAATAAATTGTTTCGGTGCTGCTTCCTGAACAACTCGCTCCTCCACAAGAAGGTGCAGGATTTGTACAGGTTCGTGTTCGGCTTGTAGAAGATGACCCATCTGGAGATGTTTCACCCGAAGGTGCGATAGCTCCAAATAAGTTTTTTCCAAAAATGTTTGCCGCAATTTGACTCCACAAAGATGGTGTAACTTCTGCAACTCCGAGATCACATTCCCAAGCACTCCAGGCAGACCATCCTCCGTCCACTACTGGACAATCAACAATACAACTGTCGGCACTTGGACTTCCCCAGGTTCCATCATCACATGTATACGAACAACTTCCCGTGTATCCTGATGTACACGTTCCACTCGTGCTTCCACTTCCCGTTGTACTCACAACACAATTCCCAATAGTTGTTCCTGTACAACTCGATGGTGGTGGGGTACAACTATTTGTACTTGGACTTCCCCAGGTTCCATCATTACATGTATACAAACAGCTTCCCGTATATCCCGATGTACACGTTCCATCGGTCCCCTCACTTGATGTTGTGCTCAACACACAATCACTAATGGTTGTCGCCGTACAATCTGCTGCACAGCTTCCATTTGTTTTCGTTCCTATAGCTGTTCTTGTTCCATCACATTCTGATCCTGTTTGTGTGAAGCTTACTCCATCACACACTGTATCGGTCTTTGGTTTCCATGTCGTATCGGTAAGTGTTCCATCACACGTCCCTCCACATCCATCTGCACATGTTTCCCCCACGCACGTATTGCCCTCACAAGAACAATCTAACATACAGTTATCTAACTGTAGCCATTCCCCATTCGTACACCCGTATAAATGATGATCTGTTTGGTCGTAGGTCAATGATCCATTTTTGAGCGTCGTACAAGCTCCAATATCCACCTTGCTCATCGGTGCTGTTTGGATGATTCCATTTACATTTAATTTCACCCCTTCTATCGGAGCAATTCCAATTCCCATATCTCCATTTGTATTTTGAAGTTGAGAAACTACGTCCAAAATCTGATTGAACTCTGGAGATTGAACCTCATTCCCATTGTGCTTAGGAGAAACACTCATCGACATCGCAAAAGCGACACCTGAAATCATGATTCCGAGAACGAAAAGGGCTATTTTTTTCATGTTTGTTTTTCTATTTAGATCACACTACCGCAATTGTAACATTCTTGGAAGGAAAAAAAAGTTTTTTATAACTTCCTAAAGCACTGTTCTGTAGGGCCAAGAAAACGTTGTCACAAATCGCTTCATTATGCGAAAAAACTTGACTTTTCCTAAAAAGTGGGTAAGAATGTTAATGTTTCATTATATTATTTTGATCTTATTGTCAAAACATGAAAGAAAATAACAAAGTCGGTTCAGAAGTTTCTATTAAAAACCCAGAGGAAAAAGATTCTCCATCAATAAAGAGTATGGAAGTTCGGAAATGGTTACAAGTTGCACTAGCCCTTGTGATCGGAGGAGGAGGTGCTCATGCCATCATTCAAAAAATAAAAGCACCGCAAGAGGTGGTGACAAATATGGACACCGAACATCCTGATCAAGAACACAGTGACCGCGACGTGAAGGAGATCGTCAGGGATGAAATGGCAAACACTTCCGAGTTTCTTGAATTATCACAAAATAGTATCGGCTTAAAAAGTGCTGATATACAAGGAGAGTCTTTTGATTTTTCTGCTTTTGGGAAAGAGTATCAAGCAACGGTTCAAAGCATGCATGAAAACAGTTCTGGAGGAGTAAACATTGTTGCCGAAATTGAAAATGGAACGCTTGAAATTTACCAAGTAGGAAAAGCTGTCCATGCTCGTATGAGTATTTTGGAAGATGGACAACATAAAACTATCGAACTGAGAAATACGAAAGGTGGACCTGTTTGGCAAGAATATAAATTCAAAGAAAATGAAGAAGGTTCAGAAGAACTAGATGTGGAGAATCCTTCTCAAAGAACCACTCCTATTTCTTCTCAGTCAACAGCATTAAAAAGCACACAAGATGGGATTGAATTTCCAGCTCAAGCAGAATGTGTAGCAGAAGAGTTTGTCTATCACTATTTTATCACACAAACGCTTGTCGATGAAATTGGGCTTGATGCCACACTCGCTTTGGTTGAAGGGTCTGTAGATTATTACCGAACATCGCTTCGCAACTCTGATCCACGACTTAAATATGCAGAAGTTGTTTTCACATATGATGTTGTAGATATTACCGATGCTGAAGAAATTCCTATTAATGGAGGAACTGGTGATACATACACTAATTTTACATGGCTTCTTTTGGGAGATGATCCGCATGAGATCAAAGACCTTGCTGCTGCTTCTCCTACATCAAATCAATGCGTTCTCTGTCTTCATTTAAAAGACAGACTGGGAGCTGCTACTAGACTAGCACGCCCAGAACCTAGTTCTGGGATATTATATAACACGAGCGGTGTACAAGATGAGGGATTAGGATCTGGACACAGAACAATGGGACATGAATCTGGACATGCGAATGCAAATCTACTCCATAACGAAAATTCCTGGGAAGGACCAGTTGTGGTGACAAACTCCTCTACTGGACAACAGGTAACTATTAATATGGGGACGATTATGGGGTTAACCGGTGCTTCTGAACGACTCCCTATGTTTTCAACCCCTGACACTACCTATCACTATTCCTTCACAAATTCAGCGGGAACATGGACAGCGGAATTTACCGCTGGAAATACTCAAAAAAATTCTGTCGATAGTATTGCTAAATATTTTGATCCAACCGGTGACAATCATGATAAATTTTTACATGAAACTGATGTCCTTCCGGCTCCCCCTTCATACAATATTATTGTTGAACATCAGGAAGATTCTGTAAAAATTTCTATCGGAAATTTCGATCCTGCACTTACCTATTATTGGGATAATGGCATGATCGGTCATGAGATAATGATTCCGATACCGGATGATACTCTTGTATTAAAAGTTCATGGGGATAATGTCGCTTGTAATTGTCCAGGGGAAGAAGAGACTCTTGTAATCACCCACGTTGGAATTGATGATCCAGAAGAACTTGGAAATAATATTCAAATTTATCCAAACCCAAGCCCCAACAATGGACCCGTAAATATCAATGGACTCTCAAATCTCATGGGAAAACGCGTTCGATGCCTTCTCTTCGATGCTCAAGGAAGAGTTGTTCATGCTGAAAACTTTGATAACGTAAATGACAAACTTTCTTTCGAACCGAAAACCTCTCAGGGTGTTTATTTTTTGAAGGTTTTGGCGGATGGAAAAGTGATCAAAGAAGGAAAACTTATCCGGCTTTAAATCCTTTCCTTTGCCATTCTTATTCAATATCCTCCTTTTGTCATTCCGACCGAAGCGGAGAAATCTCATTCGTGTAAAAATTAAAAAATATATAAAATCCCACGGTCATTCTGGCTTGCTTATTCTTCCTTTTTTTGTCATTCCTGCGAATGCAGGAATCTAAAAATATGAGGACATATTTCGTATACATGATGACCAATAAAAAAAGAGGAACTTTGTATATTGGAGTAACAAATAATCTTCCCAGAAGAGTCTATGAACATAAAAAAGGAATACTTGGTGGTTTTACAAAAAAATACAATCTCAGAAAGCTCATTTGGTATGAAGTTACAGACAGTATTCGAATAGCAATAGAAGAAGAAAAACGCATGAAGAAATGGAAGCGTCAATATAAAATAAATGTTGTTGAAGAAGAGAATCCCAACTGGAATGATTTGAGTGAAGAATTTTTAGACTCTGAGTTATTGTAATAAGATTCCGGCACTTCGGCCGGAATGACAGGGCTCAAGTCAGAATGACGAGAAAAATGAGGAGTAGGACACAGTCCCACTCCTATCAGATTCTTTTTTTATCTTTCTCTAATTCGTTCCCCCTCCGCCTGATGTCTTCAGACATCGAACAGAAAGTTTTAAGTAGTCATTTGGTTCTCCTGTATTAAGTTTGAGTCGATTCACCTGATCATCTGCTCCTGACGGCCAACTCGAATTCGTGAGTTGTCTGTTGTAGTAACAAATTTGGTCATGAGGATTTCCTCCCGCATAACTCGCACAAAAAGCACCCGTTCCTGACAAAGTACTCGTCCAAAGATGATGACTATTATCATTTGACCACTGTGCAGTGTCCTGTACGTAGTATCCTGCCATTGATACACTTAGATCTGATGCCATTTCGTTTCCCTCACCCCCTCTCCAGTCAAGTGCATTTTGCTCAGTTGAAGACATCCCCAAATACCCTTCTAATGTTTTGTAATTTGAGTCTGAAGGCAAAACCCATCCGGAAGGACAGATTTTATTTGCCGCATCTAAAGTGTATAAATAATCGCCACTGTGAACTCTGTATTCTCCACTCGTCCCTTCTGTTAAGGCTGTTCCACTATTACTTTCATCGGTTGCCATATCTTCCTCCATCCAGCACTGAGATCCGATCTGTACAGTATTATAGGCATTTCCCTCTTGGTCATACATCGAATCATCTCCACAAGAGAAGCTATCACACACCCCAGCTCCTGAACATCCATACAGACAATCTGAAGATTTATCTTCTCGCTCATTACAGGAATTATACCACCATGAATCGCCTCCATAACAGTCTTTGTGATCATGTGTTGTACAAATCACACAATTACTCGACTCCATAGACCATGTTCCATTTACACAACGGTAACTGCATGTTCCCGTATATCCTGTGTAACACGATCCACTCGTGCCTCCATTTGCTGTTGCCGCGAGGATACAGTTATCGTCCATTGATACGGCCGGACACGATCCATCTAGACACACACCATTCTGACATCCCGCTCCTCCACAGTCTTCATAAATATCATTTTGTACTCCACAATTATCAAACCAGTAAACATCAGTTCCATAGCCATCGCACCCTGTCGTATTGTGATCTGGTAAACATGGGTTGTCTACTACACAGTCTCCGAGAGCATTGCACATCATCGTATATCCTCCAGAAGATGTTCCGCAAGTCGTTCCCACTACCGCTACACAACTCTGTGATGCGAATGGTTCTTCCTGATCAGAACAGAAACTATCAGCAACTACATTGTTGGTACTCGATTCTCGGCATTCAACGGTTCTATTTTCAGTTCCGTCACAGGTATTATCCAGTGGCGATGGGAGTGTACAATCGCCCCACGTTCCCGTGTACCAATAATATGTTGATGGCGTAATACAGGCTCCATCAGAACAAATCATTCCGTTTGCACAACTAATTGTTTCCGTACTATCTCCTGTACAACTGGCTCCTCCACACACTGCATATGGATTACTACAGGATCGACTTCTCGTAAGTGTCGTTGAAGGATTTCCTTGTGTAGCATATCCGCAATACCATGCTCCCCACGCGCTCCAGCCTCCGTCTACAGATGTTTGTGTTCCACTGCACGTTCCTCCACAACCATCACTACACGTTGATCCAACGCACGTACTGGATGCACATGAACAATCTGGTGTACACGTTTCTCCTGTACAAACACCGCCTACACAGATTTCTCCTGCCCCGCACGCTACCGTTAGCGTCGCACTTCCCACACAATCGTTTCCTCCACATGAGGGTTCTGGATTGGTACACGTTCGTACCCCGTATCGACTCTCAGGGATTGTAGGATCTGTAGGATCAATAGGGTCTGTTGGCAATGCGGCTGCAAAAAGATTCGCGGTAAACCACCTGAATATATTGCTGATATTTTCTTCTTGCTCAACCATTGCCACCTCTCCTGTACAAGACCACGTATAGTCTGACCATCCTCCATCCACTACTGGTTTTGTTCCATCGACAGTTCTCGTATTTCCACAATCACTTGTTTGTTCTAACTGACCTCCGACACAAACGGTATTTGTATCTGGAGTCCAAAAGGAATCTTCACACCCTCCACTACAATTTTTCGTTCCGGTTGCCGTTTGCGTATTTCCACAATTACTGGTTTGTTCAAAGGACACCCCCGCACATACCGTGCTTACATCCGGTGTCCAAATATCAATAAGGGTTCCGTTACACGTTCCATCACATCCATCGCTACACGTAAGTCCAACACACGTACTCACTGCACACGAACAATCTGGGGTACATCCGCTTCCACCTCCACCATCATTGTTGAGTTGTATCCAACTCGTTCCGTTACACCCATACCAATGACTCACCAGAGAACTCAAGTAAATAGCCCCTTCAAGAGTACTATTACAAACTCCTCCTGTCTCAAGAGGGGTTACTTTAATCATTCCTTCAACATCAAGTTTTACATCTGTATCGGGCACGGTTCCGATTCCGATGCGTCCACTTATATTATGGACCCCATCGAGTACTTCTACTATCGAATTAAATTCTGTAGCATCCAGTCCATCCCCTTCGTATTTCGTTGGAATATTATTGACGGTAGCCGCAAAGGTAGCGGTTGAAATAAGTATCCCGAGACCGAAAAGAAATATTTTTTTCATGTTTAGTTAGTGAGATTTACACGGCAAGAGCCACCACAGATTCCTCCGTGAGAACAATCCGAATTTTTTTCTGTAAGAGGAAATCCTGAGCAACAAGTACCACATTCTTCTATACTACCACAGGTTGTGTTATCAGGAAGACAGCTAATCGTTGAACAAACTCCGTCCGAGCAGGTCGACCCAGTAGGACAATTTTCTGTTTGCGTACTCGATCCTACACAATATGATCCATCACATGGTGCTGGATTGGTACACGTTCGCGATCGTGTTCGACTGGTACTATCGGGTGCTGGAATAGGGCTAATAAGGGTTGTTTTGAGTTGTCCCCATAATGCATCTGATGTGAGTGTGTCTCCACTAACACAAGACCATGCTCCCCATGCTGACCAGCCTCCATCAATAATAGGATCACAGACCGTTGTTGCCGTTCCTGTACAGACACCGTTTTCACAGCTCCCGGTACCACAATCTTGTTTCAAATCATTTTGTGTTCCACAATTATCAAACCAGTAAACATCCTCTCCATAGCCATCACACCCCGTCGTACTGTGCGCTGGAAGACAGGGATCGTTTGATTCACATATTCCAGAAGCACTACAGGTTTCTCCTGTGGCACATTTCCCACACACAGCACTGATTCCACAGACGGTCTGCGTTCCACATTCATATCCGAGTGAGGCACAGGTATCTGTACAACAGTTTTGTGTTCCTATAGCGTCCCGACTGTTTCCACAGTTACTGATTTGCGTGAAGGTCTCTCCGCTACAGACGGTGCTTGGATCAGGATCCCAATCGGTATCCATACATCCCGAACAATCTCTCGTTCCCATTGCCGTATCCGTTTCTCCTGTACAATCATTTGTTTGGAGAAATTCTTCCCCTTCACAGTAATTACTCGCTGGAGGTGTCATAGTTCCTGGTAAACAATCATTTCCTGTTTCACAATTCCCTTCTCCATCACAGACCCCTACTTCCCCAGGAGCTCCTTGTGAACTGTAGTAATCACACGGCGTGTCTGGTGCATACATAAGTCTTAGCTCTATTGGAGAGAATGCAAGCTCTTCACACGTTGGATATGATTCCTTTAAATTTCCTGCCCAACATTCTTCATAACAATCAAATGTGGCTCCAACACAATATCCACTCTCACATCCCGCTCCGCCACAATCTTCTTTGAGATCGTTTTTAACGCCACAGCTGTCATACCAGTACACATCTCCAAATGAACACTGAGCTGTGTTATGAGGTGGATCGCAAGTATCACCTATTTCACATAGTCCAGCAGCATTACATGTTGATCCTACATCACAGGTTCCACAATTGGTCTCAGCTCCACACACGGTCTGTGTTCCGCATTCATAGTATGTCGGTGCACTACACGTGTCGGTACAAGCTCCGCCTCCACTAACTTCATTATCAACCTGTACCCATCCGGCAGGATTTCCGAGGCAGACATAGAAGTGTTTATTCGTTTCGTTAAAATAAATAGCCCCTTTGAATCCATTATCACAATTGACGACAGTACTCATCGGTCTTGTCTGGATCACTCCTCCCACGCTAAGTTTTATTCCTGCCACGGCTGTGGTTCCAATTCCCATATCTTCATTTACATTTTCAACTCCCGATAACACCTGCGTGATCTGATTAAACTCCGTTGCTGTGAGAGTACCTCCTGTTGCCTTTGTCCCAACAGTAACCATCATCGCGAAACTCACGCTGGTAATTAAAAGCCCCATCCCCAAAAAGATTCCCCATCTGAGAGAACGCGGAACACGGTGAAAAAGTTTTTTCATGAGATATATTTGTATTGATTTTACAAAATTTTAGCACGTTTTATCAAAAGGCAAAAAAACTTTTTCCATCTTTTTCCTAAACCCGGGTTCGTTAAAAATAGCACTTCGCGAGAACCCGGGTTCAGTTTACACGATCTTCTTCTTCACCACTCCCAAGAAACATGGGATGAGAATCAATGTCAGCACCGTAGAAAGCACCATTCCGTACACAATCGCAAAACCAAGTCCTCCCCAGATTTCATCTGACAATGACAATGGCAACATTCCCACTACAGTCGTAATTGATGTCAGAAAGATTGGTTGGAGTCGTTTCTTTCCCGCCTCAATGTACGCCTTGATCCAACTTTTTGTTTCCTTTGCATGTATATTAATATGATCGATCAGCACAATGGCATCGTTCACGATAATTCCCGCCAGCGCCACAATCCCGATCATGGTTGGAAATGAAATTGGAAATCCTGTGAGCCAGAATCCAATAAACACTCCTGTGAGTGAGAGTGGAATCAATATCAATGTTACCAATGCTTGATAGAACGAGTTGTATTGCGCCACAAGGACGACAAGGATAAGTACCAAGGCAAATGCCATAGCGGTCGCGGACTCTCGCATCAGACGCCCTCCCTCTTCACTGTCTCCTCCGAACTCAACCATTTCTCCTGGAAGGAGTTCTAATTTGCTAATCGCCCTGTCGAGATCCTTTTGGATGGTAGAAACAGGAGTTCCTTTTTCCATATCTGCCAACACTGACACAATTCGTTTCCCATCGTAGTGTTTCAGTTGTGAAAGTTCTGATGACAACGTTGGCGTCGCAATTTGAGACAAAGTCACGAAACTTCCAGACGCGGTCCGCACTGGAATCCGATTGAGAATATCCAAGCTTTCTGGGTCATCCCATTCACCCGTTCCTTTCCAATCGAGTCGAACGTCTACATCAATTTCTTCATCCCCTTCTGTCAGTTTTACCGCCGTCACTCCGTGCACTCCAGAACGGAGTGTTTCCATAACTTGTTGTGGCGTGAGTCCAAATTTAGCAAGAACCGTCCGATCAAAATTCCACACCATTTGTGTAACTCGATCCGCGGCTGTTGTCCGTGGATTCACCGTTCCCGGAAGTTCTTCAACGAGTACTTCCAGTTGTTCTGAGAGTTCGACAATGTGCTCCATGTCGTCCCCCATGATCCGCACTTCAACGGCGGCTCCTGTTGGCGGACCTCCTTTTATTTCTGTAAATTCTGCCTCCACATGTGATGGCACAACCGATTCAATACTCTTTTGAATAATCGGCATAATGTCATAAGATTTGGTTTCACGATCAATCTTCTCTGTCAGGTTTATCGTCAGTCCAAGAATGTTTTCTTGTGGTGTCCCTGTCGACCCTTCTCCTTGTTGAAATTCTTGTTTTGATCCCACGGTGAACACAAAGTTCTTGAGCCAGACTTCTCCATTTTCTCGTGGTTCAAAGAACACTCTCAATTGTTCTGCCACAGGTTCTACGAGTTCTCTTGTATCTCCGAGATCCGTCCCTTCTGGATATTCAAAATTCGCATTAAAGAACGTGAAGTCAGACGATGGGAACACTTCCACGGGCACGCGATTGGTCGCGACGAGTGAGAATGAAAACGCAAAGACGGCAAAAGAAATTCCGAGTACTGCGATCATACGTGATCGTTTTGCGAGAATCTTTTTCATCGTTCGTTCATACCAATCCTGCACTTTTTTGAGTCCCGTATTCTCTCGTCTTTTCTTTGGAGGAATAATGAGGAAGAATTGCCGTGCCACAGAAGGAAGAATCAATAATGATACCACCAATGCGCCGATAAGAACGGTTGTTACCGTAATCGGAATCACTGCAATATAGTCTCCACTCACTCCTGAAATAAAGAAGAGCATTGGCAAGAACGCAAACACGGTCGTCAGTGTTCCAGCGATAAGTGGCCATCGGAATACGCGCAGTGTTTCTACTGCTGCGGCTCTCGGTTTCATATGTTTCTGATGAATCGATTCACTCATGCCTTCCACCACAACAATGGCGTTATCCACCAGCAACCCGACTCCGAGCACGAGAGAAAACAAAGAGATTCCATTAAAACTTCGTCCCGTAAAATTGAGCACCATCACGGCAATCAACATCGAAAGCGGAATCGCAACCGCGGCCAAGAGACTCTCTCTCCATCCTACGAAGACGAGCATCACGAGGGCAATCAAAATCAATGTTTGTGTTCCACTTCGTGTGAGCGTATCGAGACTTTCTTTAATCTCATCGGCTCTGTTGTAGGTTACCGTTGCTTCAAGATGTTGGGGCAAGGTTCCCCGTACTTTTAATTCTTCTACACGAGAAAGAACATTCCCGACCATTTTGAGAACGTTTCCGTCTTCGGCAGATTTAATCACTTCAATTTGAACGGCTGGTTGTTCTTTGTTTTCTGTTGAGAAGTAGGTCTCGACTTCGAATTTTTCAAATTCGCGACGCACCACTCCTAAGTCTGAAATCTTAATAATCGTATCTCCAGAAAGCTTCACCGGCACATCGGCAAACTCACTCGCGGTTTCCATTTCCGCTCTCACCGTTACTTCGATAAGTTGCCCATCGACCGTTACCGATCCTAATGGCATATCTCTATGGGCTGCACGGATAGCACTTAGAACTTCTGTCACACTAATTCCCTGTGCTTCCAGTTTCACTGGATCGAGTACAATATGCACCTCATCTTCCGGTGCTCCTTTTACCTTTACCCGTTTCACTTTTGAAAGCGTTTCAAATTCTTCCTCTAAGATGTCAGAAAATTGCTTCAGCTCTGACCATGCAAAATCTCCTGACAGCATGAGCGTTATAATGGGCACGTCCGAGATAGAAATTTCTGTCACCTCCGGATCATCGAGAATGGTATCGGGCAGATCCCGCTTCGCATTATCAATCTCTTCTCGAAGCTTCTGAAGGTTTATGTTGTTATCACTATCGATATCAAACTCCACCATTAGGATGGAAACCCCAGATCTCGAGAACGATGTAAATTTCTCTAAATTATCCAAGTTCTTCACCTCTCGTTCTATTTTTTGAGTAATGAGTTTCTCCACGTCCCCCGGACTCGCCCCTGGCCATATGGTAGTTACCGTCGCTGCTGGGATATTAATCGTCGGTTCTGTTTCTCGTGGAATGGTAACAAAGGAAACCATCCCCATAATAACAATAAAGAGCAACATGAGAATGACGACCCTGAATCGGTCTAACATGTATGTCCAAAATCGAGAAAGTGTTTCCTGCATTATTTTGTGTGTACTTCTTCACCGGCTGTTACTCGGTTTCTGAACCTGACTACCAATTCCCCTTCTTCAATTCCTCCAGCAATCTCGATGCTGTCTGAGATAATTTTTCCCGTTTGAATTTGTTTTCGATGAGCGACACCGTCCTCACTGATGACGATGACCTCCGCTCCTCCTGGCTCAAAACTCACCGCTGAGATGGGCAAGAGATTTGGAATTCCGTTTTTCACAGGAAGCAATAGTTTCACATAACTTCCTACCAAGATGTCTTCTTCCATAGATTCCAATGGGAACTCAACATTAATTTTCTGAGTTAGCGCATTCATCTTTCCGGCAACTAAGAAATTTTCTAGTGTCTTTCTTTCTCCATTTGGAAGAATCGCTGAAATCTTTTCTGGTGCTGACTGCATTCGTTTGAGTTCATCACGCGTCACTGACGCTTTGAGCTTCGGAACAACATCTCCTGAAACGATAGTGAAGAGTGCTTCTCCTGCCGTCACACGGTCGTACGATGTCACGGTCTTGTTTGCAATCGTTCCCGCAAATGGCGCTCGTATCTGCAAATCCGATTGCGATGCCCGAGCGAGAGAGAGTGAACTTTGGGCGCTTGAGATTGAAGAGTCCGCTTGTGCTTGTGCGAGCTCCAGAGCTGCCTGCGCATTTCGAACCGCATTTTCTTTGGTAAGAATAGAAAGTCTGTTTCGTTGGTTCTCAGATCGCGCCGCTTCGATTTGTGTTTTGAGTGTCAGGATTGTCGCATTGATACTTGCAGAAAATGTTTCCGCTTCTGTTTGATATGTTGCTCTGTTCGTAGAAGAAAAGTTTTGAGACAACGCCGTTCGTCGAATTAAATCATCGAGGCTTTGAACCACGCCCTGAATATCCTCAAGGAAATCGAGCCGTGCCTGTGCATAACGAATGAAGTCTGTATCCTTCACCTGAAACGTTGGTAATGTTGGAAGTTTCTCTTTTGCAAAGACAAGTGCTTCCACAATATTTTTCGTATCTTGTTTCATGATGGAATCATTTCCACCAATCTGTGAACGATCCACATCATCCGCATATCGAAATTTAAGAGATGCTTTCAGAATCCGATCCGCCCAATCAAGAACATTGAATGCAGTGGTTTCAGAATTCCGTGCTTTCGTTTTGAGTTGTTCAAAGACCTCCGTGTAGTTCTGCGCTTCATCCAGTCTGGTTTGTGCTAATGACTGTTGTGCTGTTTGCAATGAGATTTGTGCGGAACTCACGGTGTTCTGAGTTGCCAGTTGTGTTGATTCTAAGCTTCGAACTGCATTGTCGTACGCCACCTGTGTTGCATCATTCGATAATTGGAAGCTCGCCAAGAGTTGCCCTCTCGACACTTCTTCTCCGATCTTCACAGAGGCTTTCGCAATCGTTCCCGTCACTTCTGCCAAAATATCCACTTCTCCGCTCGAAGCCACTGTTGCGAGTACTTCTCTGGAGCTATCGGGTGACCACTGAGAAAATGGAATGACCTCAACTGTTTTGATTGTTTTTTCAGGAAGAATTTCTTCCTCTGCTACCTTGTTTGAAGTCGAGTGCATGATGAGTATCAGAAACACCAGACCGGCTATCCCAATCTTCCCGTTTTTCCAGGTAAGATGTTTTTTGTACTGTTTCTTGTACCGTTTCAGAAGCCGTTTATATTTTTTCTGCATTGATATTTTTTTATCCTTCTCGCGATTATACCACTTTTAGAGCGAAAAATCAAGCGTCAGAGCATGCGCAAATTAGGCGACAAAACCCAAATGTCAAACCTCCATTTTTACTTCTGTCATCCCAGAATCCCGAAGGGATATCCGGGATCTTATGAAATCGATTTAATTGCTTGTACAACACTCTTTTTAGACGCTTCCTTCTGTTCTTTTCTTTCAAAATTCTCCACCATAATATCTTTTCCGACAATCACTCCAATCGGCACTCCTTTTTTGCGTGCGTGATCGATCTGTTTATCCGTCTTTTTATTTTCCAAATAATTCTCTGCTTTTATTCCAGATTCTCGAAGCAAGGCTCCAATTTCCAAAGCGTCTTTCATGAACTCCTCGCCTCGTGTAAGCACAATCACGTCGCAGGATGAAGCTTGGGTTGGTTTGATAATCTCCGCGTCAAATAACTGCCACAGAAGCCGCGTCAGTCCAATTGAGATCCCCACCCCTGGCAGATCTTTATTGGTGAACACTTTCGCGAGATCATCGTATCGTCCTCCCGCACAGATAGTTCCCACTTTCGGATAATCAACAAGTGCTGTTTCATAAACCGTTCCGGTGTAGTAATCCAATCCGCGAGCTATAGAAATATCTGGACGAAACTTATTCATGTCAATTTTCATCCCATTAATCAAATAATCACAAACACTCTCAAGTTCCTCAACTCCTTGTGCACAGGAAGAATTTAAAGCTCCGAATTTTTTAAGTCCGTCAAAATACCCTTTCCAATCTCCCTGTAGCCACATCTCTGAAATATCCGTCAAATATTCGGCAAATTCTAACTGTTTTAATACTTTTTCTTTGTCTGGAGTTAGCTCCTTCAGCATTTTATCAAATTTCTCTGGAGAGACTTTCTCTTTTTGATCAAAAAGCTCTAACCATTTTTTTTCATCGACTCCTAAAAATTCTCCCCATCCCGTTAAAATCTTTCGATTATTTATTCTCACAATAAATTTTTGTTTCGGCATGAGTTCTTCAAAAAGTTCGACAATAATCGCCACCATTTGGGCATCATTTCGGAGCGATAAATTTCCATTTCCGATCACATCAATATCGCACTGATCGAACTGTCGGAATCGTCCTTTTTGCGCTCGTTCTCCACGCATCACCGGACCAATCGCAGAGCGACGAAACGGAAATGTGAGATCGTTAAAATGTCGTGCCACATACAGCGCCAACGGCACCGTGTGATCGAATCGAATTGCCCGCTGATCTTTGTCCTGATCAATAGCGTCTTCTCGGAGCAATCGGTCGAGCACATAAATCTCTTTTGGGTTCCCTCCTTTGGCAGTAAAATTCTCCGCTCGTTCGACGAGTGGCGTATCGATTTGAGGAAATCCATGTTTCTCAAAAACTGATTTAATAACTCCGATCCAGCGTTGTCTTTCTCGCTCTTGTGTAGGAGTAAATTCCGGAAATCCACTTGGTGTCGATACATTGAATTTTGCCATCACGAACAATTGTAACCAAGAGTGTATGTTTACGCTACCGCTTCATGCCGAAATTTTACTTCATGAGTATGAATTTTCCCATCTGCATACCCCTTAAAATAATCTGACTCTGTTTTTAATCGATCCACGATTTCATTTTCTACAATAACAAATAGTTTTTCATTAAATTCTTTTTGCTCTGTAAACTGGTTTTCTGTAAAAACTTCTAGTGTTGTCACTCTGTCTTTTAATTCTCGGAGAGAATTTAATACTGTCTTATTAAATCCTTCTTGTTTTTGAAGAGAATTTAATACTGTCTTCTGAAATGTCTGTTCAGTCATCTTTTCCTTTCTAATGGAATGAAGAAAAAATACAAACTCGTTTCTTTATACAAATTTAATATTAAAAGACCCCACTTTCGCGGGGTCCCTTACTATTCATAGTTAAGAACTGATTACAGTGCACTGAATGAAGAAGCTATTTCTGATCGAACTTTTTCAAATCCAGATTTGTCTCCGTCTTTGAGTTCAACTTCTTTAATCTTCGCTACTTTTTGCATCACTGGAAGTTCTTCAATTTTTGAAAAGTCGAAGTCTTCTTTGTCTGCTAATTTCAAACCTTCTTCATAAACGGCTGTAATAACTCTGAGCATTTCGTATTGCTTTTCAGCACTTGTATACGCATCAGTATCACTGAATGAATCTTGGTAGAGGTAATCCTCACGAATTGATTTTGAAACCAAGAGAATTAATTTTTCTTTCACAGACAATGCGTCTGGTCCTACCAATTTCACGATTTCTTCAAGTTTAGATTCTTGTTGCAACAAACTCATCGCAACATTACGAACGTCCCAGTAATCCTGAGCCACGTTTTCTTTCATAAATTTATCCAAGTTTGAAAGATACAAAGAGTAAGATTTCAACCAGTTAATGGCTGGGAAGTGTCGTTGGTACGCAAGCTTCGCATCAAGTCCCCAGAATGTCTTTGTCACACGCAATGTGTTTTGAGACACTGGTTCTGAAAGGTCTCCTCCTGGAGGTGAAACCGCTCCTACCACAGTCAATGTTCCTTTTCGGTCATCTGATCCCAAGCAATCTACCGCTCCTGCTCGTTCGTAGAACTCCGCAGTTTTTGATCCCAAGTAGGCAGGATATCCTTCCTCACCTGGCATCTCCTCAAGACGTCCTGAGATTTCACGCATCGCCTCAGCCCAACGAGAAGTTGAGTCTGACATCAGCGCTACGTTGTATCCCATGTCTCGGTAATACTCAGCAATTGTAATTCCTGTGTACACAGACGCTTCTCGCGCTGCCACTGGCATGTTTGAAGTATTCGCGATCATCACCGTTCGTCGCATAAGTGGTTCTCCTGAGTTTGGATCGATCAATTCTGGAAATTCGTTCAATACCTCTGTCATCTCGTTTCCTCGTTCTCCACATCCGATATACACAATCACTTGCGCATCACAGTATTTCGCCAAACTTTGTTGTGTTACTGTTTTTCCAGATCCGAATGGTCCAGGAATACATCCCGCTCCCCCTTTCGCAAGTGGGAAGAACATATCAGTTGAACGACATCCTGTTCGAAGTGGTTCATCTGGAATTCGTTGTTTTTTTGCTTTCCTTGGATTTCGGATTGGCCAGAACTGACGCATTTCAATTTCGTGTTTTTTCTCACCTTCCTTAAGTACCGCTACAATTTCTGTTACGTTGTATTTTCCACCTTTGATTGATTCTACTTTCGCGTTCTGAATTCCAATTGGCACCATAATAAGATGCTCAATCAATGTTGTTTCTTGCACAGTTCCCAATACATCTCCCTCGCTTACTGTGTCTCCAACGGCAGCTTTCGCTACAAAATCCCATTTTCTTTGACGATCAAGTCCGTCGGCAGAAATACCTCGAGCCAAGAAGTGTCCTGATTTTTCCTCAAGCACTTTCAATGGTCGTTGAATTCCATCGTAAATAGTTTCAAGAAGTCCGGGTCCAAGCTCAGCTGACAAAGTTTGTCCTGTCAATTTCACTGGTTCTCCTGGTCCAATACCAGCAGTTTCTTCGTACACTTGAATAGAAGCGTGTCCATTGTCGAGTCGAATAACCTCTCCAATCAAACCTTCTTCTCCTACACGAACCACCTCATACATCTTTGAGGTTTCCATGTTTTCGGCAACCACGAGGGGTCCTGATACTTTTACGATAACGGGGTCTTTTTGCGTCATAGAATGATAAAAAAATTTCTGCGATATTTTGGAGAAAAGAGCAGAAATGTCAATGGTTTTGTTGAGTTTTTTGGCGAAATATGGTAGAATAATCCGATTTATTGAGAAATTATGAAACTTTTCCAATTTCAGTCCGGCGAAAATACTCGATTTGTGTACCAAAACAAACCCGAGAAACAAGACCATAGTGAAATACTTGCAGCGGCTCAGGAATGTCGTGATGAAATCGTTGCGGAATTAGGAGCCTTGAATCAAGAGGTCTTCGCCGAACCGGAAAAAAGATTTAATGAACAACTTCTTAGTGGAGAAAAAATTGAACTCTCAACGGGATGGACTGTTCGTCTTGGGGGAACCTTTCCAGATGATGCGTATCGGACTGAGACGTTTCAACCGGATGGAAGTATTTACATGAAACGAACTATTGAAGAACCTGGAGAGCCTCGTGTTCGACAATCCCTCACAAAACGTTCGAGTGGGAAACTCATCATGAGAGAGAAGGAAGATGGAAAGAAATGGCAAGTTGTGAAAACTTTCCGAAACCCTGCAAACTTAAAAGTGGTCCGAAATGAAGAGATAAAGATTCGTGCACGAAACGATGAAGAAAATACTATAAAAAAAGTAGTAGAAAGAGTTCCAGGACGAAATAACGTTGTTGTTTTTAATCCTGATGAAACCGTTAAACGAACTCGAGGAGAAGTTGTCGATGAAGCAATCGTTCCAAAAATTCAGAACCTTCAAGAAGATGTGGTTGAAGATATTCAAGAGATTCGAGAAGACGCTCCTGAAATGCTCACCGAAGAAGCTCAAGAAGAGCTCCAACAAATTGACGATCAAATTGAAGTACTGCTCACGAACTACACCATTAAACCTGGTGACACGATTTCTGACATTGTGAGTTTCTGTAGAGATGCGAATGGAAACGCGCCTAATTGGAAAGATGTGTATGAGGTAAATAAAAACAACCTCAGAAGTGGAAACCCTGATCTCATTTTCCCAGAAGAGAAACTGAAACTCCCTGATGGATATAAACTCAATACAGTAGCTCTTGATGCAAAGCAGTTAAAAAACTTAAACGACTGGTACGGAGAAAAGGAGGCACTTGAAGGACAAGCTCAAGAAACAAATACTAATCAAGAAAATGTCGCTACGAGCACTGAAACCGAAGAAAACACAGCAGCTCAAACATCAGGTGAAACTGAGACTTCATCCGATTTAAACGATTTACTTCTTAGCGATATTGAAAGTAATGAAGAAATAGAACAAATCACACCTGATGATATTGCCAATGCTTTTACTGAAGCAAATAAAGAAGATGCTTCTGAAGAGGCTATTAATAAGGCTACTGACTATTTTTTCAACGAAGATCGAAAAAAAGACTGGAAGCCGGAAGATTATGACAAAGCTGGAGAGAGTTTAGGACTCGATCCCAAAGTATTTGATTCTATTACTGATATGGGGGGTATTTCTGGTGATAAAACACTTGAAGAACTTAGTCAGCGAAAAGAAAAATTAAATGCACTTTCTCAAGAAATTTCCGATTGGAAGGAACGATATCCAAATTTGATGGAAAAAAGTGATCGACTAAAAGAATCACTTAAAAAGTTTGATGAATCACTGCTTGAAAAATTTAAAGAAATTGATGAAGCGATAAAAAACCTCCGAACACCTGAAGACATCGAACGCCTTAATAAACTTCCAATTCCTCTCGGGAAATTGAAAATCAAATTCAACACTCCAGAAGAAGAAGTACAAATGGCAAAGGTAATTCAACAACTGATTGATAAGAATTGGGTTTCTGGACCTGATGATGGTTTTCCTTTCTTTATTCAAAAGGGATCTGGTGGGAAATTCGAACTCCGATTCATGAAATACGATCCTGCGGTAAAAGAAGCCGCTCCAACTATTGCCCTTGAAGAACAATGGATGACATCTCAAGTATCTTCTGTACTTGGAGAAGAAAACAATCTTCGTGAAATGGCACGATTCCTCAATGAGGATATCCCAACGGTAAAAGGACACTCTTGGAAACACGTTGAGTAACCCGTCTTGTAAGACGCATATATTTCCTCTCTTTGAACTCAATATTACTTGACTCTTTTGTTTCTTTGTGGTATTATTAATTAAGCTCTTTTAAATTTCGGATATTGGCCCTCCACAATGGTGTTTAATGAAGTGGTTAGAGAAACTTTTGTTTCTTCTGATGCTTCTGAACTCCGTTCCCGAGGGCTAAAATTTGTAAGCTTCAATGAGATATTTATTTCTGCAATGATGTCTCTTCGAAGCTTACAACCTACGTCTGTAGCACACTGTAAGCCTGTAACATGAATTCTAACTTAAATTATACGTATGAAAACTTCACATTTTTTCTCTATCTTCGCTACCTTCGTAGTAGCAGTTTTTTTATTCTCCAGTTGTAGCCCAGAGGCTCCTGTAGTTGATCCTAACCCTGAAATGACTTGGGCCAATACGGCACAATTCATCGAACTTGAAAATGCTGGTGTCACAACTATCACTTTCAAAAAAGTAAAGGGTACTTCTACTTCTTACGAAGCAACCAAAATCGAATTTCCAAACAATTCCATTATGGATGCTACCGAATCAATGAAAGACGTAACAATTGTTACTGCTGGAAATGCTTTGGATAGTGAACCATTTTTGTTCTTTGAGTTTGAAACCGATTTTGGAACTATCATGTCTTATGCCGGTCCTGAAGACCTTAATAAGATTAATGAAAAGAGCATCATTCTTGATACGCTTGGAAATGTTGAAAAAACCACCTTTTATAAGGTTCGGTCTATTCCTTACGTTTTCAAAAAAGATGTTCCGTCTTCTTTCTGGATTCAAGGGAAACGCTTCGCACGTTACAATTCTGGATACGTTCAGAAAAAAAACGTGAAAGCCAGTCCAAGAGTTGCTCCTAACGGACAACCTGTGACTGCTTCTACCACACCAACGTCTTCAATTGAAGATGCTGATGATTCTGGATATGGTTGGTGGGTCTATGCCCTTGGAGCAATAATTTTTGTTTTATTGGCTTGGCTTGTTTACAAGAGACTAACGAGAACTACTACTTAATTAACTCCTCGGGATTTGGGCGGTTCAATTTGTACTTGTACAAATTGACCGCCCTCTTCTTTATAGAACGATTTTTAAGAAAGATTTAAAAAGAACCCCTCGCAATGCGGGGGGCTCTTTCCCTATATTTTTTATTTTTAACTCAAGATGTCACTTCCCACAGCACGTTCGACAATCTTTGAAAGTCGTTTCGAACCAAATTTCGAATCCTTTGAATCAGGAGACGGAACGGGTACGACGGCTGGAAGTGCTTTTTGTGCTAGCTTGGTCAACAAATCGTCTGGAAGTTTCTTGTAAAAGTTCTCTTCTACAAAGACAACCGCAAACTCTGGTGTTTGAAGTTCATCTCCCAGATGCCTCGCCGCGATATCACGCAATATCTCCTGCGCTTCATCGGAAGACGCAACTGGGTATGTTTCTGCTCCAAAGGCTTTAAAGAGCAAAATTGAGCTCTCTGTACCTATCACCGCAAGTTTAAAGTTCTGTTCTTCCATCTAGAGTTGTTTGAGCGTTTTATAAAGAGTGTCTGAATCCATTCCGTGGAACTTCGCAAACATGATAAATTTAATCATCTTCGCGTTCTGCAATCGTCGTTCGAAGTATGCGAGTGGCACCTGAATGCTATCAATCGCTCCGAACTGAGCATCGTGAAGAAATTCATTCATGATTCCATCGAGAGCTTTCTCAATAAGAATCACTTTGTCTTCTCCCCTGTCGGTTTCTTTAAACTGCGCTAACAATTCGTAGAATCGAGTATCGTGTGCCCATTTCCACAAATCTTCTTCTGTTTGAATACGAGATACATCTTCCCATTGGAATGATCCGTAAGGAATGAATGTGTCTTCGGTCAACGGTTCTTCCAAGATCAATACAGATCGGAGAAGTGTTCTGAAGTTTGTAGAATCAACCGTAAGTCCAAAGAGGTTCTTCATAAATGAAGATCCTGATCGAGCTGTCAGTCGAGATAAGAATGCAAAATGTGCTTGGTCGAGGAGTGCCTCAACTGAGCGGAATGATTCTGTACGTTCGTATGTTTTTTCAATCTCAGCAATAGCTTTTGCGTATTCTTTTGGAAGTGTTTCTGAAACTTCGTTAGCGAAGACTATCTTCTCTAGTTCAGTCGGTGAAATTTCTCCTAAAGCACAAAATCCATTTTCTTCTGTGAAGTCGCCGAGTGCTTCTTCGTTTTCCAAAAGTTTCAATTTGTACGCTCGCTTCAAGTTATTGAGATCAAATCGTTTCCAAATAAATTTCAATCCTGCGCAATCGTCTGTTCCTTTCACAACGAGTTCTTTTGTCTCCAAAAGACCTTTCTCAATGATCGCAGAGAAATCCTGAGGTTTAACGGCTTCATCGAAGTACTGTGCGTACTGCAATTCTACCAAGACACGAAAGGCGTCCTCTGGAGTCGGAGCCCCCACCATACGATCAAGTCGTTCTGGTGAAAGGAGCTTTGATTCTAGAGCTCGGATTTGTCCGTTTACAAAAAGGAAGCTACTCATTAGATAAGTTTCAGTTGATCAGCGAAGTATGAAGTGAGTGCGTCTTGAAATTCTGAGAATACAAGACTGTGGAAAGAGTTATCAACCTCCGTTCCGCCTGTGTGAAGGATGAATCCTCCAACGATGTCCTTGTGAGCAACAACGTCGAATCCAGGAGGGGCAAATCTGGACGTAATCTCCAGTCGTTTTGCCGGGGCAAACACTTTCCCTGAACGGAACGTGATCTTGGAAAATAATTTCTCCAAAATCTGTCCGTAGGTTTTATCATCTGCATTCTCTAATTTATCCAAGAAGAGGTTGAGCGACTTCGTGATTGTATTTCGTTTTGAATGAAGCAAAGCCTGTGCATTTTCCCGACGAGCCATAGAGCCCATCTTCTTTTCCACAGATTGGAGCACCGCTTCAGTTTTGGCATCAAGCTTATCTTGTTCTGCCTTTTCAATTTTTGCAGATTCCTCTGCTAAAATTTTCTTTTCTTTTACGGTGTCCGCCTCGATATTTTTGATTTCGGCTGACGCCTCATCGAGAATACGTTTGAGAATATCTTGCAATGACATGATGTTATAATTTTAGTAAGTGTTTCTCGCTAAATGCGAGAGAAAAAAATCAGTTTTTGACTGATTACAATTGGATTGAGTTCACAACCAATAGAGCAACCAAAAGACCGAAAATCGCGTATGTTTCGATAATAACCGAAAGCACGATTGCTTTACCTGCAACAGATCCGTCTTTTCCGACAGCTCCGATACCGGCAGCAGCTACTCGTCCTTGAAGGAGTCCAGAAGCAAGTCCTGCGATTCCCATAAGGATTCCAGCCCAGAGGATTTGGTATCCAGCTTCCACTGGTACTTCAAGACCTCCACTAAAAAGTCCGATCTTTGCCAATGTCAAGATGGCGATAAGAAGACCGTACACACCTTGTGATCCTGGCAAAGCCGTGA
>CAZOER010000012.1:0-23237 GCA_964578905.1 uncultured Candidatus Peribacteria bacterium | reverse complement strand
TACATTCCCCCTGCAATTTTTATCAAGAGGTGAGGAGAGGTACGACTCTATGAATCACCAGCAACCCGCCAACTGAATGGCAAAGGTGCTCCACTCGTATGGGATGAAGTTTCGATAGAAGTTGCTGACGCAACTTTTTTTTAACACTGCGCAATGAAAACATTCTTTTCCTCAGAATCAGTAACCGAAGGGCACCCGTCGTCGTCAATGACTTCATTACTCCGTCCTTCGTTGTACTCAGGACTGCGTTTATTACGTCACCTCCTCCTCTCCCCAAAAAATCTTCGATTTTCCGGGGACCCCAGTCTTATCTGGGTTTATTGCTTTCTAAACATTTAACAAATTTATTATGAAGACCTTTTTTTCATCAGAGTCGGTAACCGAAGGACACCCAGATAAGGTGGCCGATCAGATATCAGATAGCATCCTCGATGCCATCCTCGCTCAGGACCCTGACGCACGGGTAGCGTGCGAAGTCTTGGTCAATACAGGACTCGTGATGGTCGCGGGAGAGATTACGACCAACTGCTACATCGATGTGCAGAAGATTGCTCGTGAGAAAATTCTCGAAATCGGATACAACTCTGCCGATGTGTGTTTCGATGGGAACACGTGTGCGGTCATCAACGCGATTGAGGAACAATCGCCCGACATTGCGCTGGGAGTCGACACAGGGGGTGCAGGGGATCAAGGATTGATGTTTGGATATGCATGTGATGAGACTCCAGAGTTGATGCCGTTGTCTATTATGACGGCGCATAATTTAACGCGGAAACTCGCGGAAGTGCGGAAATCAGGAACGTTGAAATATTTGAGACCGGACGGGAAATCACAAGTTACCTTCGAATATGAAGATGGTGTTCCCAAGCGTCTGGATTCGGTGGTCGTATCAACGCAACACAATGACAAAGTGGACATGGAACAACTGCGAGAAGATATTAAAAAGGAAGTGATAGACCCGATTTGTGCAGAATGGATGGACGAGAAGACGATTCTTCATATCAACCCAACAGGACGATTTGTCATCGGGGGTCCGCAAGGAGATTGTGGAATGACCGGACGAAAAATTATCGTTGATACCTACGGAGGATACGGACGACACGGAGGAGGTGCCTTCTCTGGAAAAGATCCATCAAAGACCGACCGATCAGGAGCGTATGCCGCTCGCTGGGTAGCAAAAAACATCGTCGCAAACAAGCTCGCGACCAAATGCGAAGTGCAATTGGCTTACGCGATTGGAGTAGTCGATCCGGTGAGTATTCACGTGGACTGCTTTGGAACGAGTGAATATTCCCCAGAACAATTGGAGAAGATCGTCCGAAAAAACTTTGATCTCACCCCACACGGTATTATTAAATCCCTCGATCTCAAACGTCCAATCTACGCACCAGTAGCGAGTTATGGGCATTTTGGAAGAACTGATTTAGACCTTCCATGGGAGAAGATTGTCACGATTTTGTATTGACAAATGCGTTGACAAATTGTGAAAAATAGTGTTTACTATCAAAGTACGAGAACAATACATTTGTATCGTTCTTGTCAATCTTTGACAGAGCGGTAAGCAAATTTGTAAATTTTGTTTGGTTGCAAGATCTTCTTCTGAAGTTCTTCAGGGGAGCACCTTGCAATTAAACTTTTTATAAATTAAAACTTTAGAACAATGAAAAAATCATTGATTTTGAGCCTTTGTTTGGCTCTAGGACTTGTTCTTTCTGGACAAGAAGACACTACGAATACCCTTTCAGAATTGAAGAAAGAGGTGACCGTAGAAGCAAAAACACTCTATTCTCATGTTGATAAAGCTTGGAAGAGTTGGAGTGGTGATGAAAGAAGAAGCATATTAAATCATCACAAACTTTGGATAGTTAAAACACAGTATGAAGAGTGGTATAGTATTATTCTTGATAAGAATGTTTATGACTATTATCTAAAGAAAGATGGAGAGTATAGTTTCGAAAAACCAGATATAAGTGACATGTCTGAAGAAGAATCCATCAAAGAGGCTAGAAAAATAATGAAGAAAACTCAAGAGGTTCTCTTAAAAGTAATGGAAGAAGAACAACTTGCCTCAAAGCAAGAAAATCAATAGAGGAGATTTAAAATGGACAAAGCTTTATTACCGCACTGTAATAAGCAGGTCTTCGCGAAGACCTGCTTATTTTTCTATTCGTCAACACATGCTGGTTGACCGCATGAGAAACATTTCTATAATTCGCCCGATGAAGGAATTTAAAGTGCGAAAGATCGAACAGAAACGGTCGCGCAGCAAGTATAAAGCCTGGAGAAAACTGACTCATCTTTTTGGACACAAGGGTGCAATTGGGATTATGGCCGTGATTGGTCTTGGGATTATTTTCTGGGGTGGATCAGCGGTAATTGATTCTGGATTTTTTGTAGAAAAAACACGTCAGATCTTTTCATTTGGTCCTTTGGATAAAGATAAAAATGGACACACCAACATTCTTCTCCTTGGAGTAGCGGGAGATGGGGCAGAGGGCGGAAACCTGTCAGACTCTATCATGGTGGTGTCAGTGAACCCAAGCACGCCATCAGTTTCGATGCTGAGTTTGCCGAGAGATTTATTTCTTCCTTCTCGTATTGGAGATCGGAAAGTAAATGAGATTTATGCAGCGGCTCGATACAAACAAGGAAATCGTCGGGGGCTTGAAATTATAAAAGACGCCGTGTCAGAATTCACAGGGATGCCGATTCACTACGGAGCGGTGGTGAATTTCAAAGTGTTTGCAGAAGTGATTGATGAAATGGGAGGACTCGATATTTTCGTTCCCGAAGCGATCGAAGATCCGTTTTACCCAGACGTTGATTACGGATATCAAACATTTGTCGTACGCAAAGGATTCCAACATTTCGATGGAGATACCGCGCTTAAATATGCACGAAGCCGAAAAACATCATCTGATTACGACCGAGCAAAACGACAACAAGATATTATTCTCGCGATTCGGCAGAAAGCAGAAAACATGAGTTTGCTCACTGACTTTGGAAAGCTCGGGGATTTCTTTCAACTCTATAGAAAAAACGTGAATACAGACATGGGACTGACTCAAACGGTAGCGCTCGCAAAAGTGGGATTGGGAATTGATTATGGAAATGTGGTCTCAGCGGTGCTCAATGACGATCCTGCACAAATGGGGGGACTCTTGTACACACCTGCAAAAGAGTTCTACGGAGGACAATTTGTATTGCTTCCAGAGGATTTAAAAGACACACAACTCTTCATGGATTTGGTATTGATTCACCCAGAGATTCTGCTCGAAAATGCACAAGTGTCTGTACTCAATGGATCAATGACGTCAGGACTGGCTTCACGAATGGCAGTTCGGCTTCGACGGCTTGGTTTCCACGTGATTGATATTGGAAATCACAAATCAGATCGTCCGGTGTTTCGTACATTCCTGAAAGATTTTACAGGGGGAAAGGATCTGCGAACAAAGAAGATTTTGGAGAAAGTATTTGATGTAAATCATACAGAAGTTATCCCAGTAGAAGAGCAAGATCCGAACAACTTGATCGATTTGCAAGTGATTTTGGGAACGAACTAAGACTTTTTCCTGTCATTCCGGACTTGTTCCGGAATCAAAATTTTAGTTTCTGCACTTGCTACGCTCTCATGAACAATAACTTCGGGACGCTTGATCCTGAAACAAGTTACTTCGTGATCTGCGATATCAGGATGACAAACAAAATACTTTGTTTTAGAATGGGGGTAATCTCATGCTAAAAAAATTATTCTGGAGTTTGTGCATAGGAGTTCTTCTTACGGGAGGCGTGTTTGCTGTAGGGGCACCACCGGTTTCCAATGGTGGATTATTACCTGGACCAACTTCGGAATTTTTGAAAACCAATGACGAAGGAATGAAAGCTGGACAAACATATATATCACAAAAACTCATTCCCACACTTGTGAGTGGATTCTTGGTTATCATGTTAATGATAGGGGTAATCATGCTGATTATTGCAGGAATAAATTACATTCTCTGTGCTGGGGATTCTGAAAAAGTGAAGCAAGCAAAAGATATTATCTTTTGGTCACTTTTGGCTATTATTTTTGCGGTGATGGGATTTGTGATTGTTAAATTTGTTATTGGTATTGATATTTCTGGCCCACCTTTATGATAAAAAAAATAGTCCTTATTGTTCTTTTTCTTTTCCTCTTAGGAGGGAGTGCTGAGGCAGTAAAATTTAAGGATGTAATGCAGAACGTTTCAATTGGGGGTGATTCATTGTTTCCAAGTTGGAAGAATGAGATCGATGGAGACAAAAAAGGAATTTATCCACAAGTAGATGGAATCGTTGGAGTGAATATGGATGGAAAAGGCGAAGCTGGTGAAAAATTATTGATGAATTACATTCCTCATTTGATCAATATCCTTTTGAAATTTGTAGCACCACTTATTATGGTGGCGATGATTTATGCGGGAATTCGATTTGTTTATGCAGGGAGTAATGAAGAAGAGTTGTCCCAGGCAAAAGATATTTTTACTTATACCCTCATGGGAGCCCTCTTTGTGGTACTCAGTTATTCCATAATGAAAGCTCTTTATTTTCTTCTTTCCACATGAAAAAAATATTTTTGGCAATTCTCCCCCTCATTCTTCTTTTTGGAGTATCTGGAACATGTGATGCTGACTCGGGATATTCTTTAGAAAAAGCACTTAAGGATCAGAATATCAATATTGACCACCATCCAGAGCACTTGCCTGGAGCGGGAATAGAGCCGGCAAGTAGCCCCAGTGCTCCAATAGAACAACAAATTGTATCAACCCTTTCGGGGAAACCTTTTATTATTACGTGGTATATTCAACGAATTTCGACAGCCCTCACAGGACTTGCAGCCGCGGTTGCTGTCCTCTTTATCGTTCAAAATTCATTTATGCTTCTTACCTCAGCAGGGGGATCGGAAGCGGTAACCAAAGCTAAAAAAGGTCTGATGTGGTCAATTATCGGACTCGTTATCATTATGGGATCGTATATCGTTGTGAAGACCGTTATTTCTCTACCGTATGTAGGAGAAACCGCGTCTTTACTCTCCCATCAATTTTTTACGTAGGGCTTCTGCCTCGGCTTCTTCCGCTGAAGACTCAGTTTCTTCTTCGGCTTTGATTTCCCCCATTTCGATTTCTTTTTCTCGTTCCTTTTTGAGTTTCTCTACATCATCAGAAAACTCTTTCTCAAGTTCTGAGAATTTTTCTTTTTCTTCTTCAAAGATTTTGATGAGCTCATTAATTTGTTCAATCTTGAGTCGTGGAATTGCATCAATCACCCGTTTCTTCTCTTCCATGGTAAGGGAAATTGATCCCTCAAGAAGTGTCAAAAAAGCCTCGTCATCAAAGGTTGTGTTTGGATGCGGTGGAATCGTGAAGACATGTCCATCTCGTTTTCCAAGTTGTCCACCGCGAGCATTTGGATCTACGGGAGTATTGTCGTCAGATGGGTTTTGAGTGTTGTCGTCAGCCATGGGGAGAAAGAAAATATATGAGAAATGTACAGAATTATCCTTTCGGAGACAATAGTTTTTCTATTTCTTCTTAGGGGCAGCCTTCTTCGCTGCTGGTTTTTTGGCAACAGGTTTTTTCGCAGGAGCTTCTTTCTTTTGTTCCGTTGCTTTTGGTGCCGCTTTCTTCGCAGCGCCTTCTCCGATCTTCGTAATTTCAATAACTGTGTAGTGTTGTCGGTGTCCTCGTGTTCGTCGGTAACGTTTTCGTGGTTTCATTTTGAAGACCACAATCTTGTCGCCTCGTCCTTGTTCAAGAATTTTTGCTTCAACCTTCTTTCCTTCGATAATCGGTGTTCCGATTTCAAATCCAGAACCGTCTTCCTCAGAAATAAGAAGTGTCTCAAAAGAAACAGTATTTCCGATTTCTGCATCGAGTTTATCTACTTCGATTTGCTCCCCTACTTTTACGAGCGCCTGATGTCCGCCGATTTTTGCTACTGCAATCATTTTTAGAGTGGTTAGTCATGGTCTGGAGATCCGAGAGGATGCTTTTGCCCAAACACATAGAAATAATCGGGTGGAATGTATTGTTTTACGAAGGAATGTCAAATGAGAAAACAATATTTCCCCCCTTGCAGGGGGGACGGTGTGGGGTATCGAGAGAGTTCCTTAATATGGAAATTTTGCATACCCCCTCTAACTCCCCCTGCGAGGGGGAGAATCAGACATCTTTTCTTTCCTGTTTTTTTTACTATAATCTAACGTAATGAGACATGTTTTATCGGCATCGCAGTTTAGCAAGGAAGAATTACTCGAAATAATGCAACAGTCGGTAGAAATGGAGAAGTTACTTGAGTCGGGAGGAACAGATATGGCGAAAGGAAAAATATTGGCGACGTTGTTTTACGAACCTTCTACACGAACACGATTGAGCTTCGAAACAGCGATGAACAGATTAGGTGGGAAAGTTATTTCAACCAGCGATGTGACCTTCTCTTCGGTGAGTAAAGGAGAAACGATTGAAGATACAATTCGTATCTTATCGGGCTACGCTGACGTGGTCGCGATGCGATCAAAAGAAGTCGGATATGCTGATCGAGCGGCAAAGATGTCGGATGTTGCGGTACTCAATGCCGGAGACGGAGCAGGAGAACATCCCACACAGTCACTCCTTGACCTCTACACGATTCAAAAATACTTCACGCTTGATGAGCCGTTGAACGTTGTTTTCGTCGGAGATATGAAATATGGACGAACGGTGCATTCGCTGGAAACGATTTTGAGAAACTTCGACAATGTGACGATTAGTTTTGTGGCTCCGGAAGCGATTCACATTCCAGACTCTCATTTCAAACCAGAACTCGGGGACAAAAAATTCAACGAACTTAATGATGAGATCATTTCTAATGCCGATGTGATCTATGATACGCGAGTACAAGAGGAACGATTTGAAGATAGAGACGAATACATGCGACTGCGAGATGCCTTCATCTTCGATGTTGAAAAAGTATCCAAGATGAAACCCAATGCGATTCTTCTTCATCCACTGCCACGAGTAAATGAAATTACGGCAGAAGTGGATGTATTGCCACAAGCAAAATACTTCGAGCAAGCAAAGAATGGAGTGCCTGTACGAATGACACTTATTGCACGAGGACTGGAGTTGATTTAATCCTATCCAGTCATTCTGGCTTGACCAGAATCGCTCAAGTTTTTTATATGGATAAAGAGCAAAGCGAAGAATTTACACAGGTTGGGCGCTAGCGCTTTAAACCAGATGCCAAGTTTTTATCCGATTCCGGGCAAGCCGGAATGACCAAAGGGGGGCATTTTTTTTGCAAAAAAAAGAAAACCATGCTGAAATGCACACGATGAATTACAAAATCAAGAACGTTAGAATTATTGACGCAACACAAGACAGAGTGGGAGATGTTTTTATTAAAGACGGAACAATTGTTGAAAACGAAATTCAAGACGCAGAGGTCATAGACGGGACTGGGAAGATTCTTTTCCCCGGACTTATTGATCCGCATGTGCACTTCCGAGACCCCGGACTGACACATAAAGAAGACCTCTTCACCGGTTCACGCTCTGCGGTTGCGGGAGGAGTGACGACCTTCTTTGAAATGCCAAACACGAAGCCACCAACGTTCACGATTGAAAATTTAGAACAAAAACGAGCGATTGCCCGTGAAAAGTCCTGTGCGAATTTTGGGTTTTACTTCGGAGCGGGGATGGCGAACGCGGAGGAAATTAAAAAAGTAACAAATGTTCCCGGGGTGAAATTGTATCTTAATGACACAACAGGGGACTTGAAGATGGACCAAGAAGATACGTGGCGCACAATCTTCAATACGGCAAAACGAGTGCTTTTGCATGCGGAGGGAGAGACTTTTGCACGCGCTATTGAAATATGGAAAGAAGAAGGCGCACCGTGCGAAGTACATTTGTGTCATGTGAGTTTGGCTTCAGAAGTTTCTCTTCTTCGAGAACTGAAGGCATCGGAATACGCAGACAAGATTTCCTCAGAAGCCTGCCCGCACCATCTACTTCTCACTGAAAAAGACTCTGCACAGATGAAACCATCACTTGCCACACAATCCGACCAAGATGCGCTCTGGGAAGGCGTAGAAGATGGCACCATTGATATCTTTGCGACTGATCATGCACCGCACACCAAGGAAGAAAAAGAAAGCCTCACCGTGCCGTACGGGGTTCCAGGCGTAGAAACTTTATTGCCACTTCTCTTCACAGAATTTCAAAAACGAAACATCTCTCTTCAAAAATTCGCCTTCATGACAAGCCAGAAGACGGTGGAACTCTTTCACGTTCAAGACAAGAAAGGACTTCTTACGTCAGGATACGATGCTGACCTTGTGCTTCTTGACCCAACGTCGAGTGTTATCGACGCGGAACAATCCTTTTCCAAGGCAAAACATTCACCATTTGATGGACGAGAAGTAGGGGGGCACGTTGAAAAAACATTTATCGCAGGACAATTAATCTTCGATAAAGGAACCTTCGTGGAGGAAGACTTTCGAGGGAATGAAATACACTTTTCAAGCTAACCAAGCGTAAAGAACCCTGGGTTTATCGTCTTGAGAATAACCGCTGAGAGAAAGAGGATAGCGAGACTTAAAAGTGCCTGGAATATTCTCGTTTTTGCAGAAGCCACAAGGTCGGACTGTGCTCCCCCCATACTGATTTGAATTCCTGAAATAACGATAATCAGTACGCAGATAATTCCCAAAATAGAAGCTCCGTATTTGTAAATCATAGCAATGTACTGGGTCACCAAATCCATTCCACTACTTCCAGAGAGAACGGTTGTTTCTCCAATAGATTCTCGTAAGGGGATTTTGTAACAACATTTATCACAGGTATCTTTTCCGACAAGTTGGATACAGGTTTGTCCGGCATCATTTCCTCCGCACGGTGTTTTCGCAGGACAATTTTCAGCAAAGACTGTCGGGAGGGAAGAAAAAAGGAAAAGCGCTAAAAGGAACGTTAGTTTTTTCATTATGCAGCGGTAGTAAAGATAACAGAAATAACAAACTGAACGGCGATGAAACTCATAAAGGCAATAAGGAGTCCAATGATGGTATAGAAGAAAATATTTTTTCCTTTTTGAAGCTGACTCTCGTCTCCCTGTGAAGTGATGAGATAGTAAGCACCGATGATAAGCATGAGGACGGCAAAGGTTCCGAGGACTTGTGTAAGAAGCTTGAGTACGCGTTTGAGAATATTCTCATTCTTGTTTACATCCTTAACGAGGTCTAGACTTGCCTCATTTCCAACATTGAGGTTTTTTTCAATATCAAATGAATCAAACTCATTTCCTATGAGATTGAGTGCTGCTTTTGTGTAGGAATATTTTGCACAATCGAGTTTTTCTTTGGGATCCTCTTTTGTTTTTTCCGCATCAGCTATTAATACTTTTTTGGCCGTTACATCAGTTTTGTATTTCTCAAAATCACATTTAGCAGGGCTTTCAATTTCGTCTTCTTGTTCAGGAGTAAGAACCGTGCCATAGTTTTTTCTCTCTTCGGCTTTACAGGTGAGATAATCACTTGTTAATACATTTATTTCGTCTTGAAGTCCTTTTATAGTCGTGTTTGCAGTATTTTCTGCTGCCGTAAATGCAGCCTGAGTTGTCTTCAAAGTCTCTTCACATTTCGACATTTCGCCAATAGGTGCGCAACCAGTATCGCAATCTGCAAAAGATACTCCGCCCCACAGGAGCGAGGTGAGAAGGGAAAACAAAATAATTTTTTTCATTTCTTGGATAGTAACACAAATAATCCCGGGTTCAAAAAAGGACCTTTCGGTACGAACCCGGGATTGGGTTCCTAGTTAAACCGCTCCATAAAAATTTTCTCTTTTTCGATGTTCTTTGCTTCCAATAATTCGTTTACTGATTTGACCATACTTCCACTTCCGCAGATGTAGAACTCTGCGTTTTCTCCCCAATTTTCTTCTTCCAAAAAGGTCGTAATACGGCAGGGTTTCCACGGGAGATTAATGTTGGTAGATTCTTCTCTCGACAGTCCGAGCTTCACTTCCAACTGATCTGACCAGTTTGACATTTCATCGAGATACGAAATATCTTCCGCATTTCGTCCACCATAAAGGAGGGTCATTTTTCGTGGAGATTTCTTTTTCACTTCTTCCAAAATCATTGATCGGAAGGGGGCAATTCCTGTTCCTGTTGCACAGAATACAAGATGTGCATCTTCGGTTTCTGAAAGGCAGAGTTCTCCAAAAGGACCTTTGAATTCGAACGTGTCGCCGACTTTTGTTTTCCAAAAAACATCGGAAGCCGTTCCGTTCGGAACGTACCGAACAACAAATTCAATGAGTTCGTCACTTGGGTTTGAAGCCATGGAATACGCTCTCCACGCGGTGTCACTGAATTTTAAAGACAAAAACTGCCCTGGTTTATATTCAAATTTCTCATCACTGGGCACGAGCGTCTGGGCATTCGTAACAGAGAATCGAAACTTTTTTGTATCACGGGCAACTGTTTCGATAGACTCGACTCGCAATGTTCCCTGAAAAATATTCATTTCTTTTTCTTAATGTTGCGAATGATTTTCCCCATTTCAACAGGGGTCGCGTAAGAATGCGATTGTTGTTTTCCATCTTGTTCGACGACGACATTGGGACCTTTGTCACATCGCCCCAAACACGGACACTCTTCACATTCAATGTGATCGAGTTTCAACGCTTTGATATCATTCTTTGCTCGCTCCAAAGAATAGGGAGCCAAATTCCTTCGGCACGCATTCCCGTGGCATACCTTAATTTTTGTCGTTTTTTCTGTCATCGTTTAGAGAGAGAATTCGTAGATCTTGTCTGTTGTAAGAACGTTTACCTTCTGACCAGAATCATCGATCACAAAGTCTCGCGCATCAGGAAGATCGAAGAGTACTTGTTTTTTGTAGGTCGCGAATCGTTCTCCTTTTACGAAGACCAAGATCCGAGCGTTGTCTGGATCAAGTACGTAGAGGAAGTCGAGATTTGGTGTTGTGAAGAGTTTTAAATTCTGTCCAGAGAAAGGAATCGAAGGAAGGTCTCGGAATGTGTAATCAGCCTTTGTTCCTCGGAAAATCTTCTGCAATGTTCCGTCATCAGACAAGATGTAGATTCCACCATCAATTGTCATACTGATCGCTCGAGAAAGGTCAGCGCCTTGATTATACGCAATCGCAGGAGAGTATTTCGCTCGTCGTCGTTCGTATTTCCAGATTTGATTCTCGACGGGGTCGAGGATGTATGCGTATCGTCCGTAGGTCTTGATATCGAGTCCTCGTTTCCATGTTTCGTCTTCAGTTCCCATTTGTGTGATGAGTCCTTCTCGGTACTCAACCACCTTTGGAGCATCGGTAAGAAAGAGGAGTGTGTTTTGATCTGTTCGTGTCGTAGACGCGAGGATTGTTTCTTTTTCAGAAAGGGGAAGTCCTTTTTCTACAATGTTTCGAACGGTTTTGTGAACTTGTTTGAGATCGTGAACGTATAAGTTCCCACTGAGTTCCAAAAGTCCGGTCGCTTCTAAGTTGTCATTCTTAACTCCCAAGTCAGCCAACAGTTGTGGTGTAACTTTTCGTGCATTCTCAACTTGGAGTTGTTTTTCTTGGATATCAGCAAGCAAGAACTGTGCGTCTGATCGGAAACTCTTTGATTTAGAACTGAGCACCATTTGCACAGATCCTTGAGCTTTTTGTAAATATTCAGAAGCAGATTGTCGTTCTCCTTGGAGAAGGAAAGTGTCAGCTTGTACAAGCGCTTCACGCGCAATTGAGAGTTGTTCTCGCAGTGCTTTTGTATCCGTTGATTCATAACCCGCGATAGATTTAATTCCGATCCCAACGATCAAAATCAAAAGCACCGTTCCCGCAATCACCATCAGATTTTTCTGTGGTTTTATTTTTTTCTTTGGCAACGGGAGTTTTCCGATAAGTCCTTTGAATTTATTGAGTAAGTCACCAACCTTGAGTGGTTCTTCTTCGACAGCGGGTGTGTCTTCGAAGTTTTCTTCTTCAAAATCTTCCGCATCGAAATCATCCTCAACCGCTTCTTCGACAACTGGTTCAGCTGGTGCTGGTTCGTCTTCGTGTGCGAGTACTTGTTTTCCTTTTGATACTACTTTTGATAAAAATCCTGCACTTTGTGAGGTTTCTTTTTTCCCAATTCCAACAGCCGTGACGAGTGTGTCGTCTTCGCTTGCCGTTTGGAGTTCGTGTCGCAAGAGTCCAATTGCTTCTCCGAAATCACTTCGGCTGAGTGTATCAACGATTTGATTTGCGGTGATAACACGGAGTAATCTATTTGAAGAAAGGATAACCACATCATCAATAGATACTTGTCCGCTCAAAATGTTTGAAAAGAGGGAATCTTCATTTTCAGGTGTTTCTGTAATTTGAGAAACGCTTGTTCCTCGAATCAAATAAGCTTCACATTCCCCAGACTGTGACAGATACAGATTATTGAAATCAAAAAATGCAATGACAATGTCAGGTATTTGCTTCCAATTCTTTTTTCTTTTTTGTGCTTCGAGGTTCGCTGCCTTAAGGGCATCTTCGAATTTATCATAGGCATCCGAAGACTTAGAACTCGTGAAGCTTTCAACCGCGGCTCCAAAGATTGCCTCGGCAACCGTTTTGGCGTCAACGTCGTCTTCATGAAATTTTCCTAAGAAAAATACCTCTTGGCCTTCGGCAATGTTTTCGCGAAAGGCGAAACCGAGGTTTCCTTCTGATGGATTGGTCTCGAAAGTGTGTGCTGAAAAAGTCATCTTTGTGGGAAAAAAAAGCTTTTCCTTTTTATAGCATAATTTTGAGAAAAGAAAAAAAAATACGAGAGAATAATAGGGAATCTCAGATGATGGACTTTTCTAGTTTAACCCTTGTAAAAGGGAGTGTTTTGTGTTATAATATCATGTAGTAAGTCATGAAATTGACAAAAATAAAGAATGTTTAAAATAAATATAAAAAAACTACTCGGAATAACGGAACTCGAATCCTCGCGTTTGAAACTTTGTTGGGGAGCTCGATTTCTCTTTCAAATAGGGTTTATTGTCTCTTGGATTATTCTTACAGCGCTCTTCGTAGAGCAGTTTGGAATTCACAATTTGTTATGGTTCTTCCTGTTTGATGCAGGGTTGTACCTGGTGGGATCGGGAATCGCAAGTTTCCTTTTTCCGCGTTTGTCTCTGAGAACATTCTTACTCGTCCTTATTTCAGCAACTGCAGTTTTGGTGGGAGGATCATTCTTTTTCCAACCGACACAGTTGGCGTTTTTCATTCTCGTGATTTTTGCGAAAGATCTCTTCTTCTCGCAGATTAATATCGCCCTTCATCGACTCACAGAACATCTGTTCTCTCCGTCGGAAGCACAGCGATTTATGCCAAAGATCGAATCAGCGATTACGATTGGATCAGTGGTAGGAGCGGCCTTAATGGTCTTCTTTATCGATATAATTACGGATCAATCCGTGCTGTGGTTATGGATGGGATCGTTATTGGGGATTGGGCTTTTGATCATATTTATGCCGAAAATTCTGCATACAATTCCAACGTTTCTCAAGCCAAAAGTGAACATATCGCATCAAAAAAATCCGCTTGGAGAAGGACTTCAGGGAATCGGAAAGATTCGATTTCTCAAACACTTGCTGGTGATGCTGCTTTTACAAGTGGTTGTGTTTACGATTATTGAGTTTGAATTTACGAAAGAGATTCAGTCACACATTGTGCCAGCAGGAGAACATCACGAAGTTCATGTGCCCGCAAAAACGATGCAGGCATCACTCTTTACCGAAGTACTCGACAAAGCAAAGGACGTGCAACATGCAACACAAGAAAAAGTAGAGACGATCACTTCGCAACTTATTATGCGGAAATCACTCGCGCATGACTTGGGAGTCTTTCATCTCTTCTTTGCGCTCTTCGCGCTGTGTATTCAGTTCTTTCTCACTCCACGAGTGTTGCAATACTTTGGAGTGATCGGATCAATGTTTACGTACTTCTTCCTTCTTCTTGCGGGACTCGCACTTGCGGTCTTGGGGTACGGAGGGGTGGCACTGACCAGAGCCTTACAACATGGGACGCACTCCCTTGGAGAGTCGGCGTATCATATTAGTTTTTATTCAGTGTTCTCCCATCGAAGAGAATCAATTCGACTTTTCTTAGAAGGAATTATCAGACCATTAGGAATTGGATTGGGAGTACTCCTTCTTTTCTTCGTTCCGAGTGCGTTTATCTTTCCCGTGGCGGCAGGAGTGACAGTGATCTTGTTACTGACGTGTTTTCCTTCTTGGAAAAGTTTTACACAGCTCTCAAAAGCGAACTTGGAATCAGAACAAAATATCGAAGGAAAATTGCACTCTGTTGAAGTCTTAGGACAAAGGGGGCACAAAAATCGAGCCGATATTCTCGTGCAGAAACTTCAGCACAGAGATGAAATTGATCTTATTCGAGAGAAAATTATCCATACTATTTCTGCGATCAATGACCCACGGGTTGTGCACACCTACTTGAATATCTTGCGAGACAAGGATGAAAATTTAGAAACAAAGATGCGAGTCGCAGATTCGCTCTTTCATCTGAACATCCCTACTTCGTACTGGGAAGATCACGCGTTCACGCACTATCACCTGCGAGAAACACTTCAAGAACTTTTTGCGAAAGCAAAACATCCTCACTTCAAAAAGTTACTGGTGATGAATATCTTTAAGCATTCTCCGAATCATGAGGTGGCTCCGTTCTTCTTAAAGAACATGAGAAAGGCAGACGATAAATTGAAGTCAGTGTATCTTCGTTCATGCCGAATGTTTGATGATCCGGAAATTGTTTTCTATGTACGAAAGTATCTTGAGTACCGTGATCCACGAATTAAATCACATGCGGTGATTGCGCTCTGGAAATTTGAAGAAAAAGAACCACTGCGAGCGATCTTGCAAGAATTGATAGCGAACAAACAAGTGAAGCATCAGATTTCAGCGCTGTATGCGATTGGGGAGGTGCAAGATAAAATGCAAAAAGACACATTGCACGAATTCATGAATCACGAGTCAGACAATCTTCGATTGCACGCACTTGTGGCGCTTGCGAAACTTGGAGATGCTCGATCACTTCCAGGATTGGTGGACATTCTTTTTGGAAAAGATCAGAAATTATCGCAAAAAGCGTTCTACATGCTCGACCGTGTTCCGCGAGAAATTCGGATTCAGCTTCAACGAAAAATTCAGGCTGAAGTTTCACGAGAAGTATTTTCAATTCTCCACTCGGAAGCGTTTCTCACCACTCCAAAAAATATAATGGCACGATTACAGTGGCTCTACCAAATGGCAGGGCGACATGATGACATCGTGGCGATGGGACAGTTAGAAAGCTAAAAAATTCATTCCTGTCATTCCGACTGAAACGGAGGAATCCCTTCTTTTATTGTGGATGGATATCGAAAAGAATGTTCTTTTTATAACTAAAAAGAACCAAAAAGTTCTGGGGACAAGAAAACTCGCTTTCATTGGCATAGCACAAAATTGCCGAGTCCCGTTGGCGCTCAAACACTTCTCGTCCCCAAACCCCCGAGAGATAGCGAATATGAAAATAGATTGATAATTCTTAACTGATAACTAATAATCGGCTCGATGGAATTATCATTCCTTTTTCTGATCGGATTTGTTTTATCTCTCATTCTCACATGGGGGGCGGTAAAAATATTTCCAGCACTAGGACTCCTTGATTTCCCACATCGATATGGATTGAAGAGAAAAAGAATTCCGTATCCTGGGGGACTTGTAATACTTGTCTTGAGTATTCTTTTCTTTGTGACCGAACCGATGCTTTGGTTTCTGAGTATTCCATTGGCGTTACTCGGAGTGATAAGTTTTATCGATGACATACGCCCACTTCCTGTGTGGATTAGGGGTCTCATTCACTTACTTGCTGCGGGGATCGTTTTTTATTACGGGATTCGGATCGCATTTGTTGGGAATCCGTTCCTAGAGGGCGCGAGTTTTGATCTGACAACTTTACCTATTATTTCATTCGGGCTGACGGTGGTCTGGATCATGCTGATTCAGAATGCCATGAACTGGTTTGATGGAATCAAAGGGTTGTCCGTTGGAGTTTCTGGAATTGGATTTTTGACACTCGGAATCTTTGGACTTGTTCGACAAGAAGTTGCGTGGGAAGCGGGACTTGAATCATTCTTGCTTGCGAGTTTCTTTTTGGCAGGGATTTGTGGGGGAGCATTCCTCCTCTTCTGGCGCGGAAAGATACTCCTCGGAGACAGTGGGTCACAGGTCTTGGGATTCTTACTCGCCGTACTCTCTATTTTCGCAGGAACGAAAATTGCAACGACACTCCTTGTTCTCGGACTTCCCATTCTTGATCTGTTTTTTGTGATCGTTCGTCGAGTATTTAAAGAAAAAGTATCTCCCTTTAAAGGCGATAAAAAACACCTTCATCACAATCTCTCTCGCAAAATAGGCGAACAACGCACAGCACTTTTGATGATTGCGATTTCAGGAATCTTCGGCGTGATTGCTATCTTTGTGACGGGGTACCCGAAACTCTTATTCCTTACTCTGGTTGTAATTCTGATTCTCCTATTGAACGAATGGAGTCAACGAGGTCTTCGATCGGAGTCGTAAAGTTTTTCATTTCCTTCCACATT
The DNA here is from genome assembly GCA_964578905.1 of uncultured Candidatus Peribacteria bacterium. GTDB lineage: Bacteria > Patescibacteriota > Gracilibacteria > UBA4473 > UBA4473 > CAZVBV01. The sequence goes on along the minus strand of CAZOER010000012.1, from coordinate 6,601 downwards.
TTTGCCCACTCGCTTTTTTCTGTTGGGATTTCTCGGAGGAGTTTGTTTTGAGGAAGCGATTGGAGGTATTCCTCATCGAGTTCAATTTCAAAACAGTTTCCATCACGAATGTCGAGAACAGATTCGAATTGAAGAGCTGTACGGTTGTATTCTGAGAGCTTCTTTAAATCTTTCCATTGTGCACGGAAAGGAGGGGTTCCTTGCACGACCAAGTTGCTTCCGAGTTTACTCGCTCCAATAACAGCGTAGTTTCCATCAAATTCTACGTCCTGAAACGTCCGTGTCATTTTGTCGTAGCAGTAAAAAAATTCGTAATCTTCGACAAGAATCATGTATTCATTTTCGAGAAATATTTTCTCTAAACTTTCAGGAGTATATTCATATTGCGGACTCGAAAAAAGAGATTCTGCCGTGACGAGTTTTCCAATCGTGTTGACGACCGTTTGTGAAGGAATTGCTTTTGCATCGTGATAGGCTTCCATGATTTCTTCCTCACTGCATCCAGATAAAAATAAACTTCCTGTGAGAAGTAAGCAAAGAGCGAAGGCATTTCGAAAATAGTTCATGTTTCAGGCTGAATTGTATGGGAAAGAGAAGCGCTTCGCAATGGTCGTTATTCAGCAAGTGAGAACTCGCGAAGGATGTGCTTTTCGTATTCGCCATGTTCGTTTTTCGCTTTTCCAAAAAACACTTTTTCCACTTTTATCGTTGCTGGTTCCAGCATCCGATCGAATGATTCGTTCAATAAATCAGCGTGATGGGCTCCATAAAAGAGGGACACATGCGGTTTATAGTTTTCAAATCGGTACTCTGGAGTTTGAGAAAAGGGGATCGCTTTGCAAATCTCATCATGCAATCGTTGCAGTTCCCCCGACTCATCGAACACTTCTCTGAAGAGGCTGTCGGGAAAACAATTCACATTGCCCAGTGTTACCTCAAATGGCTTGGCATCTTTTAAAATTTTCTCAATCGCTTTCTCCATAAAACTCACTTCGTTCTGCTGAAAATGCACTCCCATGCGTCCGGGCAGGGCGAGTGTGATGTGCATTCGTTGTGGGGCAATCCAGTGTCCTTGTGAGAAAGATTCTCGGAATTTTAATTTCTCCAAGACCTGTTCCATCTCGGTTCGCATGCTGGATGGGAGAGGGATTTCTATAAAAAATAAAAAGTTAGGGTCGGGGACCCATTGCTTTGTTCCAAAGAGCGGAGCGTTCTGTTTCCAGTTTTCTTCCCATCGTTTCTGTTGTTCTTCGATATTCATGTTGCACGCATTATTGATGAAAAAACAGTTATTTTCAATTGTATTTCTCACGTTTTGTCATCCCCCTCCCCTCATTCTCCAGCTTGACTGGGGGATCCATGGATCCTTTGATCAAGTCAAAGGATGAGGTGGGGGGGAAGTTTGTTGAGTCGATTTTCCACCCAAAATATGCCACAATGAGAACGATGAAAATACTTGGTGTCGATCCTGGATACGGACTCTGTGGCTTTGCGGTCCTGACCAAAGAGAAGGGGGATATGAAACTCGAAACGTTCGGGGTGATCAAGACAAAACCGAAGACAAATTTCGCGGATCGACTGCTCGAAATTGCTAATGACTTCAAAGCACTTCTGGCCAAACACAAGCCTGACGTGGTTTCGATTGAAGATCTTTTCTTTGTCCAAAACGTTACCACGGGAATCCAAGTAGCACAGGTGCGAGGAGTTCTTATCCTGCTGGCTCACGAGCATGGAGCACAAATCATAGAGCCAAAACCAGTGGAAATAAAACAGTGTTTTACGGGAAATGGACGAGCAAAAAAGCCGGATATGAAAAAAATGGCACAAATGATGTTCAAATTGGAGAAAGCACCGAAGCTTGATGATGGCGTTGATGCGATAGCCGCAGCGTTTTACGCGGGTCAGAATATTGACTTTATGCCGAATAAGTGATAAAATTAGTAAATGGATAATCCATTCTCTGATTCTCCTTCAAAAACAGAAGCTCCTGCCCCAATACAAGCTCCACAAGAGCCAGTCGAAGGGACGGAGAATCCTTTTGAAAATCCTGAACAAGAGACGCTAACGACCCCTGCGCCTCCTGTAACAGAAGCTCCTGCACAAACAGAAGCTCCCGTTGAAGAACCAAAAGAGGAAGCCATTCCAGAGGAAGGGGAAGTTGTGGACGAAAGTGGAAATGAATTGCTCATTGAGAACGATGGGAATGTTTTTTGGATTTTCCAAAAGGTAGCGTGGAGTTTTCTCAAAATGGCATTGGTTCTTGGAGCTATTGGACTTTTGATATGGGTTATCTGGAGACCAGCGAATAATCCTCTTAATAAAATTCATGATCCGTCCGTTCAAAGAGAAAATGTAAAAGAAGAAAAGAAAGTGATTCCTGAAAAAAAGAAGGAAGCAACAAAGAAAGTAGAGAAAGAAGTAGAGACGCCTGTGGAAACAAAAGATGTTCCAACAGTAAGTGTCCTTGCTGAAAACTATGCATACAAAGCTGGACTGTGGGCTGACTGGATGGAGAATACGAGACAGGCACAAAATGCACAGATTCTTTCTCGTTCACTCTATTGGGCGAAACGAGCAGAAGGATTTTTTAATCTCACGACAGCAGACTTACTTTCTTCAGAGGACAGAGAATTGAGAGCAAAAAAGATTGATGGAACACTTTGGGGGCTTCGAGGATTGCTTGAAGAATCGAAAGGAATCGTGATGACACTCGATTCAGAACTGAGTAAGGCATCCGCACAATCGAGGGTTTCAGAAGCGGGAATGCTCGAAGCGGATCGACAATTGTCATTGAGCATTGAAGTGCTTGATGGAGATAGTGCTGAAAAACTTTTGGCGGAGAAGTCTCGGTTGTATCAGGATTTCGTAACGCAGAATGCAAAGGTTACCGCGTATTATTACACGCTCAATCGTGTGCAGAGTTTGATTCCAATGTTGCAGGAAATTCACGACAACATCCTTGCGAACAGACAAGTTCTCATCGATAACGTACAAGTTGTGGGGTTCCCACAGGATAAGTTTCATAGGATTCTTACCCCAGCGGAGTGGCAGCAGCTTCGATAGAAATTTAAACCCTATCCCGGGTTCGGGGGCCCCGGAACCCGGGATTATCTAAAAACACCACGGTTCTAGAAAAACGAGACCAATATTCTTTGATATTTTTTGTTTTTGATTTGAATTAAATTTTTCTTTTTCAAAAAGTGACTGTTGATACAAATTTAATTCCACAACCTCAACCGGCGGAGCGAAGGTCGAGAAATCAGAATAATCAGGAGAGAGATTATTCATGTCGAGGGTGGCGAGAAAGTCTGCAAAGAAATCATCAGCAACTTCGCCTTCTTTAACGTCGGAATTGCGAGGAGCTTTGGTGAGTTCTTTCTCGATCCATTTTTTCAAACTGCTATTAAAGGCACTTGGTGCGGATCCGGCTCCGACATTGAATGGATCCTTCGTTAAAGACTGCGTAAACGTGTGCGTGGCACCAGAGTAATCTTCAACAACCAAGGTCACCGTGAAAGCGTCTTTTTCTTCAAAGTTAAAATAAATCCGGTCTGGATTGGAGCGGGTGGATTCTTCCTCGCATGTTCTCTCCCCAATCCGCGTCTGTCGCCACTCCCAGAAATCACTCCCGTATTCCCCACAGGATTTCCCATCCACTCTCCACTGATAGCTCGCAATATCAAAGCTTCCATTCGGATCGGTCGAGGTCAGAACCGTTCCATCGAATCCCGTTAAATTTAAAGATGTTTCATGAATCTTGGCTCCGCCCTGTACGAGAAATTTCGCCGTGGGAGTTTGATTCAAGTTGTTCGGAAACGAATTTTCTACACCTCGTGAACCGAGATAGTGGCGCAGGAAATCTTCCTTAGTATTAGTCTCATTTCTATCGCGTGCGAACGATTCATTCTCCACTCGGGCTTCAATGTTAACGCACTCACCTGACCACACACCTTTCGCCACTTTCTTCTCCACTTCACTCGCAACGGACTGACTGAGATCGCCCTTTTTCCAACAGACAAAATCTTCACTTGTCTCCCAACTCGTCCCCGAATAGAGGATGACTTCAAATGTTTCAGACCCTCCCGATAGATCAGTCTCGACCACAATGAGTTCATCATTCTCCACCAGTAAATCCGAAGTCTGAAATAGCACTGTACGAGGAGAGCTTTTTTTCTTGAGCTCCATGTATTTCAAATTAGCATCGCTCGAAACATGAAGTTCCACAAAATTCCCATCGATCGAAACTTCATTAATTGAGATCCCCACATCGCTGGGTAAGGTCGGCATCGAGTAATTCTCAAATCCCTTGGAGTGGCGGAACGACGCATCGCCATCACTTCTGTACACCAAAGGAAAGACAGTATCGTTTTGTCGGTTCCAGACTTCCGCGTAGGGAAATCCACTTTTCGTTCCCGACTTGGTGTTAGGATAGGTGATTGCATCGAGGAGTTCGTCTTCTCCATTCAAAATCTGCACAGTGCCCCCACCGTTGGGGAGACTCAAGGGTGATTGCGTCCACGAGAAGTAGGCGATTTCTTGATCAGGGGTAAATACAAGCTCCTCATTCAGCACTCCGTCAGAGTGCAGGGTCAGTCGATCCGCATAATCGGAAAACAATTTATGAGTCGTTCCGTTGGAGATTTTCCAGTTTGCCAAAGCAACCTCTTCACTCGATTGCACGGTAAACTCAAACCACTCCTTCACGTCTCCAACAGTGGCAGGGGAGATTTCGGTGATTGTGGTTTGCGCAAAGCAAAGGAAGGGAATGAGAATTCCCACGAGAAAGAAGCGAGGGGTCATGTAAATATTCCACTCAAAAAAGAGGAAAAGGGAAGGGTGGGAATTAAGGAAAAATTAAGATTATCGTCTTCCTCCTCGTCGGAACCCACTTCGTCGCGCCGGCGGTCGACGACCTGAAGATTGCGGTCTTTGGAACCGTCTTGGTCGAGAGTCATTTTTTCTCGCGCCTCCTTTGGGAGCGAAGTCTATATGAAAGGGATGACTTTCGATGATTGGGATTTGTTGATTGATGAGCTTGTGGATGTCTTCCACAAAATCTCGTTCACTCTCATCACAAAAAGAAAATGCCGTTCCTTGGTTTTTGGCTCGACCCGTTCGTCCAATACGATGCACGTAGGTTTCGGGTTCATTTGGAATTTCAAAATTAATCACATGCGAGAGTTCCTTAATATCGATTCCTCGTGCCGCGATGTCAGTGGCGACCAGCACACGGGTTTGATTTGCTTTGAAGTTTTGCAGCGCTTTTTGCCGAGCGTTCTGAGACTTGTTTCCATGGATGGCTTCGGTGTTTATTCCGGATACGTTCAGGAATTTTGCGAGTTTGTCAGCACCATGTTTCGTTCTGGTGAAAACAAGCGCTGAGGGAATAGCCGGATCTTTAAGCACGTGGCGAAGCAGGTCTTTTTTCTTCGCTTTTTCAACCATGTACATTGAGTGATCAACCATTTCAGCCGTGGGCGCATCGGGCGTCACTGATACATGAACGGGGTTCGTGAGCATGCTATTTGCCAGCTTGATGATTGAATCAGGCATCGTTGCTGAGAAAAATAACGATTGTCGGTGTGGCGGAATTTTTTTAATAAGTTTCTTGATGTCATGAACGAATCCCATATCAAGCATTCGATCCGCTTCGTCGAGTGTGAAGAATTTGAGATTCTGCAAAGGAACGTATCCTTGGTTTTGTAAATCGAGGAGTCGCCCCGGAGTCGCGATAACAATATCAACGCCCTTCTTCAGTTTTCGTACTTGTGCGTGCTGTTTCACCCCTCCAAACACAACCGCATGGTCCAATCCCAAACCTCTTCCATACTCGGTAAAACTCTCGCCAATCTGAATCGCCAACTCTCTTGTCGGCGTCACAATGAGCACTTTGATGCCTCGTGGCCATTTTCCAGAGACTTTGTTTTCATAGAGTTTCTGCAACATGGGAATCGCAAAGGCAGCAGTCTTCCCCGTTCCGGTTTGCGCACATCCCATAATATCTCGCCCCTCCAAGATCGGCGGAATCGCCTGCATTTGGATGGGAGTAGGAGTGGTATATCCTTTTGATTTTATCGCACTGAGAATCGGCGCGATGAGATTTAAGTTTTCGAATTTCATATCCCCGAGACTCTAGTCAAAAAGCGGGAAAAGTCAATGGGGATGGGGTGCGAAACGGGATACGTATCCTTAGGATACGTATCCTAGTTGATGGGGGTGAAATATTTGGAGAAAATACTACCCTGCGTGCTCGTCACTTCCCCCGCAGAGCGGGGTCGCTAGAGGGAGAATACTCTAAAAAAATACTGACCATCGGGGGTACTCTCCTTACGACTCACTTCGTTCGTCTACTATCGGGGGTACTCGTCACTTCATCCCGCTTTGCGGGATTCGCTAGAGGGATTTGGCATTCTCGCTTCGCTCGGTGCAAATCCTCGAATCCCTCCGCCCCCCTTGAAATATTTAAAGAAAATACTACCCTGCGTTCGGCTATGGGGCGTCGCCAAGTGGTAAGGCTCTGGTTTCTGGTGCCAGCATCGGGGGTTCGAATCCCTCCGCCCCAGCCATTACGTGCACTATGTTCTATAGTGATCCACGTACA
>CAZOER010000011.1:0-23585 GCA_964578905.1 uncultured Candidatus Peribacteria bacterium | reverse complement strand
AAGGCAATGAGAGTTTTTGGCCCTTCGTCAGGGCTTTAAAAACCGGCAGGAAGTTTCCCTCTATATGAGTTCTGAGATTTCCTTGTCGGTTTTTTGCTATCCAAAAAAAAGAGCCTGAGTTGATAACAACCCAGGCTCTAATTTAAATTACTGCTTAGACTTTCTTCAATTCCAATCGATGAGAATCAACGTTGATTGATTCAATCACACCATGCAATTCTTCTTTTTCTTTGAGAGAAAGCTCAGAATGAGACGTTACTCCAAATGATTCAAGAGTGAAGAGTCCTTGTACTTCTGGTTCAATTTCAATGAACACTCCCTGAGCATTCCATCGTAAAACTTTCCCAGATACTTCTTGTCCTTCTTGGTAGTTTTTCACTTTTTCTCGCCAAGGATCATCTGTAAGTCGTTTAATTGAGAGAGAAAGTTTATCCCCATCAATTCCGATTACCATAACCTCAACCTTGTCTCCTTGTGAGTAGTGAGCTGAAGGATCAGCGATATGTCCCCAATCAAGCTCAGAGAGGTGAACCAAACCTTCCACACCATCGAAGGCAACGAAGATTCCGTACTTAAGAACTCCTGAAACTTCTCCCTTAACAATGTCTCCAACGTTAAGTTCTTTGAGTGTTGATCGCATTTGTTCTTCGTGAGCTGCTTTTTCTGAGATAATAATTTTTCCACCTTCTCGGTCGACATTAATCACACGAACCGCAAATTCTTTTCCGATGTGTTCTTGCAATTTTTGCAAAATACGGGCGCTATCCGCTCCATTTACCCGTGGGTAATTGAGTGGTGTCAATTGAGACACAGGCAAGAAAGCTCGAAGTCCTTTGTAGTTGGCCATAAGACCTCCTTTATTGGCTTCAAAGATTTTAACTTTTACGATACGACCTTCATCCATGAGCGAGTTAAGCTCTGACCAAGCCATATCTTGAGAAGCTCGTTTGAGTGAGAGCACTATCAACCCTTGTTCGTTTTCTGGATTAATAATAGTCGCTTCAACAGTTGCTTCTACTTCCAAACTTTCGTCCGTAAGGAAACCACCGGCTTCTTTTTTGGTAATAATACCAGTCACTCCCCCATCGAGTTCAAGCAAGATACGAGAAGTGTTGATGTCGATAACGACACCCTTTGCGCTGTCTCCAGCACGAAATAAAACAATACCTGCGTCTTGCCCAAGCAGGTCATCCATGATTTTAGTCATTTTGAATGTGGGACGCGAAATAAAAAAGTTTTTACAGCTTTTGGTTTTTCATTTCCGTCACGTCGTTTTGCAGAAATGAGACCTGAAAGCGATGAGATAGTAGTTCGGGGAAAGTTTTTGTCAAATTTCATTGACAAATGGCTCCTTTTTTGCGAAAACAAAATCCCACTTTCCAAAAAAATATTGACCCCATGGCAGATACAAAGCCTTCAAATATTGATCTTAGTCTTGCAAAAAAACTCGTTCCAACCGCTCCAGAAGCGGAACGTTCGGTTTTAGGGTGTTTGATTTTGGATAAGGATTCTATTTTAAAAATTGCCGACTTCATCGAGGCGACTGATTTTTATCATGATCATCATCGGTTCATTTATGAAGCCGTTCTTGATCTTTTTCACAAATCAGAACCTATTGATCTGGTGACCCTCGCGACAAAATTACAGGCAAAAGACAAACTCGAAGTGGTTGGAGGACCTGAATATTTAGCAGAACTCCAAAACGAAGTACCACTCGCAACTCATATTTTCCAATACGCGCAGATCGTGAAACACCGATCAACGTTACGGAAATTGATTCAAGCAGGAAATGAAATCACGGCTCTTGGGTACGATGCAGATAAATCTGTACAGGAGTTACTCGAAGCCGCTGAGAAACGAGTTTTTTCAATCTCTCAGACCTTTCTCAAGAATCGATTCATCCCAATTAAAGAGATTCTCACCGCCAGTTACGAACGGTTCTGTGAAATTAATGAGAACCCAGAACTCGCGAATAAGAACCGAATTTCAACATCCTTCACTGGACTCGACAGCAAACTCAACGGAGGATTCAACTCCTCTGACTTGGTTATTGTTGCCGCTCGTCCATCAATGGGAAAGACCGCGCTCGCTCTCTCAATGGGAATGAAAGCGGCTATCAATCAAAATAAAAAGATTGGAATTATCTCACTTGAGATGTCCAAAGAACAACTCGTGGAACGAATGCTGTGTTCTCAGCTGGAAGTCGATTCTTGGAAACTCCACAAAGGAAAACTCGAAGACTCTGATTTCGAACGAATGGGACCGGTCATGGATCAGCTTTCAAATGCAACGATCTTTATCGATGATTCAATGGGAAACTCAATCGTAGAACTGCGAGCAAAGGCTCGACGGTTGCAAATGGAGCACGGACTTGACCTTCTCATGGTCGACTACCTGCAGTTAATGAGTGGAGAAAACCCGATGAATCGTGTGCAGGAAATTTCCGAGATTTCCCGAAGTCTCAAGGAACTTGCCCGTGAGTTACACATCCCCGTGGTTGCTCTCTCACAGCTCTCACGAAGTGTGGAAGGACGACCTGACAAACGACCTGTTCTCTCTGACCTCCGAGACTCAGGATCCATTGAGCAGGATGCCGATGTGGTGATGATGCTCTACCGAGATGATTATTATAATGAAGATTCAGAAGTACCGAATGAACTCGAAGTAAACGTTATTAAACACCGTAATGGTGCCATCGGACGAGTACACCTTCTCTTTGATCGACAGAAGATGAAGTTCTCTGATTTAGAGAAACATCAGCAGGCGGGGTTTTAATTGAAGGAGGTGGAGGAATACTTTTAATATCGCCGTGTGATACGGGCATAGTAAAAAAGTAGCCTATCTTTTTTTCCACCCTCAATCAATTTTCCTCAGGTTAGCCTTCATCGCTACTGGGTCATCCTTCTCGTCGTCACAAATAGGTATGTCCACAGCCCCCATATCCCCCTCTTGTAATGCAATAAGAACCTCTTTCGGCGTTACATTCAATTCACAGTAAACAGCTGCACATAATTTACAATTCCCTTGTGGGCTGTAAGTCAATTTATCAAAGTTCTCCTGATGACCTGCCAGGTTTCTTCTTATGTAATAAGGCCGATCATCCTCAATATTTTTTGTCATTTCTTTGTATTATATCATTGTTTTTATGGAAGAAGTGGAGGGATTACTTAATCACACTTTTAGTATCCTGTGCCACAGCTTCTCTCAAATAATCTGTTTCCTAACTACGTGTTTCGTTTTTCATCTTCCAAGCTTTTAAAATTTTTGGTTCAAGCTCTTTTACTTCCTCTTCGTATTGTTCAACATACAACCCTAACTTCTTCCAAGTAGAAATACAATCTTTAATACTTTTCAAATAAAAAGCTGCACTTAATTCAAAAGAAGCCCTTCCCTCGGAAAGATCTCTAAAACGTTGCATAGTTTCCTCCATACTTCCTGCCTCTTTCCAACACTCATATCTTGTATAGGAATCTTTCAATGTCTGAAAAACTTTTTCTACAACTGTTGGTTGTTTTATTTTCTCAAGATGATCATCAATTTTGTCGATTGCCATAATATAAATATTAATTCCCTTGTATTATACAATTATACGTGACTAGTGTCAATAGTCTCTGAAGGCGGAGGGATTACTCCGCACTATCCCTTTCTTATTGTAAAACCCTTGTTGACTTTTTTATTTTTTATGGTAAACTTATAATGTTGATTTCTTATTACGCTTTAAGTAATTAGATTTCACAGATAGATCTTTGAAATTACGTTTTGAAAAACTTGCGTTAGTTGCTCTGTTTATCACGGTATATAGAGCAATTAACGCAGGTATAAATCTGCATATTTAGGAACAAATCAAAATAAAGATATCATGAAAAATTCAAAAATTTACACAATTGGAGCAATTATCATTGTAACTGCACTTGTTTTGATAATCTCTTTAGGGAAAAAAGAAGATAGCAATATCGTTCTTATGAAGAGCATAATGGACAAAGAATCCAAAGAAAACAAGCGGTTCAACTTGAGCGAAATTAAGTCCGAAGCTGATTATTATGCATACATGGTGTTACATGACTCTATTCTTCTTAAGATTTTAAGAGAAGATTACGAACTTCCTGCTGAAGATCTCCAGGAACGCGCTAACAGGGCAAAAGAAAACCTGAGACTATCTGAAGAATCCAAGCTTAGACTATGTATTCCTAAGCAGGGCGACATACGTCTTACTCATGGTTTTAATGAATTCCTCTACAAATGGCATTGCCAAACATCTGACAGTATCAATCTTTCTCAGATAAGAGAGCATGCTAAATTTTTTGTTAAAATTGTACACTGCAAGGATACACTAGAGTTTTTCACTCTTTATGGACTCTCGAGATCATCCATTAAATCATGGGAAACAGAAGAAGATAGTTACTATTTCTCCGCTCTTAAAATGATGGACGACCGACATTCTGGATTTGCACACACTCACAAATTTGTTAACCGAACTTTATGGGGAGAGATCAACGGAAAATACACTGGTAACTACGAATTTCCTGCTGAAGATCTCCAGAAAAGATTACATCGGGTACTATTAGAAACATTTCTAGAATACTATGCTTTGTTCGAAATCTACAAATACGATAATCCATATCGTGTTGCTCTTTTTCAATCAATTTTTGAAAATGAAGATTTTCGTACTAATTTTCAAGATCAATTAAAGAATTATCCTGAGGATGATTTATATCCATTAGATTACTTTAATAAAATCATGGAAATGGATTTAACTCAAAACTAATTATCAAAGACTAACTGGCAGCAGCTCCTCACCGAGTTGCTGCCTTTAACATATGGCTGATAGGCGGAGGGATTCTCTCCTCACGACTCACTTCGTTCGCCTACTCGAGCACTCAAATAATCGCTTCGCTCATTTTTCGTGTCGAACCCGCTTCTCATCCCTCCGTTTGCGAAGCAAATAAGAAAAAATCCATGCCCCCTTTGGGGGTATAGATTTTTTCTTGTGTGGTACACGCGGAGGGATTCGAACCCCCGACACCCGGTTCCGAAGACCGGTGCTCTATCCAGCTGAGCTACGCGTGCATTTCTGAAGAACGAACGGATTGTAATCACAATCGTTTTTTGTTCAAGTTTTCAGTTGAGTTTTTGCCTGATTTGTGCTAGAATAAAGGGATTTAGTCACTTTATATGAAAAAATTATTTCGAATTCTCATCTTCCTTTTCACGGTTGGAGCGGTAATCGCTCTTGTCACGAATCGAAAGGAGGTTGAAAAAGTATCAAAAAAAGCCTTTTGTGAAGCGAAGAAAGTAAAGATTTCTTTACAATGGTTTGATCACGGATTTAAACAAAAACCAATCCGTCGAAAACATTTTGTCTGGAAACGATTCTTCAGAGAAAACCCTCTCGCCTACTTCTTGATTGCAATTGGATTTGTTTCTTTGCTTGGATCTGGACTGGTGAGCGACTATTCATTTCAATTGAAAACAAGTCTCATCGGACTTCCTGCGACGCACTTCACTGGAACCGTTACTCCCGTAGAGAACGTTCCAAACTGGGTAGCCTTGTCAGACGCAGAGCGAAAAATGCGATATAACCAACTGCCACAAAATAAATTGATGGCTTTGCCAGAATACAATCCATCAACGTTTCAAAAAGGAAAAAATTATAATACCGCGAGTACGACTGAGCGAAATTCATACATCACCTATCCCGTACCACATCTTGGGAATTATGCTCTCGATGGAACAGAAAACTCAGGATCTCATACAGGACTCGATATCAAACTTCCTATCGGAACGCCGATTCGAGCTATCGCCAATGGGATTGTGTACAAGACGGCAGAAAAAAGAACAGACTTTGGAAACCATGTGGTAATTGCTCATGTAGATATTCCCGATCCCGCTGATCCAAGTAAGAAAACAACTCTGTTTTCTGGATATGCGCACCTTGATGAAATCAATGTACGAGAAGGACAAAAGATTACAAAGGGAGATATTATTGGAAAATCAGGAGACAGTGGAATGGCAACAGCAGCCCATCTTCATTTTCAAATCGATCGCGTTGATGCACCGTTTAAATTGTACTGGCCATTCATGTGGGCAGACGTAACAAGCGCTGGTCTCAATTCATATTTTGATGCGGTACAGCAAGGTATTGGAAAAGCAAACGCCGTGAAATACACCGTGCACCCAATGAACTTTGTGACACAGTTTACGAGCTACGTTGATCAGAAATTGGTGGCTTCGACGGATGAATCCTCTGGTATCTCGGAGAGGGAAGAAGCTCCTACACCGACACCAATTGAGGATATTACCCCCGTTGTTATCGAACCACCTGTCGTAGAACAAACACCTGTTGAGCAAATTAGTGGGGATTCAACCTTCGCATTTCAAACAGATCGGATCTTTATTCCTGGAGAAGAGAAAGTTGTGAAAGTTCGAGCGAACTTAATCGCAACCGCTGGAATTGAAATTTCTTCAACACTCCATCACTTAGCAGACATTGAACCACGGAAGCTTCATGCAAATGACTTCAACAATGGTGTCGCGGAGGTACGAGTAAAAACTGATTCCGATCGAACCTTTAAACTCGTTGCGAATGGGGATTTCGGGGAGATCAGGTCAAAGAGTCTCCGAGCACAAATCTTCTCAGATGTGCCTGTATCACACAGTTCTGCTGATGCAATCAAGTATTTAAAACAAGAGGGAATCGTGGGAGGATATCCTGACGGAACATTTAAACCTGACGGAACACTCAATCGTGCAGAAGCCGTGAAGATTCTTCTCGAAGGAAATAACATTGTCGTGGAAGCGGGAAGTACCGACTTTCCTGATGTTCCACGAAATGAATGGTTCGCGAATTACATCGCCACAGCCGCCGCGCGAGGAATCGTGAAAGGATATGGAGACGGACAATTCAAACCAGGAAATACTATTTCTCGAGCAGAATTCTTGAAGGTTGCGATTTTGACAGCAGGACACAGTGTAAATGAAAACTTAGCGACGAGTCCCTACCGAGATGTCGCAGGCGATGCATGGTTTGCACCGTACTTTGCCTTTGCCAAAACCTACAGCTTGATCGGAACAAAACGTGGTGGATACGTTGTTCCCAGCCAACCAATCACTCGTGCCGAAGCTGCCGAGGTGATTTATAAGATTAGTGAGATTCGATAATTCAGAATTTTACAAGGCACCCTTACTCTATATGTTTGAATCCAAGATAACTTGACAAATCTTGTTATTTTGCTAAAAACAGACTAATGAAAAAGATTCTGTTATTTTTCTTGATGAGTTTGCTCGGAGCTTCATCTGCTTTCGCGCAGAGTTTTGAATTTGAAACGACAAGAACAGCTGAAGTACCAGGATTCTTTATGGTTCGTATTTTCCCAGGAGTGAACAATATTCCACTCCCGATTCAGAATATTTTCGTAGCGAATTACGATACAAAAGACGAAGGAAAATATGAGGAACTCCTTCCCTTCTTACGAGAATTTGGAGGAAAAGTAATCCCTGCTGATGAAGTAGAAAAATACGAGCAGAGTAAAAATAATCGACTTATCTTCCTCGGAGACGACGAAGATGGATTTACCAACTTTGAAGTAAATGACGTTGATACGGCATTGGAAGATTTCGAAGCCTTTGCTTTAGAAAATCTTGAACCAACGTTGTTGCAAAATGTAACCGCAACGTTTGGAGGAAATGTCTCTGAAGTCTACCCAGCACAGATCGAATCGATTGGATTCAGTGATGTGTTCTTTGTTGGAAAATTTGAGAAAGCTATGAAGACTCGCATGGAAATTCAAGGCGTGTCTGCAGAAGGAGAAATAAAAGCTATTGCTCCCCTGCTTCTCCATGATGAAGAATTCGCACGTGGTGCTCTCGCAAAGGAATTACCCGCTATCTGGGAGGAACTCTGGAAACAATCAAGCGATGCTGAAGGTTTTGCCTTTGGATGGTTCAAATCCATCAGTGTAAACGATCTTTTCCCTGTGATTCTCCTCGTTGTGGGACTCGGGATATTGATCATGACCGTGAAGAAATTCGCAAAACGAAATGAGAAATCAGCGGAAAAATTAGATATCGATAAAAACGGAATTCCATCACACCAGAACTGGAAAGACGTCCCGTTTGAAGTAGAGAAAAAGAAGTAGTCGACAAACTTTAAAGTGCTATCTCTTGGGGGTTTGGGGACGAGAAGTGTTTGAGCGCCATCGGGACTCGGCAATTTTGTGCTATGCCAATGAAAGCGAGTTTTCTCGTCACCAAAAGTTTTTGGTTCTTTTTGATTACAAAAAGAACATTCCTTCCGATATCAAACAAGATAATGGATACCGGATATTCCTCCGGAATTCCGGCATGACAATGAGTGTATTTACTCCCACATCCCTACTCCTGCTTCCTTCGCTTTTTTTGCGTAACACTGAAACTCTTCCTTTCTCGTGAAGGGAAAATAAAAGTACCCCTTCGCGTGTCCTGATTTCAAAAGTTCTGCATTCACATCCACTCCCGATTCGGTGAAGATGTACGCCAACCGTCGTCCATATTTATCCAGCTCATCTCCATCGGGGTCAGAGAGCAAACATATTCTTGAAGATTCTGACAAGAGTTCCTTCGTCTTCCCCGATGCCTCCGGACCGAACTTCTGAAGGGGTTTACGCGGGTCTTTTGTCTCTGGAGTATCAATCCCGATAAATCGCACCCGAACGCCGTCAGCGATGATCAGTGTGTCTCCATCCACTACTCGTTCGAGCTCTGTCCAATAGCAATTGTTATCGAAGTGATCGAGAACAAAAGAGAATTCTTTTGAACACATTATTTGTTCAGCACTCTCTTCAGCAGGAATAAAGTCCTCCAAATTCGCGGACTTGTCCGGCAATACGGAACTGCAGGCAGTGAGGAGTAGCGCCGTCACAAGAAGAATACCGTGTCTCATTTTACGAGCTGGAGATAGCATTTCTCACAAAACACTTGTTCCTTTTTTTCAGATGAGAACGTGGTTTTAATGGGGGCAGAGCACTCATCGCAAGCGCGTTCAAAGAGTTTCTGGGGATTTCGAATCGCCATCCGATCTGCATGCCGACAGTCGAAACACTTATGCGGAATCGGGAGTTTCATCTGCTGATAAAACTTAAATTCTGCTGGTTGGATCTTGTAGTTTTTCTTACATGCTTCGCAGGCAAGAATTTCATCACAGATATTATCTCGTACGTCATGAATTGAATCAGGGATGGTCGAAAGTGTCGCTGGTTTATAATCGACTTTCTCCGCTTCTTTCCAGTGCCAACCGCGCTTGAGAACTTCTTCCTTACTCAAAGGATGGTATTCAAAAACATCCGCCTCATTGTATCCAAAGGGCGACATTTCAATGGGAAAGAACTCGCCCCATTCACCCGTTTTTTTCATGTGTTCGATGATTTTTTCACGAAGCGCGAAGTAGTCTTCTTTGGAATATTGTTTGTTGAGAATGCAGTAATTTTTTCTTTGCAAAGAAATACAACCAAACAAATCTCCACTCCCCCGACAGTTATCCGAACATGCCGTGTTTTTACAGTTCCAACACTATGAAGAAAAAACCACCATGTATGAACTATCAGGCGTAATACAATCACAACACCATTGTGGACCTCCTGTTTGTACAAGATCGTAACAGTGTTTGGGAGCATCCGCTCGATCAATGAATTTACTTTCTTCCCCATTAAAAACATTAAAGCCAAGCATGTTTTTACAGTTGTACAAATGGTCTCCAACGCATCCGGTGGTATTAAAAAATTGCTCACTTCGGTGTGGAAATTTTCGTACAAATTTCATAAAATTATCTCTCATCCCACTGAGATTGGAATGTCTGTGGAGCTCTAAATCATCAACTTTCTTCTGATATTCCTCTTTTGTACATTTCTCATTGAGAAAGTAATACTCTTTGTTCCGCAGGTTCACACATCCGAAACAATTCGAACACCCGATACAGTCTTTGAGAAACCAACAGTCGTGACAGTTCTGACAATCCTGCAAGAAAACACAATTATAAATGCGCTGACAATCAATACATTCATAACAAAGCTCACTTTCGATAATCACTGATCGACAATCCATCACATCTCGCACATGATTAATATCCACTGAATAGAATGAATCTCTTACAAACCAACTCCCAATTACGAGATAACAATTTTTTGCATTCGAAACATCCTGACAATATTCTGAATTTTCACTTTTCGTTCCGTTGTCATTGATGATGGCAAGTTGTGGAACTTCATCATAGAGCTCTCGAAACTGTTCGAAAAAAGGTCGAGAGAAATCAAAATCACGTCCGTACTTTGTCGCATCAAACTCATTTCCAAACCAACATTTGTTGCAGTACACCGGAAATTTTGATTTATCGTGATGAATGGAAATGATGTTTTTTTCACAAAAATCACAGGTCCGTTTGTAGAGACTCCGTTCGTTTCTCCACGAAAGTCGCCTTCGTTCCCTTTCATCTGGACAGAGAGTTGGAATAGGAATCCCCATCTTTTCATAATACGCCACATCACCATCAGTGATTTCAAATCCTGCCCCGCTCACGGCACAGATTTTTTTCATTAGTTCACGACCGCTAAGTAACATTTTTCACACAGAATTTTTTCCTCACTCTCAGGAGGAAATGGTGATTGAACATCCACCGAACACTCTCCGCACGTACGGGGATACAACGCTCTCGGGTTTCTCAAGTTCATTCTCGATTCGTACCGACAATACGAACAGTCTGTCGGAATCGGAAGTTTCATCTTTCGATAGAGACTCAATTCAAGGGGTTGCAGTCGGTAATTCCGAGAACAAGTTTCACATGCCAGTGCTGCTTCCAGAATGTCGTCATCAACATCTGTAATGCTTCCTGGAACTTTGTAGGTCTGTGGATTCGTCTCTCGATCTACATCTTCTCCCCAACGCCATCCACGATATTCTACCTCTGATTGTTCAAGGGGGAAGTATCCGTGCGCTACCGAATCGTTGTACGGGAACGGTGAGATTTCAATCGGAAAGAATTGCCCCCATTCCCCTGCTTTTTGCATTGAGTGAATGATACGCGCGACTTCTTTCTCATATTCGTCTTTCTTAAATTGTTTATTAAAAATGCAGTACTGCTTGTTCCGCAGTCCAACACATCCGAAACAGTTTTTACAAGAGAAGCACTGCTCGCAATACCAGAGATCTGAACTGTAAAACACATAGAGACAGAAATTACAGTTAAATGTCTTCATCGTCCCCAACGTGTTATATGACAACCGCGAAGCGTCATACATATTGGAACAATCGAGCAGATCTTTTGTCTCCACCCCCAGCTGAACATGCTCACAATCCTCTGCGTGCATCATATCGTAGCAAGTCTGACAATTTTTTGAATTCGTAATGAAGTCCCCTGTGCAATTTTCGGCATTCACCACGTTGGCATATTTGTAGATTCGTTTCTTTCTCAGATCGGCAAAAAGCTCTTTCGCTTTCTGAATATGTTTGTGGTCAGACAAGAAATCTGAAACCCGTTTCTCATATTCTTCCCGTGGAAGTTTCTCGTTCATGAAGCAGTATTCTTGCTTCACCAAATTCGTACAGAGGAAACAATGATGACAGCCTCGACAATCATCACAGAACCAGCAATCATGGCATCCTTGCGAATAATAAACCCATTTGCAGTCATAACACTTCTCGACGCCGAAACACTCATACAGGAGCTCTGACTGGTACGCAAAGGCGGAATCAATAGTACTCGTACAATGTTGGAGTAATTTTCCGTACAAACAGTCTTCGCAAAAGTCTGATGAATTTACGAGAAAGCAATTCTTCGATCCTCCTATAGAAGTCGCGTACGGACAGTTTTCATTATTAATGGCTACAAGCGCCGCATAGGGCACCTCTTTTTGAAGTTCGTGATATTGGACAAAGAATGATTTCGTGTCATCAAAATCTCGCCCAAAATTGGTCGCTTCCCACTTATCAGAAAACCATTCGTCACGAGAGCAGACCTTCAGACCCGAGTCAGGACGATACACCGAAATCATAGATTTCCCCGTGAAGAAGTTTTTATTGTGAAAAAGAAACTGCTCATTCCTGTGCGCTACTCTCCGACGCGCTCGTTCGAGTGGAGAGAGTGTTGGAATGGGCATCTCAAATTTTTCTCCTGCAAATGTTGGAGCAATATTTTTCAAAAATTTCTGCTCAAAGTCAGTAATTTCAAATTCTTTTCCGCTCACGGAACAGGTGTTTTTTATCGCCCCAGAAAATACTCATGAATGCGGGTTTCCGCAAGTATTTCCGGATGAAAGGTGCCTATGAGAAAGTTCTGATCTTCGACAAGCACAGGTTCTTTTTTATAAGAAGCGAGCACTGTGACACCCTTTCCTATTTTTTCAATCCGAGGTGCGCGAATAAAGACCCCTTTTAAATTGTTAAATTTAGATGAAGTTAAATCCGTTGTGAACGACTCTTGTTGAGCTCCATACGCGTTTCGATCGATAGTAATATCGGCGCCAAACTTCTCACAGAGAATGGCCCCTGCACACGTTCCAAAGATTCGAATTTTGTCATCCTGAACTTGTTTCAGGATCTTCTCCCACATCTTGAATTCCTTTAACAATTTCTCCATGGTCCCGCTCTCTCCTCCGGGGATGATGAGATGCGTAATTCCTTCGAGGTCGGCAAGAGAACGTACCCAGACGTATTCCGTCTCAAGAAGATCGAGCACTTCCCCGTGCTCTGCGAATGATCCTTGGAGCGCGAGTATTCCGATTTTCATCGTTCAGCGTATTTGGTTTCGAGTGTTTCCATCTCGTCTCCCTTCATCGCTGTTCCGAGACCCGAAGAGGCGCTCGCCAAAATCTCTGGTTTATCGTAGTTCATAACGGCTTGAACAATGGCCTTCGCCATCTTCTCCGGATCACTCGATTCGAAGATACCCGAACCCACAAACACGCCCTCCGCTCCCAATTGCATCATCATTGCCCCATCCGCAGGAGTCGCAATTCCCCCCGCAACAAAAGTCACGACGGGAAGTCGTTTTGTATTAAAAACATCTTGAACACATTTTTTGTTCACAAGATATTCTTTCGATTTCGCTTCGATATTTTTTTCGGTTAACGCTCCTATTTCTTTTTGGATTTGCGTCCAGTGTCGCACCGCTTCAACGATATTTCCAGTCCCCGCTTCTCCTTTTGTACGGATCATCGCCGCGCCTTCTTCGATACGACGAAGCGCTTCTCCCAAGTTTCGTGCTCCACAAACAAACGGCAGTTTGAAAATTGTTTTCTCGATATGCGCGTCAGGATCGGCTGGCGTCAACACTTCTGATTCATCGATGAAGTCGATATCGAGAGATTCCAGAATCTGTGCTTCTACAAAATGTCCAATCCGCACCTTCGCCATGACGGGAATCGAAACGGCTTTTTTAATCTCGGTAATCATCGTGGGATCCGACATCCGAGCCACCCCTCCGTCTTTCCGTATTTGGGACGGAATCCGCTCCAGCGCCATCACAGCGACCGCACCAGCGTTCTCGGCTATCTTTGCCTGTTCGACGTTCATTACGTCCATTATCACACCTCCTTTGAGCATCTGCGCGAGTCCTGATTTGAGTTCAAATGTGTTTTTTTCCATGGCTCGATTATAGGAATCCAATAGGAAATTGAAAATTGAAAATTGGCAATTAAAAAAAATCCCTCCACGAACCAACCCCGTTTTTAGGACGACCCCGGGGTTGGATGATGACCGGTGTGTTCCGCTACACCAGCTCCGCCCCAAGATTCCTTTCGATTGTTAACAGCGGAATTAATTCCGCTGTTAACAATTTTTTCAGAAACAGGATTAAAAAAAACAACCCCGGGGTTGGATGATTTTAAGATCTTTCTCCACAAAAAACACTTCCCTTCTTGCGCTTTTCCCAGTCCGGACTCGAATTTCCAAATCTTCTATTCCCCCTCTCCAAACTTCTCCGCAATCTTGTCAAACACTTCCGGTTGAATCTTTCGAATATCTTCAACATCTTTCCCTTTCCCTTCATGAAACCGCTGAATCTCCTCAAAAATGACTTCTGCAAGATCAAAATCCCCTTTCTCAAAAATACTCTCCACAAAGAGAGCGAGAACTTTATCAATATGTTCCCGTTCTTCGAAATCAAGTTTGATAACCACCGGATGCAGTTCTGGAAATTCCGCAAGCAATGTCTCTGGATAGTTCCGCATTTCATCCCGGTTTTCAAGCGGCATAATTGATTTTTTCACAAAAACAAAAATCTCATCAGCTCTTTCTGGCGTGATAATATTGCGATCCATCTTGAAAAGCACCACTTTTTTAATTTCTTTGAAAAGTTTCAGTTTTGAAAGGGATAAGAAGTGGTGTTTTTGCATGGGAGGTTAGTTATTATACTTTTTTTAAAAGATTCTATTAATCATTTGTCTCAATTTCCCATTCTTTAAATATTGATCTTTATTTCCTTGAAGATTCACTCTCAGAATGAGTTCCGCTGCGGCGCCACTCTTATACTCTTTCGCCTGTCCATTCAAGAGATTGCTCGTATTCATTTGCACTCCCATCGTTGCCGGAAAACTTCCAATATTAAACTCTTGTTCCGCCCGTAAATTCAATTTCAAAGCGAGTGGCATTCCTTTCTGTGGAGTTCCTGATAATAAAGCCGTTGTTCCCAGTGTTGTTCTTCCTCCGATTCTTTGTTGAAAATCTAAACCAATAGTAGTATTCAGAGCAAAAACTCCGTTCTTTTCTGCATTATCAAGAAATGCTCTTTCGTCCTCGAAATTACCAAGACCAAGCCCCTGTCCAAGCCCCAAAAGTTTATCTGCACTTGCTATAGAATACGTATTTTCTCCATCCGTAACTGCCAACTGAGCATTGCTTATGGTGTTTATACTTCCACCTACGCCCATTATTCCTTTAAGCGTTGATCCTTTTTTATCCAAAATCACTTTAGTAACGAGCAGTCCTCCTGTTAGTTTTGTATTATGATCTGCTCCGAAAAGGAATTGTTCTTTTTCGTTTGGTTTCTTAGAAGGTCCTTGAACATATACTGTCTCCGTATTACTTTCCCCAATATCTCCATTAACATAGGCCAGAAGATTCCATCCCGTATCTGCTTTTTTCATAAAATTATAATAGGCAGTGAACTCCTTTTCGGACAAAATCAATCCTTCTGCCGATCCACCATTCGTCGCAGAAAGAACATCCATCATCGTATTCATAGGTTGCTCCAAAATAATAGATCCAAATTGCACTTTTGCCTGATCAAGCATATTATTTTTCACTTCTTTCATGTTAGCCCCCCATCCAAGGTGTTGCATAGCATAATCTCCTTTGTTTTCCGCTGCCTTGTATCCATCCAGAACTTCTTGGTTAAGAGTAACTTTACCAAAAGTATTCCCCATCGCTTCAAAAGTAAGTTTCAAAGAGTAAAGAGCATTTGCCGCTCCTTGTTCTCCGATAAGTTCAAAATTTTCTGCGAGTTTTTCAAAGTCAAAACTCACTTCCCAATTTTCCAATTCAATTCCTCCTTCCTTCTTCACATAATCTATTAAATCCATATATTGACCTTCTAAATTCACTCTCAATTTCCCCCCCTCTTCAATCATATTCCCAACACTCCCCTCTTTCATAATTTTGGAAAAATCGGACACATTCTCAAACATTGACTTAAAAGTATTTCTAATTTCCATCCCACATTTATCCCTTTTCTCCTCTGAAAGATTTGATCCAACTTCAGTATTAAAAACTAGAGCCCCTCCAAAAACAGATGTCCGATGTTCCACCTCAGGAGAATTTAACATTATGTCTGCACCGCCATGTATTAATGTGTCCAAAAAAGCACCGGTTGACATGCTTTGCCCATTCACGATAGTATAAGATTCAAATCCTCCATTGAATCGAGCTCCTTGATTGTTCATATCCAAGAAGTTGAAATTCCCTTTCTCATCTCTAAAAATTCTAAAATTATTGTAGAATATATTAGCCCCATCATAGAGAAGTCGCGTTGCCCCATCTGGACTTACCAAACTCACGACACCAGAGTCAAAACTCAAACGCTCCATAAGATCACTCATTCCCGCTTTTCCATCCTTAATATCCTTAAGAATCTCTGATAAATCAAAATCCGCATTTGGTGTTTGAAATGCTCCACTCAAACCTTCCGCATCAAGTTTCCATCCTCCAATCTCCATATGTACATCACGCACACTTGCCGAAACCTCCTTTGGTGTTTCTGTTTTATAGAAACTCCCAATATCAAGTTTTACTTCATTAAACATATTCACTTTCAAATCAGTAATCCAACGTTTGTATCCTTCGCTCGTAGGATCATTTTTATCAAATGGAGTAATATCTCGCCCTGCTTCTGCAGCGGTAACATTTATATTTCCCTCTTTACCGTTATAATTTAATTTAAAATCGTTTAATACTTTTCGTATGCCACCAGGACCACGATTATAACCAAAATTGATATCATAATCACCGAATTTTACTCGATAATCAGGTCCTGTTCCAAGGTCATCAAGGGTATTCCAATCACGAAGCTCTCCTGTATAAGAAATACCATTACCAGTATCATTTCCCCAAAAATTCCCTTTATCAAAATATTCTGTTTTAAATCCATCAGAAAAATCTCCTAATTTATTGAAACTTCCAAGTGTACTCGTTGGTCTGGTCAAACGATCAAAATTTTCCCATTGTTTGTTTTCTAGATTCAAGAAATCATGTTTTATTGTAAGTGTGGTTTTCCCTCTTTTATATTCAACCACTGGTGGTGGTGTTTCCATCGGTCCCGGTTGAATTTTATCAAATCCTGGATCTATCCCCTCTATTGGGGAATATTCTTCTTTTTCACGAGAACCACCTTTGTCCTCTGGATTTACGATTGGAACGATTTTGTCATCTAGATTTTCGTCTCCTGGTTTTTCTTTTGGGTCTATAATCGCATCATCGTCTCCTGGTTTTGGTTTCAGAGTGCCAACTACTTTTTTAAATCCTTGTATTAGTCCCGTTGCCAAATTAGACGAATCCTTGTCATCATCTTGTTTTTCTGTTTTCCCAATAATTTTCTTGATTTTTCGAATAACCAAAGACCGTGCCGCCCTCGCGGTTACGATTCCCCACATATTATCGATTCCTCCCTTTTTGGAACTATTTGATTCCAAAATTCCTGTTAACTGATCATTATCCGTATCACTCGGAGAGCTCGCTATTTTATTAAGCATTCTCTGTAAATACGACGCATCTTCCTTCCGATCTTTCGCCTCTTTTTCAGAACACCCATGCTCAATAAAGGAGTATAAATCTGCACATTCTTGTTGAGAAAGAACACGGTCATAAAAGCGATCAACGGAAGCTTTCAAATCTTCCGCATCTTCAAAAACATCATCAAGATGACTCAATGAATGCCGAATAACCGACTTCAATTCCTCTGCATTTTTCACATAATAACTCTTTCGTTCATTCCAAAGTTTTTCATGTTTTTTATAAATAGCTTCATCTTTGATCTTATTTTCAATATCTTTTGCTTCTTTGTATACTTTTTCTTCCTTCACTTGAACCCCTGGCGATTTTTTTGAAGTGTCCGCATTTGGGGTTGCCGCCTCTGCAGAATCTTGAGCATCACCTGGACGTGCTTTCTGATACAAGAAGTGTCCATTTGACTGAGAGAAACCGTTACCGATAAAGCGAATATTCTTCATTGAATAAATAAATTTCAAGATTATTACACCTCATTTAATACAAAATAGCAAGAAATTTTGGCATCACTCCTCCACTCTCTTCTGCGGTGGAATAGGGGCTTGTTCTGAGATATCTTCTTGAACGAATTCCGGAGAAATTCGTGGTGTTTTTCGCAGGAAGAGGAGTATCGCCAAAAGCGGGATAATAAAAGCAAATACCGTCCTTACAATCATCAATATTCCCAAATCACTATAATCCGCCGAAACCAGAACCGCCCCCTGTTCATCAATTACCTCTCGCGTCACCACAAATATTTCGTTTAAATATTTCGTCAAAATCCGTCCTCCCGACAAGGCCAAATTCATAAGCGATGCCCCAATCGCAAACCACGTTCCGCGATATCCCGCCGGTGCGTAGAAGGCAAGAAGTGCGAGAAGTGGCACCATGGAAATATTCACCAACGGACTTCCCAGAGCCGTGTCGAATAACGCCACCGACTGCGCACTCATCCCCAATGCATCATGGAGTCCGAAGTACAATCCCAATTCTGGTAAAGACATAATCGCATCCATAAACACGAGAAAAATCAGCACCGACCGAATCGGTTTATTCGCAATAAAGTCCGAGAAAAACCAGAGTACCAGTAACGCTACAAGCGCTCCGAGTTGCGCCAAGACTCCAAAAAACATCTGATCAAATCCCAACTGGTCGATCATCCACCACTGCAACCCAGGTCCTGTGTAAGGCGTAATTCTGTAGAGAAATAATACCAGCAGTGTCAGCGCCAATATCCGAAATTTTGATCGCGGAAGATCTTTGGTAATCAAACACATCATGGCGGAAAGCAATACCAGTGACACGCCAAAGACAATCTCTTGAGAAAATGGAAGATCGGAAACCGCCATCGCCACGGAAAAAACAGCAAACACGAGTCCCCAAAAAAGAATCTGTTTATTGAGTGGTTTGCGTTCGTGGTTTTCGACTTTTTCAAGACGGACGAAGAGCACCCCAACACAAGAAATAAAAGGGATGGCGAGTGTCATCCAAAAGATGGTTTCGTATTGCAAATTCTGCGCTAACCATCCTCCCAGTCCCGCTACGGAGAATGCTGCCAAACTGAGCGCCAATCGCCCCAGCAGTTGTACCATCGAGAGTTCTGATTGCACGGCGCTGTCAGAACGCAAAACTTGTTTTCCGTTTTTTATTTCCATTCGATCCACGACTTCGGTGGTCATGGTATCGGCCGTCACGTCCTGAATGACGAATCCAAACGTCATAAATATCGCTGAAAGCAAATATAACACGTATTCATTTCCAATCCACATTACCCACTCATACCGTCCCGCCAGTCCTGCCAGAAGCACTGATCCAATGATCATCAGAAACGCTCCGAGAAAAATATACGACTTCCGCCGATTTCCAAATAAATTCACCGCATCCACCATCTGCCCAAATACCATTTTGAGCGTCCACGGCACCATAACCCAGACCGAAATGGAAATGAGTTGTTCGGCGGACAACGACAAACTTTCTTTTTCCCAGAAACTCAGTGCAATCGCACTAAATCCTGCCAACCCATAGGAAAAATAAATCAAAAGAAGCGGCAAATACCGCCGTTTCATAGCCCGAGCAGGCGTGAGAAATGCCTTGTTAAATTGTCTTCCCACAAAATTCAAAAATCGCATCAGTGCGAAGTGTAGCGCAATCTAAAGATTTTATTAAACGATTCCGAACGATTCCGAACGATTTCAAACGATTCCGGAATTCCGAGGATTCCGAGTTCGAACTCCAGTTCGAACTCTAGTTCGAACTCGAGTTCGAACTGGGAAAGGAAAATTGAAGATTGAAGATTTGAGCCGGTTTCGACAACCGCATACGCCCTTGTTAACATTATTAACTCTTCACTCTTCATTATTCATTACTCATCGCCACTTGCCCACCTTGGATATACAGATAACTCCGGTCACTCAGCACGCTTTCCATTTCCTGAATCTGTTCCGAACTCTGCAACGCATACAAACTCGCCGGAATTGCCAGCGCAATATCCCACGCCTCGGTTTCTTTTTGAATCTCCATCCGATCTGCCTTCAATTCCTCAAGCGCGAATCCTCGCGTCGCCAATGAATTCAAACACAAGAGATAAAAGAATCCCAGCACCACGACCGCCAGCACCCCAATGTTCCGGACCCACGCAAAGTAATCCCGCTCCGCCGCCGTCACGTGCGTCGGTTTTTCCATATCGGTAGTAGAGTGGTGTGTTACGTTCATATGGCTTTTTCGAATAAACGAAGTTTCGCGCTACGCGAACGCGGATTGGTTTCAATTTCTTCTAGTGTTGGCACAATTGGTTTTCGATTGAGCAGACGAATCTTCGCTGGTGAGATCTCTGTATGGAGTGATAAATCCGTCGCCATCGTTTCTGGTTTCGCGTTGGAAACGACAAACTTTTTGACAATACGATCCTCCAGTGAGTGATAGGAAATAACGCCCATGCGATCACCTGATTGCATAATCGATAACGCGTCTTTGAGTGTCTGTTGAAGCACGTTAAGTTCATCATTGACCGCGATACGCAGTCCCTGAAAAACCCGCATCAGTGTTTTCTTTCGGGTTTGAGGAATCGTGTTTTCTTCGATTAACTGACGAAGATCAAATGTTGTTTCAAAGGGTTTCGTTTCCCTGGCTTCGACAATTTTTCGCGCCAACTTTCGCCCCAGTGGCTCCTCTCCATATTCGTGGAGAATACGAGATAACTCCGGCTCCGTTTCCGAGTTAAGAATCTGCGCACAATCTTTTCCAGAACTCGAATCAAACGCCATCGCGAGTGGTCCATCTTTTTCAAAGCTAAACCCTTTGTCCGCATTATCAACGTGATGCGAGCACAGTCCAAGGTCGAGCAAGATAGCGAGCGGTCGCTCAACATCATTTTCTTGAACAATTTTTTTGATCGCAGAAAAGTTCGAATGACAAAAAACAGTCTTCCCCTCCCATGCCGACAAGCGTTTCTCAGCAAAAACCAAATGCTCTTTATCGAGATCACACGCGATGTATTTTGTAATGTTCGGAAACTGCGATAAAAGCGCTTCCCCATGACC
Organism: uncultured Candidatus Peribacteria bacterium; assembly: GCA_964578905.1. Taxonomy (GTDB): domain Bacteria; phylum Patescibacteriota; class Gracilibacteria; order UBA4473; family UBA4473; genus CAZVBV01. The sequence goes on along the minus strand of CAZOER010000011.1, from coordinate 2,826 downwards.
ACCAAGTCCAACAGTTCCATCAAACACCGCCCTTATTTCATCAGAAAAAAGGAACGCAAGAATTTCTTTTTTGAGTACCGGCTCGTGAAACAAGTTTTTCTCAGACATTTTTTGATCTCTTTTTGTGTTGATGTGCAAAAGTTGTGTACAAAGTGTGAACAACTTCCGCGCCTCTCTTTTCGCATATCTATGCGTAAAAACAAAGACAGTGAAAATTGTAGAACAAAAAATGTGTTTGCACAATCTTTTTCCCCTCTTTGTGATTGACCTGCTGTATTTTGTGTTTTCTTTTTTTGTTCAACAATTAAAAGTTGAAGAGTGAAAGAGTTGTAGGGGCATCCCTTGTGGTTGCCCAAAACTGGAATTTTCGTCGTACCCAACTCCAGTTCGAACTCGAGTTCGAACTCGGAACAGCTCGAAACCGGTCATAGACCAGTTCCGACACAAGAGAGTCAAAGAGCTAAAAAGTCTAAAAGTTGAAAAGTAACAATCTGAGTCCGGACTTAAGACGAAAAGAGCTTAGAATTTAGAGCTTAGAGCTTAGAGCTTATTTTTACATTTTACATTCGACATTTAACATTATGTTTCGTCGGAGCGGGTGTGTCGAAGAGAAGTGCGTTCTCAAAAGAGAAAATTGTAAATTTTAAAAAAAAACCTACCATACGACCAATGACGTGGGACCTTTTCCAAATAGCATTCCTGGCAATACTTCCTCTCGTGGAGCAACGCCTCGCAATACCAGTAGGCTATTTCTCTTTTCATTTACCGATTGTCTGGGTCACGTTCGTGGCCATCCTTTCCAATATTATTTCTGTAGCCATCGTCCTCTGGCTTCTCCCCCGTATTACGCAATTGTGTGAAAAACACAGTCCTCCGTTTCATCGGTTTTTGGAAAAGATATACGCAAAAACGCACACCAAACATTCAAACAATATAAAAATTTGGGGAGAACTGTTCTTAATTTTCTTTGTCGCGATTCCTATTCCCGGAAGTGGAGGATGGACGGGAGCACTCATTGCTTTTCTTTTTGGCATTCGTTACCGGCTCGCCATAAAACTCATCAGCATCGGACTGATAATTGGAGGCATCTTCATAGCCAGTCTCACTGTTGGCGCAAACGAAATGATAACGCTCTTTCGGGATATTCCCGAAGAAATTATCGAATTTGCACCGACGGTATTACCGTAAAATCCCAGATTTCCGACGGTTCGGCTTCTGGTAAAACAGTGAAATTCGGAACAATTCTGACACGACTGCGGAAGGTTCTTTTTAAACGTTCCACATCGAAGATTGGCTTCCCTCCTCCCAAATTGGCAGATGTTGCGGTAATCGGAAACTCTATTTTTTCAGAAATTTCTGGAATCGTTGAGATTCGAAACGCCACCTTGTCATTCGGCCAGTAGGGAGACTTTGGCAATGTAGATTTGGGTTTGAAAATGGCGGTCTTCGGACTATCGAGAAAGAAAGATTCATTGAGTCCTTTTGGAACGACGGCAAATTCTTTCAACATTTTGAAGTCTTTTACCATAAGTGAAAAAAACTTCTTGGCCGATCGCCCTTTGAGTTTCGCGAGTTTCTCGAGTCCTCGCTCGTCATCAGCCCTGACTCCAAGTCCGAAACTGGTATCGGTGGGATACGCCCAAATTGTTGTTTTTGAAAACATGGGGGGATTATACACCGGATACGTATCCTAGGATACGTATCCCAAAATTCCCCTCGCTCTCCTCATTCTGGATATCGCCGTCGTGTAGCTATGGCGAAGCACGGTGTTCAGAATCGGATGAAGATGGATTTCAGCAACTTGACAAGGACGTATCTTTGTTTATTCTGAGAATGTAAAATATACCATGAACAAAGAAATACCTCAAAATGACACCCGACCGGATTGGATGAAGAACAATGAAGTCGGAGCAAGTGAAGTTGAGCATGAAGGACGAAAGATTCTTTACACAATAGTGGACAAATCTCTCGAGCCAAAGTTGCCAGGATTTATGGGATATCTAGACGGTGAGCATCTCTTTATTTCAGAAGAGGTCCCTGATGAATTCCGAATCCCTCAATTGGTTCATGAGATTATTGAATTTACAGAATTAAAAGATCAAAAAGGAAGATGTTTAGAAGCCTTAAAACGCGAACTTAAAATTGTCCCGGACAATATAAAACCGGCTTATTTAAAATATAGAACGATCTTTTTTGAGAAACTCATTGAATACTATAAAAATTCAAAAAAGGAAGATTTTAAAACAGAAATACGGGCAAGTTATGACTTTTTGAAAGAGTTGAGTTGAAAACAAAAAACCACTCTCTCGGAAGATCTCCGATTTCGAACAGATTCAGAACCGTGTCCAAGTCCTTCTATTTATACACATCATGATTCCCCACAGCAAGTAATGAGACCCTCTTTTTTGTTTCATATTCAAAGACAATTCGATATTCATAATTTACTGAAAAACTAAAAAAAACTTTCAACTTCCCCTGCAACTTGTACCCCTTGAGAAACGAATGATTGGGTTCTTTTTCAAACAACCCAATCTTTTCCTTAATTTCCTGCTGAAGTGCCTTGGGGAGCTTTTTGTACTGCCGAATAAAAGTCGGTTTATAAACAACTTCCATATTGATTAGAGTTGGGAAGCCAAATCGTCCAAGTCTCCTGAAAGCGATGGTTCTTTCTGCGATTTAAGAACCGCTTCAACCGCTTGATCCTCAAGGTAGTGCCGAATGGCTTTTCGTGCGACCGTCGCTTCGTTGGGGGCAACACCCTGCTTTACAAGCATTTTGATATTCGAACGCATATCATCTGGAAGCGGAACGGAGAGTGTACTCATT
>CAZOER010000010.1:0-24583 GCA_964578905.1 uncultured Candidatus Peribacteria bacterium | reverse complement strand
TGGAGCGCGTAACGGGAGTCGAACCCGTATCTCAGCCTTGGCAAGGCCGTGTAATGAGCCACTATACGATACGCGCATAAATTCCCCAACCCGGGTTCTAGAACCCGGGTTGAAGTATTCAATCTACTCTTCTACTTTTTCTGCTCCTTCTTCGATTCCTGTTTCATCACCATCTTTCGTCATATCTTCTGTTTCTTTTTCATCTACAACGTCTTTCACTCCTTCAGCATCTTCGATCGACGCTTTTTCTTTGGGAGCTTCTTCTTTCGCAAGACGATCAGATGCTGTTTCAATTTCAGCAACTTCACCATCTTGAAGCAAGTCTACTTTGAGACCCAATGCTTGAAGCTCTTTCGTCAACACGTTGAATGATTCTGGAACAGACACCAATTCAATTGGTTCTCCTTTTACAATCGCATCGTATGCCTCTGCACGTCCGTGCACGTCATCTGACTTGATCGTCAACATTTCTTGCAATGTGTGTGCTACACCGTACGCCTCAAGCGCCCACACCTCCATTTCTCCGAAACGTTGTCCTCCGTTTTGTGCCTTTCCTCCGAATGGTTGTTGTGTAACCAATGAGTACGGCCCAACAGAACGAGCATGCATCTTGTCTTCCACCAAGTGGATCAATTTCAACATGTACACCGTTCCCACCACAGTCGTGTGGTCAAAGGCTTCTCCCGTTCGTCCATCGAACAATTGGAATTTTCCATCTTCTGCGTAATTATTTTCTGTCAAAAAGTCTTTCACCTTATCAACTTTAATTCCGCTCAGTACTGGTGTTGCTACTTTAATTCCCATCTTTGAAGCGGCCATTCCAATATGCGTTTCGAGCACCTGCCCAATATTCATACGAGATGACACACCCAATGGATTCAAGATGATGTCTACTGGTGTTCCATCTTCAAGATATGGCATATCTTCTGACGCTACGATTCGAGAGATAACTCCCTTATTTCCGTGTCGTCCAGCCATCTTATCTCCTGCCTCCAAGTGACGCATTTGCGCTACTTTCACTTGAACACGTTTGATAACACCTGTTGGCAAGTCGTCTCCTTCGTTTCGGTCGAGAATAGACACCGCGATAACCTTTCCTCCTGATCCTCGTGGGAGTCGGAGGGAAGAGTCTTTCACATCGTGTGCTTTTTCTCCAAAGATCGCTCGAAGCAATCTATCTTCCGCTGTCAGTTCTGTTTCTCCTTTTGGAGTTACTTTCCCTGCCAAGATATCTCCCGCAAGTGCTGTAGCCCCTACTCGTACCAATCCGATTTCATCAAGATCTTTCAATTTTGTCGCGGCTACGTTTGGAATATCAGCAGTAAGTTCTTCTGCTCCCAATTTTGTATCTCGCACATCCAGTTCGTATTTCTCAATATGGATTGAGTTAAAGAGTCCTTCTTTCACAACACGATCAGACACGATCACCGCATCCTCATAGTTGTATCCGCTCCATGACATGTACGCTACCGTGAGGTTCTGTCCAAGAGCCAATTCTCCGTTCTGCACTGCAGATCCGTCGATCAAAACATCTCCTTTCTTCACCTTCTCCCCCGCTTCTACACGAGCTCGTTGAGTGATACAGGTAGATTGATTTGTTCGGTAAAAGTTCGTCACTGGGAAGGTAATTTTCTTTCCTGATTTCCCAACAAAGACAACCTCATTCGCATCAGCGTATTTAATTTCTCCAGATTCTGGAGCTCGTATACTTTGGTCGTGAGATGTGATCCCTTCCATTCCTGTTCCCACAACCGGAGATTGTGGTTTAATCAATGGAACCGCTTGTCGTTGCATGTTTGATCCCATCAAGGCACGCGTATTATCGTCGTGCTCAAGGAATGAAATAAGCGATGTAGAAAGCGACACTAATTGTTTCGGTGAAACATCGATGTGTGAAACTTCTTTCTCTGCGTAGGAACCTGGTTCGTAATTCTTTCGAGCAGAAATCGTTGTTTTCGCAAACTCTCTGTTTTCATTCAAAAGTGTATTCGCTTGTGCAATACACATTTCTTTTTCGTCTTCCGCATCGTAGTACGCCACATCTTTGGTTACGTACGCTCGCACAGGCACTTCTTTGATATCTTTCAATTTCTTAATTTCTTTCGCTGTCTTCCCGTCGATTACTTCTCCTTTTTTGATAACAATCTTTCGTCCGTCCTTAATATCTTCACCTGCCATTCGGCCTGTTGCCGCTGCTCCATCATTCGCCGTTGTATGAAGAACGGTTCGGTATGGCGTTTCAATAAATCCGTATTTACTCACTCGTGCATACGACGCCAAGTGAAGCACCAATCCAATATTCGGTCCCTCTGGCGTAGTCACTGGACAAATACGTCCGTAGTGAGACGGGTGCACATCACGAACCTCAAAGGATGCTCGTTCTCGAGAAAGTCCTCCTGGACCCATCGCTGAAATTCGACGTTTGTGCTCTAGCTCTGCCAATGGATTTGTTTGATCCATGAACTGTGACAATTGAGATGATGCAAAGAACTCATGCATCGCCGCTGTAATTGGTCGGCAGTTCACGATTTGTGTCGGTGTTACTTCCTCTAAGTCTACAATAGACATTCGGTCTCGAACGATTCGTTCTGTTCGGAGAAGACCAACACGGAATTTGTTTTGTACCAATTCCCCAACCGCACGAATACGTCGGTTAGCCAAGTGATCAATATCATCAGCGCCTTGTCCTTGTCCTTTGTTAAGAAGAATAAGTTCACGCACCATTTCAATAAAGTCTTCGATTCGGAACACACGTCCTTTCGCGTTATCTTTTGTAGTAAGTCCAAATTTTTTGTTAATTTTGTATCGCGCAATCGGTCCGAGATCGTATTTTCGGTGATTGTGGAACATCTCTTCCAAGAACGCTCGTGCATTCTCAGCAGTCGCCAAGTCTCCTGGACGAATTCGTTTGTACACGCCTTGCCATGCGTCTTTCTCTGTTTCTGATTCGTCTTTGAGAATTGTTTTCGCGATAGGATTTTCTTCTCCCATATCTCCCAATTCATCTTTGAAAAGGGCGAGAATTTCTTCGTTTGTTTTGTATCCAAATGCTCGCAAGAACATTGAGACAGCAATTTTTCGTTTTCGATCAACTTTCACCCAGACAAGTCCTTTCTTATCTGTTTCCAGTTCCAACCATGCCCCTCGTTTTGGGATCATTTTTGCACTGAATGTTCCTGGGATCGCGTTATTTTTGGCAAAGAAGATACCAGGACTTCTCACAATTTGAGAAACGATAATTCGTTCAATACCGTTCACAAGGAAGGTTCCTTGTTCGGTCACTTGTGGAATTTGTCCGAAGTACACATCTTGCTCTTTAATTTCTCCAGTCTCCAAATTCGTCAACGCTACGTGCGCACGAATAATAGATTCGTAAGAAAGTCCCTTTTCTCGACAAAGGGGAATATCGTATTTTGGAGGTTCAATTTCATAGTCTTTGATCTCCAGTCGCAATTTCTTACCCGTTGCGTCTTCAATCGGATTAATTTCATCTAACAACTCACCGATTCCGTGTTCCAAGAACCATTTGTATGATTCTGTTTGCACTCCGATAAGGTCAGGAAATGGAAAGTCTTCTTCCACGTCTGTAAAAAAATACCGACCGTCCTCTTCTTTAGTGGGGGTCAATTTTGCGGGAAATTGTATGGTTTTTTTTGCCATTTTTTATTAAGTAAGGAATAAAAATGAAGCAAGAAAATCACGAAATCACCCTTTTTAGGGGGCCTCTTTCCCGAGAGTTACTGCCGAAAACGAAAGATAGTAGCTATCACTTCGACGGGAGTGTAGTGACAGAGTATGGTATGTCAAAGTTTTTTAGGTGTTTTTTCATCCTTTTTTCTTTGTCATTCTGAACTTGTTTCAGAATCAAAATGTGACCACTTAAAAACACTCAAAAACACCCATTTTGATAGCATTTTATACCAGTCTATGACTATGCAAACCCTTACTTTGCTTTTTCCTAAAAAATGCTATAATATAGGTAGTTAATTACTTAATATGAAAGACCGAAATAAGTCATCACCAACAAAGATTCCAAATAAAAAAACCGACGCCAGACGGATCGGTTTAGTGTGAGATAAAGATTGAAGGCCTTATTTCACCCCCAATATATCGGGTTTCGAAAGTCTGGCAACATTTTTTAACTTTTAACCATTTAAAAATGGAAATTAAATTGAATTTTGACGGATATTGGAGGGACTCAGTTAAGAACGGCGTCCCTAATGAATCAGGGATTTATCTTGTTTATCGCTGTAAACACAATGTTAGTGAGGGAAGTGTTGCACTGAAAGAACTTCTCTACATTGGAGAGTCTAAAGAGATGAGAGATCGTCTTGCAAAACATGAAAGATATTACGATTGGGAGGCACACCTAAATCGTGGAGAAGAATTATGTTATGCGTACACTAAAGTCGGAAAAACTGAACGAGTGCTAGGGGAAGCGGCTTTAATTAATTACCACAAACCACCAGAGAACACTGAATATGTTGATGAATTCCCTTATGGATCAACAACTGTTCTTTCTAGTGGAACATGTCGATTTATCGAATCGCCAATTACGGTTTATTAAACCTGTTCTTTTATTCTACAGGAGGACTCACCAATCAAGGTTGGTGGGTTCTTCTGAATGGCGGAGAGAGCGGGATTCGAACCCGCGGTACAATTGCTTGCACACACGCTTTCCAAGCGTGCGCATTCGACCACTCTGCCATCTCTCCGCATATTGAACAAGAACGCGGAGATTGTACGAAAAAGAGGACGAAGGGCAAATCACCTATCTACCAAAATCATGAAACCATTACCGCAAAAAGTCCCAAGAGAAAATAGCCAATAAAAAGAAGCCACCTATTCCCTTCCTCATGTTTTATTGTCATTGCCATACTCGTTGAAACGCAAAATACTCCAAGAATTAGAATCAACGGAGAGATGAAATCCAAAATTGAAACTGCAGACAATTTTTCAACCGCCCAACCAATCACGACCAAAATAGCATCATCAAATCCAGACATTAAGTAAATTTAGTTAATAAACATTCCTAATTCTATCCTTCAGAACAGGTTTTTCAAAATACATTCTGATCCTGAAACAAGTTCAGGATGACAAAAAGGTCCGGATCCTAGTTTTTATTTCTGAACTCGATCCTTCAACCGCTCTCCTCCATCCTCCACATCTACAATCACAAACACCTCATCATTCATTCGCACGAGTGAGTTGGTAATGAAAGTGACAATGTCGCCTTTTTTCGCATTCTCAATAACCTTTCCTTCCTCATCTCGCAGTTCGGTAATCTTCTGTTTCACCGTCCCTGTAGTCGTTCCGATAATGTAAACCGAATCTCCCGTCTTCACCGATTCTGCTTGAAGAACAACCTCCGCTACGTTTTTCTTTGGAAAATAATGCGTGATTTTTCCGAGCGACAACTTCCGTGTCGTGGCAACAGAACCGTATGATCGACTCCACGCTCCCACTGGTCTCCCGAAGTAAAATCCTTTGCTCAGTCCCCTGTTGTAAACGGACTTGAGATCAGTGAAGAGTTCTTCAATAAGTTTCTCATCGTAGGTTTTCTTTTCAATCGCATCGAGGGCTTTCTTGTACGCAGTGACAACCGTGTGCACATAATCTGGTGATCTCCCTCGTCCTTCGATTTTGAGAGAATACACTCCTGAGTCGATGACTTTATCCAAGAAGTCGATAGCGCAGAGATCCTGCGGACTCATAACGTATTGATCTTCGACTTTGAGTTCATCACCTGTTTCAGTATCAGTAATTTTGTACGCTCTCCGACACATCTGTCGGCACAGTCCTCGATTCGCCGATAGGTTGTGTTCAAACGCGGACATGAAACATCGACCACTCACAGAAATACACATCGCTCCGTGCACAAACGCTTCGATTTCAATCAGGTTTCCCTTTGGTCCTCTGATGTCTTGTTCTTTAATCTGGTCGTAAATAAATCGAATTTGTTTCAAATCTAATTCTCGTGCCAAGACCACTCGATCCACAAATTGAGAATAAAACTTCACCGAGTTGATATTTGAAATAGAGAGTTGCGTCGAACAATGCACCTCCTGCCCAATCTCATGGCAGTACTGAATCGCAGCAACGTCTGCCGCAATCACCGCATCAATCCCATTCTCCTTCGCGGCGTTAATCAATGACTGCATCAGTTCTGCTTCTCGATCGTAGACAATCGTGTTCAAGGTAATATATGTCTTCACATTTTTCGCATGACAGATGTCCGCGATTTCTTTCAAATCCTCCAGCGTAAAGTTCTGCGCTGATGATCCCGCTCGCATGTTCAAATGCGTAATCCCGAAATACACAGCATCCGCTCCAGCATTAATGGCCGAATGAAGAGATTTATATGATCCCGCGGGAGCCAGTAGTTCTATGTTTTTCACGCGGGGATTATTGTTAATTTTGCATACATTGCAAATTTTGCCCTGCAACTGAGGGCTTTAGCCCTCAGCCTTATAGTGCCCCACAGCTAAAGCTGCGGGCTGCAACCCTGTCTGACAACCCACCGCTTCAGCGGTGGGCATTCAAAATGCGCAAAAACACTAGACAAACCGCTCTCCGATTAGTAAAGTGGCGCTCGTTATATGCCTATATCCGTATCTGATCTCGCGAAACAACTCAGCATTGCTCCCGAAGCTGTCCAGCTTCATGCAATGGACCTTGATTTTGAGATGCCCGAAGATGATATGGTTCCGGATGAGATCGCTGCAGAAATAAAAAACATCGAACTCGGGAATGAAATTAAACAGGCAGAGCATGAAATTGAAGACGAAATGGATCGGGAAATTGTAGAAAAACAACAAGAAAAAACAGCGGGAAGCAAGAAGGTTGTACGAAAGAAAAAGAAAGAAGACGAGGAGAAAGAAGAAGTTGTTGAAGTGGTAAAGACAGACGATGGAACGATTATCTTGCCTGAAGAAATGACGGTTCGAGAGCTGGCGATTAAGATTGCGAAGCCTCTTCCGATTGTTTTGGTGAAATTGAAACAAAACGGAGTGATTGCGAACTTGGCACAAAATATTGATTACGAAACAGCGGCTATTGTGGCTGATGAATTGGGAGTAAAGGTAAAGAAAGAGGCGGTAGAATTGACTGGAGAACAGTTGTTCCGAGCCGATCTTTCTCAATTATTAAAGGACGAAGAGCCTGAACATTTGAAACCACGACCGCCGGTGATCTCAATTATGGGACACGTTGATCACGGAAAAACATCCGTGCTCGATTTCGTGAGAAAAGCAAAAGTGGCGGAAGGCGAAGCGGGAGGAATTACACAAAGAATCGGGGCGTATCAAGTCGATGTGGGAGGTGATTTGATTACCTTTCTCGATACTCCTGGACACGAAGCCTTCACGATCATGCGATCACGAGGAGCACGAGCAACCGACATTGCGATTCTCGTTGTTGCTGCGACAGAAGGACTCAAACCACAATCAATTGAAGCGATTAATCATGCCAAAGAAGCGGGAATCCCGATTATTGTGGCGATTAACAAAATGGACATGGAGGGAGCCAATCCTGACTTGGTCAAAAAACAACTCGCTGATGAAGAACTCAATCCTGAGGATTGGGGAGGAACGACACCATGTATCGAAGTCTCTGCAAAAACGGGAGCGGGTATCGATAAGCTCCTCGACACTGTAAAGATTATGGCTGAACTCGAAAATTTGAAAGCAAACCCAGACAGAACCGCTATTGCAACGGTGATTGAATCATCTGTGCAAACTGGAACCGGCGTCACCGCAACGGTGCTCGTCAATACAGGAACATTGCACCAAGGGGATGCCTTTGTGATTTACAATCAACACGGAAAGATTCGAACAATGAAAGACTATGCTGGAAAGCAGATTAAATCTGCGCTTCCTTCTACCCCTGTGCAAATCACTGGATTATCAGAACTCCCACATGTAGGAGATATTGTTCAGATTATGGAAACGGAAAAGATTGCCCGACGAAAGTCTGAAGAGGTGGCGTCTATTTCTCACGAAGACGAATTGGCGAAACGAAAGAAATTCTCACTCGCGACAATGAAAGCAAAATTGGCAGAGGGGAAAATGCAACAACTCAAAGTGATTGTGAAATCTGATAGTCAGGGAACACTCGAAGCGGTGGTGAATGAAGTGAACAATGTTCGAACGGATGACAGCTTTACAAAAGTAGTGCATTCAGGAGTTGGAGAAGTAACTGAATCTGATGTGATGTTGGCCGCTGCAGGAGGCTCAATTGTGGTTGGATTTAATGTTGATACTCCAGGCAGAATTAAAAAATTAGCGGACAAAGAAGGCATAGAATTGTTTGATTTCGACGTGATCTATCATCTGACAGAGAAGATTAATGACATTCTTCTTGGGAAGATGGATGATGCTGAAACCGAAACAATCGTCGGAGAATTCAAAGTGAAAGCAATCTTTGCTTCCACGAAGAAAATGGCAGTGCTTGGTGGAGATGTCGTAACAGGAAAGATTCGAAAGCTTTCTAAATTCCGACTCTTCCGAATGGAGAAAGTTGAAACAAAAGAAATTGTTGAGGGAGAAGAGAAGGTAACGAGTTCAGAAGAGAAAAAACTTATTGGTGAGGCGAAGATCATGTCTGTTCAACTCGGACAGAAGGAAACAAATGAGATAAACGAAGGAACAGAATGCGGAATGAAGATCGAACACAGCGGACTCGAATTCCAAGAAGGTGATCTTTTGGAACTGTTTGTCGTTAAAAAATAAGTGACACCCAACGAACGAAGTGAGTCGTTGGTGGAACTTATCCCTGCGAAGGCAGGGATCTAATTCCTTTGTTATACAAAAATCCCCCGCCAAGGCGAGGGATGTAATATTTGTTTATGAAGCAGTGCTCTTATTTTTCGTTCATCATTTTTAGTTTGTTTCTAATTCGAATAGAGTAGTCATACCCATGACCATGAGGATAAAGTGCTAAAATTTCATCTGCTGAATTATTGTGCTTCTCTAATAGGTTTTTCAAAAGAGGTTCAGCAATAGAGGTATCTTTCCAGAGTGGAAATGCTGCCAACGTAAATCTAGTAGAAACGTTGTCTTTAATGTTTTTCAATATCTCTTCTGCTTCAGGCTGGTCTTGCCAATTACGACAAGTATTCAAGGCTTTCGAAGGATTATCCATTAGTTCTTTTAGGGTTGCGTTATTTCCATATTTTAGTCGATTTCTTGCTTCAACTTGGCCCGTTTTTTCTTCTTTTTCCTTAGCTTCTTGATTCGCTTTGTTGATAGATTCTTGGTGTTTTACGGATGCCGCATCCCGTTCGTCTTGGATGTTCCTGAGTGTAATATCTCTTATTTCTTGAAATTTAGAATGATGCCAATATCTTTTACTATTTTTCAATGTCGCGTGTGGATCCTTATTTGCAGCTACTATCAATGCTGGGTAAACCACATCATCAATAGTTCGTGTATGTGCAACATCAATATCAAGACTTTCTAAGAAAGCCTCAACATTCGTTTCTGCCAACATCGTGAGTATTTTTCCTGCAAAAGGAAGTTCTACATCTGGTTCATAGATAAATACTTGTGTTGCTAAATGAGGGTTTTTCTTTGCAGCCACTATCACTGCTTCTTCGAAAGCAGAGGCCTTTTTTGTTTTAAAGAGTTCCCCAATTTTCAAAAGAAATCCAGAAGGATCTTTTTCTGCCATTTTCATAAGGCCATTGTCTTGAATATCTGTTCCCTCTAACCAACTTTCATCATCCATTTTTCCACGGATTTCGTTTTTTTGAGTCAAAAGATTTTCATCAACCTTCTCGGTTGGATCAACAGTGGTTGCCTCTGTTTCCTTATTTTCAATGTTATTTTGAAACACAAATTGTATATCATTTTCAAATGAAGTGCCGATGCCGTTGAAAAGATTTTTCATGTATTTAATGAGTAAATCAGGACATTTTACTCCAAAATAAAGAGAAAGTCAATACCCTTTTCCTCCCAAAGCGTAAATAATTGAAAATTCTATAAAACTCATTATTCTTTGCTCATCTTAAAAATAACTCATGAAAAAAATTATCGTTTTCGTTCTCGTACTTTTTATCCTCCCCCTTATGACTGCCTGCAGTAAAACAGATACTCCAAAAACATTTGAACCGGTTGAAAAACTTGTAATTGAAACTCTTGAAAAAGGAAAAGGGAAAGTCGTTGTAGAAGGAAGTAATATTGCGGCTCACTACACTGGAATGTTCACCGATGGTGAAGTATTCGACACAAGTGATGGTCGTGACCCAATCCACTTTACGGCTGGTGGTGGTCAAGTAATCAAAGGATGGGATCAAGGATTCATTGGAATGAAAGAAGGCGAAAAACGAAGACTTTCAATTCCTCCAACGCTCGGATACGGACTGGATGATTTCGGACCAATTCCAGGAGGATCAACGTTGATCTTCGAAGTAGAACTCATGGAAATTAAGAATTAAGTGACGCCCCAAGAACGAAGTGATTGGTTGGCGGAACTTATCCCTGCGAAGGCAGGGATCCATAAAATCCGAAAAAATAAGAGCCTCGCACACGCGGGGCTTTTTTAAATCATCCCATTATCCCCCATCCCGACGAGTCCAATGATCAGACCGATTAAACCGAGTCCTGCTCCGATAATCCAAAACCGCATAACAATCTGCGTCTCAGACCACCCCTTCGCTTCGAAGTGATGATGTATCGGTGCGATAAGGAAGAGCTTTCTTTTGAATCGTTTTTTCCAGAACATCTGAAGCATTACTGATAACGTTTCAATAATAAAGATGAATCCAATGATCGCGAGAATAATTACCGCATTGGTCAGCATGGCAATCACTCCCAGTGTCGCTCCCAGAGCCAGTGAGCCAGTATCTCCCATGTAGATTTTGGCAGGAGGCACATTGAACCAGAGAAAGGCAACCAGTGCTCCCACAATCGTCGCACAGAAGACCGAAAGAATCGGCATTCCATAGAAGTAGGCAATCACAGCAAACGCCCCATAGGCAATCGTCAGAAGCCCTCCAGCGAGTCCGTCCAGTCCATCGGTAAGATTTACCGAGTTGGAGGTCCCAACAAGGATAAAGACAAACAGTGGCGCATACCACAGTCCGATGTCGAAGTCTCCCACCCCTGGGATGTGAAGAATCGACCATTCGAGTTTAAAGGTAAACCACAGCGCTCCCGCCACCGCAAAAAGCACCAGCGACCAAAGCTTCACTTTTGCTGATAATCCCTTTTGAGCTGAGCTTTCTTTAATGTTCAAGTAATCATCAATCATCCCCAAGAACCCTACCACTGCGAGCGTTATAATCGGCAGATACGTTTCTCCTCGATTGAGAATGGAGCTCTCAATAATCCCGAAGTACGACAACAGTCGTGAGATAACAATCGTCGTCAACACCGCAAAGAGGATCACCACTCCCCCCATCGTGGGCGTGCCTGATTTATGCGCATGAAATTTTTTGAAGAGTTTTGCCACCCCTCCTGAAAGTCCATTTTCTCGAATCTTCTGCGTCAGTTTGTACTCCTTCACAAACTTGATGAAGTCAGGAAACACAAAGCTCGCCAATGCGAAGGAACATCCTGCATAAAGAAAAATCGTGATGAGATTTGCAATGTGAAGCGTCATATTAGACAAAATATTTTTTCATGGTCATTTTGCCCATTGTGGCAAAAAACGCAAATAGAATAAAAAATGAAATGGAAATCGGAACCATATCAAACAGTGTCGCTGTGTTGATGGCCACAAGCATTGCCACAATCGCAGGGTAGAAAAACGAAGAAGAAATAAAGCAGAGCGTTACAAAAAATCCAGCCAGCAGGATGATTCCCACAATTCCCGTTTGAGCAAAGACATCCGCAAAAACATTCTCCGCAATGAGCGCTTTGTCGTCGTTATTTTCACGAAGATTTTTCGCTCTCGCCGCGGGTCCGATCTCTCCCAAGTTCCCAATGATAGGCGAAGAAAGACCGAGTTGAAAGGCTTCCACTGGTTTGGTGAAATGAGCAGATGTTCCTACTCTTTGAACAAATTTTGTGTTCAAGTCTTTGTTTCCCATGAGGAATCCAGCCCCCACAAGGACGAGTGAAATGATTCCCGTTAATACAAATTTTCGAGGTATTCGAAGTGCTTGTCCGAGTGCGAAGAGGATTCCAAGAATCGCCAGTCCATACGCAATTCGCGAAGCGCTTTGAAATAAAGCAAAGAGGAAAAGAATTCCTAAAACAATGCGCACCATCATCCCCCACTTGAATCGCGACACGTGCGGAAGCAAGAGTAAGAAAAATGCCATCAAGATCAAATACGCAAATTCAATCGGACCAGAACTTCCCCCCTGCATGCGGATAAATCCGCTCACTTCATGATACAGAGGCGTCGCTTGCCCGGGAACCCATGAGGAAATCGTTGAGGAATAGAGTGAAGAGAGGATTTCAAATCCTCCAAAAAACTTTGCCCAGATTCCCATCAGCACCGACAAGGCACAGGAAGCGAGAAAGGTAAGACTAAAAATTCTGAAGAGTTCTTTTCGTTCTGTGAATTCCAATATACGAAAGAGTCTTGAAAACATGAGAAATACGAGTGCTCCCATTCCCAAGTATCGTGCCGCCACGAGTGCAGTAACCATGTCTGGATGCAGTGCCACCAGTGCTCCCAGCCATACGAGAAAGCAGAGTACCCATGATTCAGGATTTGAGAGTCGCAGTGTTTTTCTCTGTGCAAAGCGGTGAATTTCTATTCCAAGAAGAAACAAAAGTTTTATTCCCAGTAATGCTTCTTTCCAAAATCGAAAGGCGTCTGGTAACGCCACCGTGATAAATCCATGGAATGGGATCAGTGCCGCAATCAAGATAAGAAGAATTGTTTCAACGCGTTTCATCGCCCGAATTCTGGCATTTTTTCGAAATTTTGCAAAAATCAATCCGATGAAAAAGTTCGCCATCCTCCTCCTCTCTCTTTGTTTCGCTCTTCCCGCATTTGCGGTCGGGACATTGGAAGTTTCTCAATTTGCTCACAGTGGTCGAGTACCACACAATGGAGTACGCATCCCATTTATCACAATCAATGTGACTGCGCAGAATGATGATGTAAAAATTTCTGAAATCACTGTCCGTCGTCGAGGACTTTCTGAACCCAGTGATTTTGGACGACTCATTGCTATTACCAATAATTATCGTCGCTCTATGAATGGAAAAATTGATAATGATGATCTCGCCCGACTTCGATTCCGAAAACCATTACTCGTTCAAAAAGATAAAACTGAAAAAATAACTGTGTATGGAAATCTCAATTTCGATACCAAAGGCAGAACTCTTTTTTTCACGCTCGAAGATATAAAATCTGATGCAGAAAATTTTTTTCTCAAATCTACTCCTCGCATTTTCACTTCCTCAAAGACTCGACAAAAAAAATCTGTTTTTAAATCACAAATAAGAAACTCTTTTCGAATTCGGTGTAAAAATAGAAAGTGTGTGCGAGTGAGGAGGTAACTACCCTCGATATTCCCAGAAGTATTCTCCAATCCGAATCTGATCGCCTGCCACCGCGCCTCTCTTTTCGAGTTTTGTGGTAACGCCCCATTTCTTCAACACATCATAAATTCGTTGACGCGCTTCTTCATTGGTATCATCAGTTTGTCGAACCATTTGTTCTAACCGTGGATTAGTAAGTGCCCACCAGTTTTCTGTTTTTTCAATCTGAACCAATCGAGAATCAATCTCGTCAGTTTCGGCTGGACGAAATTCAACCACGGTTGCTGTTTCCTCTGCCTCTTCAACGATTTTCTCCTCCACAATCGGAAGTTGTTTTTCTATTTCACGAAGCAAATCCTGCACCCCCTCATGCGTCGCTGAAGATATTTTCCACGGACGGATTTTGTATTTCTTTTCAAATTCATCCATGAGGAATGTTTCCAATTCTTCATCTGTCAGATCGATTTTTGCAAAGACGGGAAGAAATGGTTTCTTCGCTAACTCTGGAGAAAACTCATCCAATTCTTTTCGAATTACATCGTAATCTTCCATTGGGTGATCACTCGTTGTATCGATCAAATGGAGCACAAACCGTGCTCGTTCAATGTGTCGCAAGAACTGATGCCCAAGTCCTTTCCCTTCACTCGCCCCTGAAATAAGTCCTGGAACATCGATGAAAACAATCTCTCGATCATCAACCTCAGATACCCCTAAATTGGGAACCAGTGTCGTAAAGTGATACTCCGCGATCTTTGGTTTGGCGTTTGAAACCACGGAAATAAATGTCGACTTCCCCACACTCGGCAATCCGATAATCGCTACATCCGCTACCAGTTTCAATTCCAATTCCAGTTCTAATTTTTCTCCCACATCTCCTTTCTCTGCGAAGCTCGGCGCTTGGCGCACTGAACTCACAAATCCGGAATTTCCTTTTCCTCCGATTCCTCCACGAGCGAGAATTACTTCCTGATCTTTCTCCGTTAAATCTGCCAAAACGTGTTGCGTCTTCATCTCTCTAATCTGCGTTCCCACGGGAACTTTGAGAATAAGTTTCTGTCCTCCTCGTCCGGTTTTATTATTCTGATCTCCTCGTACTCCATTCTCCGCTTGGAAATGTTTCGCCACACGAAAGTCAGACAACGTGTGAATGTTGTCTACCGCTTGAAAGACGATGCTTCCCCCCTTTCCTCCGTCTCCTCCATCGGGTCCACCTTTGGGGATATATTTCTCCCGTCTGAAGCTGACACATCCGTCTCCTCCCTTTCCTGCTTCTACCGAAATTTTTGCTTCATCAACGAACATTGTTTTGATTATCGGTTATGAATCCTTAATTATCAATTTTAAATTTCCCTTCCTTGTCATTCCAGCGAAGGCTGGAATCTATTATCTTTCTAAACACTGAATAATGGATCCCAAATCAAGTTTGGGATGACAGAAAGAATAGTTAATATCTTCCTTTACTTCACTTTCTTTGCAACGTCGACTACCTTTTCAAACACCTTCGGATAATCTACTACAAGTTCAGCAAGACTTTTTCGATCTACATCCATCTTGGCGTGAAGCCATTTGTTTTTCACTTCAGAGTAACGAAGCCCCATGTTTCGAAGCGCCGTAGAAATTCGTGAAATCCAAAGTCGTCGGAAGTCTCGTTTTTTAATCTTTCGTCCAACATATGCGTGAAGCCCAGCTTTCATTACAGCTTGCTTTCCCATTTTAAACGTTGAACTTCGTTTACCACGATATCCTTTTGTTTGTGCCCGAACTTTCTTATGTCGTGCGTGCGATGCCGGTCCTCCTGTAACGCGTACCATTATTTAGAGATATTAAGAAGTCGAGATAAAACCTTCATGTGCCCTTTTGGAGCTTCAAGTCCGAGTCGTCCAGATTTTTTCTGTTTTTTTGATTTAGAGCTGAGCAAGTGGTTCTTGCAAGATTTTTGGAACATTATTTTTCCTGATCCTGTGATCTTTACTCTTTTTTTGAGGCCGGAATGAGTCTTTTGTTTCATTTTTGAGACTTTGATGGTTTGAGTACTGCGACAATTTGATGCCCTGCCGCTCTCGGGTTATTTTCAAGAGTTGAAATTTCTGAAAGTGATTTTACAAAGGCGTTGAGTTTCCCGAACGCGAGGTCTTTGTGTGCTTTTTCTCGTCCGCGCATTGTGAGTGCGATTCGAACGGGATGTCCTTTTTTCAAGAAATCTTCTGCGTGTTTACGCTGTCTATCTTCGTCCCCCACATCCATTCGGAAGGTGAGCCGAATCCCTTTCATCTCCTGCGCTTGTGTTGCCTTCTTGGCCTGCTGATCTTTCTTTTTGATGGCATAGAGCATCTTTCCATAATCGATCAATTTACACACGGGCGGATCTGCTTTGGGTGAGATTTCTACAAGGTCTACTTCCTTTTCGCGGGCCATGCTGAGGGCTTGTTCGAGCGCAACGACCCCAAGGGGTTCTCCCTGCTCATCAACGAGTCGAACTTCTTTTACACGAATTTCTTCGTTTGTTCGATGTTGTTTCTGCGGGACACGCTGAAAACTACGTCTGCCTCTGCCTCGACCACCACGGTAGGAAATGCCTATGATAGAAAAATTAAGAATTGAAAAAAAGCGTCGCGATTGTAGGAAGAGCACCGTATTTGTCAAACTTTTTCACCCTAAATACCCCCTCTCAAAATCACCCTTTCAAATTTTTCAATAATTTCTATACTTCGGAAAAGCTTAATTCTACAAATCATGTTTACTTTTCCCATCTGGATTACCAATCTCAAAAACTACGAAACGGCTACTGGAGCGAACGCGCTCGAAATGGCGAAGATTCACGACAAAGTTGCCAAGGCTACCGGCAAATCAATTGGAATTGCGGTAAATGCGATAGATCTCTATCGAGTCGCAAAGGAAGTTTCTATTCCTGTCTTTGCACAACATGTCGATCCTATTGATTATGGGAAAGGAACGGGTCACATTCTTCCACAAGCGGTAAAAAAAGCAGGTGCCATTGGAACATTACTCAATCACTCAGAACGACGACTTGATGTTGAAGTTTTGAAAGACAGTGTTGCTTGTGCGCAAAAAGCGAACTTGGTGCGAATCGTATGTGCGGAGAATCCTGCAGAAATTGAAGAACTCTCAAAATTAGAACCTGACTGTGTTGCCTTTGAACCACCGGAGTTAATTGGATCAACAGGTGCCTCTGTTGCCACGTCCAAACCTCAGTCGATTGCCGACTCTGTGGCAGTGTCTGGAGGAATTCCAGTATTGGTAGGAGCAGGGATTAATTCTGTCGAAGATGTGAAGGTGTCATTAAACCTTGGAGCAAAAGGATTTCTCGTTGCGACAGCAATTACAAAAGCTGAAGATCCTGAGAAAGCTCTCACAGAATTCGTTGAAGCGTTTTAGATCTTCATTCTCCCCCTTGTAGGGGGAGTTAGAGGGGGTATGTTTTTTATCGATACCCCACCGCACCTCCCCTGCCAGGGGAGGAATTTTGAAGGACTTCTTCACTTTTTTCTTGACAATCAAGTGGGAAAGAGCAAAATCCCGCTGAAATTGATGATTTCTTATTGGAATCGTCGATTTTTTTGAAGCTCCTTTTTATTACTCACATCCATGCAAAGTCACCTCCAAGCCGCCATTAATCAACTCTGTGCAGAGAAGAATCTCGATCCAGATACTGTTATCGAAGCAATCCAGAACGCTATTGCGATTGCCTACAAGAAAGATTTCGGAACAGCAGGGCAACAAATTCAAGTGCACTTGGGAGATGATATTTCTGAAATGCGAATTTTTGAAGTTCGGACGGTGGTGAAAAAAGTGGAGGATGTGGAAATTGATATTACAGAAAAAGATGCGAAGAAGATTCGTCCCGATGCAAAAATGGGAGATTCTGTATTCGTACCAGTTCCACCACATGAGGCGTTTGGACGGATTGCCGCTCAGACTGCGAAGCATGTGATTAGTCAGAAACTACAAGAGGCAGAGAGAGAAATGCTCTTCCAGAAATTTAAAGATCGAGAAGGAGAATTGCTCACAGCACGGGTACAAAAGACGGACCGTGATTGTGCATTGCTCGACATCGATGGAATTACAACAATGCTTTACTCACGAGCGCAAATCCCTGGAGAAAATTTCTTCACAGGACAACGAGTACGTGTGTATCTTGATAAAGTTGAACTCACTCCAAAAGGACCTCAACTTCGAATTACACGAACAAGTCGAGAATTTATCGAGGCTTTATTTGAACAAGAAATTCCAGAAATGCGAGAAGGTGTGGTCTACGTTGCCAAGATGGCACGAGAACCAGGGGTTCGATGTAAAATCGCTGTTGAATCAGACGATCAATCAGTCGATCCAGTAGGAGCATTCGTAGGACAACGAGGATCACGAATTAACACCGTGATGGAAGAAGTTGGAGACGAACGATTGGATATTATTCAGAATTACGATGACCCAAAGAAATTGCTTATTGCGGCACTTGCTCCGGCAAAGATCGCAAAGGTTGAATTCTTCAAAGGCGATAATAAAGAAGATCGTGTGAAAATTTTCGTACGAGAAGAAGAACGAGCAGTTGCCATTGGACGAGGAGGACAAAACGTTCGACTTGCTGGGCACCTTATCGGAATGCAAGTAGACGTCATCACATTCGATGGACCAATTGAAGAAGATGAATCTGCAAAAGCGCCTGTCACAAAAGACAAGAAAGTTGCGAAAGAAGTATCTGAGAAGGTTACCATCGATAAACTCGAAGGTGTTGAGGAAGATATTATCAAAACATTGATGGAGCTCGGTCTCTCACAGATCAAACAATTCGAAGGAATGAAAGCCAAAGACTTGGCGGAAATTGGAATTACCATCGAACAAGCTGAATCTGTTGTGAAAGCCGTTGCGAAGTTCTTGAAAAAGTAAGTGACACTCGACGAACGCAAGTGAGTCGTTAGTGGAACTTATCCCCGCGTAGGCGGGGATCTCTTCAAATCATACCGCAATAACTTCCGAAACCTTCTCATCGTGCCCCTCTGTGGGCAGAGATTTGATGTGCGCAAACGAAGGAACCACCGCAATCGTGTGTCCTTTGAAGGTTTTTAAAAACTGATCATAGAATCCCCCGCCTTTTCCGAGTCGGTGTGAACGGGCATCAAGCGCAACTGCAGGAACGAACACGAGGTCTGGTTCTGGAACGTCCGAAGATGGACTCGGTTCAAGAATACCAAACGCCCCCTCCTTCAAATCCTCCCACGCTGAGCGATGAAACATCATTTCGTCATTCTCAATTTTTGGAAAGAAAAAGGTCTTCTCTTTATTTATTGAACACATTTTTTGTACAAACTCTATCTCCCCTTCAATCGGAGCATAGACATAAATATTCTGAGCAGATTTGAAGTTCTCATTCGTCGCAATCCGTTCAAGCACAGAAAACGCCATTTGTTCTCGTTCATCGGGAGAAATCTTTTTCCATTGATCTGCAATTGAAGATCGAAGAAAGAACTTCCGTGCTCGCACGATATCTTTCTCAACTTGAGTGAAGAGTGCATCTGCATTTTGAAACTGCTCAATGTCCCGCTCTCGCTTCAGAACGTCTATTTCTAGCTCTTTTTCATACAAATCGAGGTCTACATCTAATAGATGTATTTCAATCGTAGAATCAGCTCCAAACGTCTTTCTCGGTCCGAAGTGAAGCAGTCCATTATGGGGTGTTGAATCAAAGGACGCCGTAATAAAATAAACCCCCTCTTTCAGCTCTGTGGGCATTTCATCTACTTCTAAATTTGCCGTCGCAATACCAAACTTCGCCCCTACCTGAACGCCATGGACGACCGATCCGCGAAATTTCATGGGATTATTTAATACTGAACTTCGACTTCATTACTCTCTGAAATATTTTCTTCCGTC
Organism: uncultured Candidatus Peribacteria bacterium; assembly: GCA_964578905.1. Lineage (GTDB taxonomy): Bacteria > Patescibacteriota > Gracilibacteria > UBA4473 > UBA4473 > CAZVBV01. The sequence goes on along the minus strand of CAZOER010000010.1, from coordinate 5,255 downwards.
TTCGGATTTTTTACAACCGCGCGGATAATATCTCCGACTTTAATTTCTGTTTTTTCTCGCACCGTAAATCCAAGTCCTTCCGTCCACGAAGGAACGATTATCTCAATCGTAGACTCTGTTATCTCGGTCCACGGACGCATAGGAAATGAAGGTGTTGCTGGAACACTCATCATTGAAGGCGCTACCGCGAGAAGTGAGAAAAGAAGTGGTGTCATCACATTCTATTATCGAGAAAAAAGTGTTGCCGTCCAGAAGATTTCCTCTGGGAACACTTTTCGTGCGAAGGTAATATTTCGCACATTTGATCTAAGAAACTGCGTCATCACTGATCGCCATTGGTTCTCTGTATCGGAAACCAGTTCCACCGCTGAGATGAACTTCGCAACATTAAAGAACCCGTAGCTCCCTGATGGTGAGTATCGGAAGAGGATGCTTTCTCGGAAGTCGGCATTGTTCGTGAGGCTAATGTCTGGATTTGCGTGCGAAGCGAATACTGATTTCACTCCCGTCTCGTGTGTCGAGAATACGAAGTATCCGTCGAGGAATCCGTATGAGAATTTCTTATTTGAATCTGATGGGTCTTGCGCCGTGAAGTAAAACTGTCCGCCTTCTTCGATTTTTTTAATTGGAATTTCTTTCTGATCAATCGCCGTGAGTTCTTCTCGAGTCGTTCCATCTGGAAGTTGAACTTCTTCCACTTGCGTTGAGAATTGCCCCTGTGCGAAGTGAATCACATCCTGCAATTGTGCCATGTTCTGCTCTGTATCAGCGCTTCCAAACCCTGTCACAAGAGTGAAGTTCACAAACGGTTGAAGTGCATTTTCAAAGTCGAACACCACCGCATACTGTCCGTGCATTTGAGATAAGAAGTCTTTTTCGAAATCAAACTTCTCTCCAAATATCTCTCGTGATTTCGCTCTCAACACTCCATCGAAGATGACCGAAAACTGTGGGTGAAACTGCGCCAAGAATTCTTTCGTGTGCCGATACTTATCGTAAATATCAGACCCGTTCATAAAGAAGAGTGTGTTTTGAGAAACAAACTGCGCCAACTCTGGCATCATCTGATTACTCTTTCGTGGAACTTTTTGCTCTGCGAAGACGCCTTCGTGGCTCAAGATTTTTGAGTACAGCATCACTTCTCGTTCTTTCATTTTCGCTCGGAGCCCAATCGCTGGAAGGCTCTGTGCCACTGACTGAAGCAATGGTTTTTGTCCTGAGATTTTCTCACTGTCTGCCAATAAATCCACTACTTTCTCTGTGTCTGCGTAGACCGCGAAGAATGATGATCGTGGCAAATCTGATTGCACTTGTTTGTAGTTATCGAGGTCCGCAATTTTTTCCGATGCGAGGAAGTTTTGTTCGAGTCTCTCTTTGGATGTCGCGAACAGTACGAATCCTTTGTGGAATCCAACCGCAACATTTGAAGAAAACGCTGGCGTCCAGATTTCCCCTCCTTTTATTCCTCGTTTCTCAAATTCTTCTGTCGGCAATTTAAATTTCTCCAAGAACTTTTCTGCTTTTCCTCGATTCCGTACTTTTGCTGCAATCACAAAATCTCCTTTATCAAACATCGCAATCCCCGCCTTTCCTCCGATCCATGGCTTCACATCGTCGTCAAAGTCGATTGAAAAGTAATTTGATACCATTCCATCAAACAGAGAGTCAAAGTCCGCCTCAGGGAAGATGTGCCCGAGCGAACTCGCTGTATCCTCTGTAACGGAAACTTCCACCATCAACACTGCTTCAGATGAAAAGAAATGATCAAGTTTTCCTCCCGTGAACGCTTGCGCCCAGAGAAAGATTCCTACCATTCCTACCAAGAATAAAATCGCTCCCATAAGAAAGAGATTCTTCCGTCCGCGAAGGTTTTTCTTTTGCTTTTTCATCGAGGGCGATTGTGTCCAAAATGGGCAGAAAAATCAAGTTGACTTTGAAGGAAATCAAAGCCTGAGATTATTGTATTTAAGCGGGTTATATGGTATAATTAGGTGATGGATCCAAATGCATTAGATAGTAATCTCTATGTTGTCGATACTCATTTCGGAGATGAGGAGAATCTCGAACGAGATCGGCGTGCAGAAAAACTCAAAGAGTTTTTGGATCTTTATAGTCTCCGCGTGAATGAGGTTATTCTCGGTGGAGACACAACAAGGGAGAAATGGAAACATGTATGGGAGGGGAAAAACGAGAAAGAAATTACAAAGATGGGCGAAAAATATGCAAAGCCTCAATTACAAAATTTCTTCAATCAGATTTTTGCAGAACACGAAGGAAAAATAACAAGTTTTGTGGGAAATCACGAACTTGATGTTGTTTCCAATCCAACCGAAGAAACTGCAAGAGAATCTGTTAGTAATGCTGAAAAAGATTTAGAAGATTTTTTAAAAAACAATGTGTTTAAGGATAAGGAGTTTGACATCAGCGTGCTTTCTGGCGCTCAGCAAGTGGAAGAAGGCGTCATCGTTGAACATGGAAACTATGCTGATATTGCAGGATTGATTCGTTCTATTTTTAAAGATTTTGATCCGAATATGTCGACCGAAGAAAAACTACAACTCCTGAACGATCATCCGGAAATCAATACATCAATGCAGACACAATGGAACAAGTGGAGAAAAATGCTCTGGCCAATGCTCCGTGAATATCCCGAGGAATCGGAAGCCATTTTTTCTTTCTTGAGCATGCTCAATGAATTTAAATCTGCCTTCAATCGAGTGAAAAAAATAACAGAGAATCTCAATGGATCGCACAGTGATCACGCATTATTGCAAACCGAACTGTTGCAAGCGTTAGCGGGAGAAGACAAATACGTTATGGTTTCTGGTCACCGACATCTTAAAAGTACAAATCACAAAAAGAACGTTCTTTCTATCTCGCTTGGAGAATGGGAGGGCGAATCGATTCCAACGACAGCGCTTCACATTCCACCCAAAACGGAGAACGATAAGGATCGATGGATTATTCTCGAATTCGCAGAAGAACAAGATGCGTGGGTTCCTTTGAAAGAATACACATTTGATAAAGAGAAAAATGAATGGGAGGAGCAATTCGGAACGGAGCTCAGACCCTTAACCGAACTCAGTGAAGAAGAGTGGGAGAAGGAATACAGTCACATACAACACGAAGAGAATTGGGAGCAATAAAAAAAGCGCGAAACTATTCGCACTTCTTGCCTTTTAAATGGTCGGGGTGAGAGGACTCGAACCTCCGACCTCACGGTCCCAAAGCGTCTTAACCCATTCTGTGAGCGGTTTTTGCCCTTATACAAGCGGATTAACTCGATTTGAGTAGAAAGTCAGGAAAAGAACTCAATGACCTTACGGCTCTTTTATTCTAGGGATGGATTTTGGGGGAGTCAAGAGAGTATTTTTATTGATTATAGGGTTTTCTTCCCCCTAATTATGACGGGTTATTTGTCTTAATTAGAATTTCTTTTAGAATAATGAATGATATATTCATTTAATAAAATATGGCAATAAGTGCTCCCGTTCTTGAACGATTTGAAAAAGTAGATTGGAAAGGGCTTTTGCGTGAAGATCTTGGAGATAGTGGGAATTTAAAAGAAGCTTCATCTAACCTTGATCGTCTAAAAGATATTTTCGATTCTCTGTTAGAGAATCCAGTATTAAGCGACATACCAAATCATGAAAGAACTTTTGAAACAATATTGAATAATTTTCTTGATTTCTGTGATGGGATACTTGTTAATTACACTGATACAACCCAGAAGACTCAGAAAATAGCCGATATAAGACAAAAAGAAGAAGAGGTAATCAACCAACTTTCGCCGATTCTAAATTATGTACGTTTTTTAGATCCTGGTAATCAAAAGAAAGTTCAAGAATTGGAAAAAACTCTCAAAGAAGCGGGAAAATTGATCACTGATGTAAAAATAAAATCAGAAGAAAGCAAGAAGATAGCTGAAAAACAAGAGGTAAGTAAATATGGAAAAGCCTTTGAAGATATGGCCAAAAAAAATGGCAAATCCGCAATTCGAAACTTTATTGCGATGTTATTGTTTCTTGTTATTACAGTTGTTTTTGCCTGTCTGTTTCTTTGGGGCGGTACGTTTTCTATCATTGAAGAGGGTGCGACTCTGGGATTTTGGGAAAATATTTGGAATAACATAATCACTCAAAACATTGTTTTGAAGTTTTTTGTATTATCCGCAGGAGGATATTTAGTTTCCCATTTTTCAAGAAATTTTTCTGCAGAGAAGCATTTATATTATCTGAATACACACAGGCAAAACGCTCTAGATTCCCATCAAAGGATTCTTGATTCTGTATCAGAAACAACAATTGGTGAGAATGATATCGAAACACAAAATGCCATATTGTTACAAGTAACAAAGACAATGTTTGAATTCCAAGATACTGGATATTTAAAAGGTGGTAATTCACCTGTCCCAACAACTCAAATTGTGGAAAATATAATTTCTAAAAAATAAGTTAATATATTTCTATGGATAGACAGTATACAAGACTAAATCAGTTTGATACGGAAGAAGGTGATTTTGATTCATTAGATAGCATTAGCGCAGAATTGTCTTCTGAAATTGGAGAATTATTAATTGTATTTAGCGGATTGGAACACTCAATCAACTTTGTTGTTTCAACAATGATCAATGAGCGATTTCATGATCATGGATACAGAATACTAATGACTTTAAAAATGGGGGATAAAATTGAATTCCTTTATGGAATTCTTTTACAGTTCATTTCTGAAACTGAACAAGGGGATAGAAAAGAAGAGTTAAAGAAACTTGTAGAGCGACTTAAGAAGGTGAATACTTTTAGAAATAAAGTAGCACATGCAAATTGGGGAACCTTGAAAAAAGATGGCAATGTTCGAACAAAAATTACCATGGACAGTGGTGACGGTGGAATTAGATTTGAGAATGTAAAGATTACTCGCAGTATTCTTGTAAAGAATATAAAAGAGACCGATAAGCTCATACTTGAAATTGATGATTTTTTTATGGATGTAAAAGAAAAAATCACTTTCTCTCCTACTGAAGTTGTTAATTAAAACTCAAAAGATCCCACGGTTTCGCCGTGCGGTCATGCTTTTTTAAATTTGTGTCTATAAAGCAAAAAAGCCATCCCTAAATAGCCCTGACGGCAACACCCGAGAACTCACTGTCGAGCCGCGGGGTCACTGAGTCCTCATTTTTGATACAGTAAAAAAGGCTTAAGCCTTTCTATCACTGTATTAATGGTCGGGGTGAGAGGACTCGAACCTCCGACCTC
>CAZOER010000009.1:0-28749 GCA_964578905.1 uncultured Candidatus Peribacteria bacterium | reverse complement strand
AATGAGAGATCTACCGTACCTGCCAGAAGGACGAGAAATTTTGTACGTTGGGGCGGACAATGAGTTTATGAGTGCAGCCAAAGAAGCGGCCGAAGAGCTTTCTTCCGACCATGCACACCAGACAGGAGTGGTGATTGTTCGCCATGGAGTTGTTGTTGGACGAGGAGCAAACGTTTCCACCTACCACGAAGATCATGGATGCCGACGCAAAGAATTAAATATCCCTACGGGCGAGAACTACGAACTCTGCGAAGGGTGTGATCCAAAGAATCACGCCGAACAGGTGGCTCTTTCTCAAATGCAAGGGGGTTGCGAAAACGCAGATATCTATCTCTGGGGGCACTGGTGGTGCTGTGAAAGTTGTTGGTCAAAAATGATCGAAGCCGGTATTCAAAATGTATACCTCGTCGAAGATGCAGAAGGACGCTTCAAGAAATAATTAGATCTTGAAGAAGTCAGACCAACTCATAATATGCTTTCCTTCTTTCTTGAATGCGCGGGTTTGGTGTTCTGTTGGCATGGTGAGGAGTTGGCTGATTTTTTTGAGAAAGACCGATCTTGCTCGTTTCTTCTTAATTTTCACAAGGGCTTTGATGAGGAGGTTCCCCCCGAGCTTGGCAGCCTTTTCGTCAACAGAGTGAATACTATCAGAACGATTGATAAAGAAATTTCGTTGAAGAATTATTTTCCCATTATCAATTTTTTCATCCATGAAGTGAACGGTTGCGCCAGACTGACGCCTGTTTCGCAAAAGCATCCAGAAGCTGGAGAATACTCCCCGGTGTTCTTGGAACAGTGCAGGGTGAATATTAATAGATCCCTCATGAGGAATCGCGAGGAGTTCTTTTTTTACAATCTGAAGCAGGTGTGCGGAAACCAAATAGTCAGGATTTTTTTCCTCAACAAAATCGAGCACCTCTGATTCGTTTACATTTCGTACAGAAAGAACAGGAATTCCATACCGGCGTGCGAGTTCTTTGAGAAGGAAATACTCCCGCTTTTTATCGGGAACGAAGTTTTTCGCAAAATTCATCTTGAGACTTTGGATCAAGTTTGCCACGATAGATTTACATGCAAAGGAGAATCCGGCCCGCTTTATAAACCGAAAAAAAGCCTTCCAAGACTTCTTTTCAAGTGGGAAAAACATGGAAGTTATCACCATTCCAACGACATCGATGTCATATTTTTGTCGCAGGGTATTCTGCAGGAACGCCTTAATACAGATGTTTGCGGCGATATTGTGGTCAGTTGTTAGAAGAATCACTTTCATTTTCAGTCCGATTTTGTATAATTTTTCGGAAAAGTAAACACATGCCAAAAAAATTCAAACGGATTCTGCTTAAGCTTTCAGGAGAAGCCCTTTTGGGCGAGAAGGAATTTGGGATCGATTACTCGATTCTCGACAAGGTTTGCGGAGAGGTTGTCGAGGCACAAAAAACAGGAGTAGAGATTGTCATCGTCATCGGAGCGGGGAATATTTGGAGAGGGAGAGAGAATGATAAATCAGGAATTGAACGAGTGCCTTCCGACTTTATCGGAATGCTCGGAACGATAATGAATGCGGTCGCCCTTCAGGCTGGGTTAGAGAAAATGGGCGTTCATTCTCGAGTATGTTCAGCGCTCGATATCCCAGCGGTGGCAGAGCCATACATCACACGGCGAGCCATGCGACACTTGGAAAAAGACAGAATTGTTATTTGTGCAGCAGGAACAGGGAACCCGTACTTCACGACCGACTCAGCGGCCGCTCTTCGTTCCTTGGAACTGGGATGTGACGCAGTATTCAAAGCAACAAACGTGGACGGCGTATACGATAGCGACCCACAAAAAAACAAAAACGCGAAACGATTTGAAAAGATTACCTTCGACGAAGTGTTAGAAAAAGATTTGAAAGTAATGGATGCAACCGCGGTGGCACAATGCCGAGACAACAACATGCCGATTGTAGTCTTTGAGCTCCTCAAAAAAGGGAACCTCAAAAGCGTGCTCACCGGAAAAAACGTGGGAACGCAAATCACAGCGCACTAATCAAAGATGATGTAATCAAACGCCCCGATGGTGGTTTTTTCAAGAACCTCGGCGGTGATAACCTTTGAAAAATTTCCAAGAGAAACCTCGGAAGAAACCGTGTAGGCACTTTTCGGGAGCGGTGGACGAGGGATGTCATCGCCGATGAGAGAAAAAGAAATGCCTTCAATCTTGTCTCCATCAGTATCGGTAAAAGGGAGAAGTGACTGGAAAGAGAGAATGAATTGTTGAGACTCTAGATCACCCATAAAGTGGTTCAGCGTATCAGGATCTCCCCCTGGAAGAATTTCTCCATCAATAAGCGAGGAGGAGTCAATCTCTCCCCCCGTAATTAAAAAAGCCTCTCGACAAATAAAAGTGGTGTCAGAGGCACAGATGTTACTGGTTCCGCGTTGAGGAATAAACGTTTGGAGTCCGTTGGTTGCGTGTTGCCGAGAAACAGCCCAGTCGAGCAATACGGCGTCAGGCTCCTCTGTCCCAAAGTCAAAATCACCAGGAATCCCCGCATTAGAAAACTCGAGAATAAAATCATCGGTAAGAATTCCCGCCTGATCGTGTCCGGCTACAAATTCGCCGTCTTCATCAAATGGTGGCTCCTTGGTGGGATCAGCTGAGTCGTCCCAGAACAATGGAATTCGTATTTTTTGCCCCTCTTTTAAGAGCCCTTCAACCTCATCTATCCGGCCCTCAAGAGTCCAGTCGACTTCAACAGAGGAAGCGAGAAGTGCAATTTTTTGTGGTGCAGACGCATCTTCAAAATGAACCCCTTGTCCACGAGCATTGTGATGAAAGAAGGCGGATTCGAGTCCCGCTTCAGCGGCAAAAAACACCTGTGTTGATCGTCCCAAATCAGAACTTCTCTGAACGGCACTATCCACAGACGAGATTACGGCAAGCGCAACCCCAAGAACCAAAAAAGAAATTCCCAAACTAATGAGCAGCGAGACACCAGGATTTTTCCATTTCATCTTCCCCCACTTTACCTTACAATTTCCACGATGAAAAAAGTTTATTTAATTATTTTAGACGGCGTGGGATTGGGAAAAGGAGACAAAGGAGACGCGTTTGCGCAAGCCAAGACCCCGTTTCTCGACACACTTTTTAAGACAAAGCCGTTCTCAAAACTCAAGACTCACGGACGAGCCGTCGGACTGCCAGAGTTCCAAATGGGAGGATCAGAGGTTGGGCACATCACCATCGGAGCAGGACGCCCAGTGAAACAATTGCTCACGGTGATCAATGACGAAATCGAATCAGGGGACTTTATGGAAAAGCCAGAGCTCACTCCTTTGTTTCAAACTGCAAAACGAAAAGGAAGAATTCACTTTGTTGGAATGGTGTCGGATGGGGGAATTCATAGTTTTCAAAACCACCTGTACGGACTCCAAGACATGGCGAAGAACTTTGGGATTGAAGACATATTTATTCACGCCTTTCTCGACGGGAGAGACGTGCCAGAGCGGACTGCGAAGCATTATCTCAAAGACATTGAGGATAAAGGCATCGGGAAGATCGCCTCGATCGGAGGGCGATTCTTTGGAATGGATCGGGACAAAAACTGGAACCGAACCGAGCAAGCCTACAAGATTCTCTGTGATCCAAATGTTTCAGCGGTGCGAGAATCATGGGGAGAATATTTGGACAACTTCTACGACACAAGCGAGGAGTCGGACTATTATGTGCCACCCGTGCTTTTGGAAAAAGAAGGACAAATTCAGAACGATGATATCGTGATTTGTTTCAACTTCCGGACAGACAGAATGAGACAGATTACAGCGAGCCTGTGCGACCGAGACTTCCCGCAGTTCAGGAGATTGATTCGATTGAACCCTGAAAACGTGGGAATCTTTGGACAGTATCACGAACAAGCGCATGTGATTTACGCTCTCTCGGCGCACAAGATCGAAAACACCCTCGGAGAAATTATTGCTCGCGAAGGACATTCACAACTTCGTATCGCCGAAACGGAAAAATTTAATCACGTGACGACGTTCTTTTCAGGAGATCACAAAGAACCATTCGATAAAGAAGAACGGATCATGGTCGAGTCTCCCAAATGCGCATCTTACGCCGAGGCACCGGACATGGCAGCGGAAGAAAATACCGATGCGGCCATCAAAGCGATTACGAAAAATGAGTACGAACTCGTCGTTCAGAATTATGCCAATGGGGATCTCGTGGGACATTCTTCAGACGTCCAGGCAGGGATTAAGGCGATGGAGACTGTCGACAAGTGTCTTGGGAAACTTGTGCCCAAGGTGCTCAAGCAAGGATACGACATTATGATTACTGCCGATCACGGGAATTGTGAGGAGATGCTTGATGAGGAAGGGAATCATGCGCCGAAGCATTCCAAGAACCTCGTGCCGTTCTCGCTTATTCTCAACAATGGTGAAGAAGTTCACTTAAGAGAAGAAGGAACATTGGCGGATATTGCACCGACTATTTTGAAATTGCTTGAATTACCGATTCCCGAAGAGATGACGGGAGAGGGGTTGGTGGAGTAATGAAATTATTCTTCTTTTTCCCACGGCTCCTCTAGTTTTATCAACGCCTCTTGAATCTTCTCTACATTCGTTTTTGTTATATCGATATTATCCTCCTCAGAGAGTCTTCCATGAACTTCTTGATTTAGTATTCTCCAGGTCCACGTGAACTCAGGATAATGGTACGAATAGTCCTCTTGGTGAGAATTAATAAGATCTTTCATTAACTTCTTAATTTCATCTCTATATTTATCTTCCCCCTTGATGTGGTCGTAAACCTTTTGGGAAAAAGTTTGCATATCCTTTCTTTCAAAGTCTTCCGTTGTGAGTGGGATTTTTAATTTTTTTACCTTTTTTTCTATTAGTAATCCAAACCATTTTCTACAAATAGAAACGGCGAAATCTAAGTCCCCCTCCACTATCGCAGAGGACACCCTACTGTTGTAATGTTTTGTTTTATGCCCAGAGACCAAAACACCATTATTGTCGTAGCTCAAGACATGTCGTATTTGCTCATTTGGATTAAAGTAATTTGAAATTTTTTGATCAAAAAAGGCATCATGGGTTGTCACGATTAGTTGCAAATTTTCAAGAAAACCAGAGACTCTTTCTTTGTTCTCTCCAAAAATCTCTTGCGTAAGGAGATCAGCGTCTGATGATAGCAATTCTATAATATTATCCCTGTGTTCGCTGTCTATTGCATTAACCACATCATCAAAAATTAAAAACGGACACTTGTATTTAACAGCTCGTGCCAATAAAATAGACAGCCCCAGTGTTTTTAGGTGGCCCTCACTCAATAGCTCCAATGCATTATGTTCTTCGTCTTGGTTTCGAAATAAATTAATCCTTAATTTTTCTTCTTGAGTTTTTGGCAGCTGTATTTTAATAACTTTTTCTGCCTCGGTATCGTTATTATTCAGGGCCTGATAAAAAGAAAGAATAAGGGAGTCGATTTCAGAGGACTCTCTTTCTACGATTTCGTCTTCTTTTTTCCTTAAAGCATCAAAAAACAATAAATAACTATTCCCAAACCCCCCCCACTCTTCATACTTCTCCTTTAAATTTGCATGGACCTTTATTTTTTCTCGGATGAGTAGCCAATTCCTTAGCACATCCCTCTTCTCTTCTTTTTTTTCGAATCCCTCCCCCATTCCATCGATTGCGGTCCGAATTATATTCAGATTTTCCAACTCGAAAGAGAAATAATTTTTAAATTGCTCAGAAAAATCCGTGAAATCAGTGTATTTTTCATCTAATTCTTCCAAAGAAACACCAAGGTTTTGGAAAATTTCAGGAGGAGTCACCACCTCCAATAATTGTTTTCTTATCGGGTCTTCTAAGTTTTTATTAACACTTGTATATTCTTTTTTTACCTTCCCCCACAGAACATAAACAGATTCTTGTATTTTTTTCGCCGACTCTTGGCGATCTGATATTAATTTCAATTTTTCTAATTCACTTTCCGTTCGAGAAATTGGGTTCGTCTTTGTTTCAGACAAGGAAGTTTCACACAGCGGACAAGCAGGAATGGTGGGGTCTCTTTCAAAAATATTTTGAGCGGCTTTGTATAAGTTCTTAAAATTTAATTCATTAATTTTCTCTTTCAAAAATTTATCATGTTCCAGCCACTCCGCAAGATGCACTTTCATCTGCCGGATATTCTGGGACAATTCTTCAGAAAACAATACAGGTCTATTTTCTAACTCTCCTTTTAATTTTTGACCATGTGCGAGAACAGCCGCTTCATCATTAGCGGTCTCTGGCACAGTATCTCTCAATAGACTATCAATCGCTATTTTCTCTTCAGAATAATTATCATTTATAGTTTTCCAGTTTAGAATTTTTAAAAACCCAGGTTCATAACTTTGTTTCTCTATGTCGGTCGGACCAAAACTTTCAGGCTTAACAAAATTCCGGATGAGATCAGTTATTGGACCAAACCCCAAAAGATCAGACAAATTCTTTTGGATATTCGAAGAGTTTCCCTGGCTCAATCTTCCAAAGTTTTCCAGTCTATTCTTTTCCAAAAAACATCTTTCATAGTTTTGGTCTTCGAGGAATCTTCTCCCCTCTGTATCAAGAATATCTACACGGAACGGAGGGGTTCTTTGATGCTTGTTTTGGAGATACCCCCCTTCAGCGCATTTTCGATTTTTCATTTCCATAACATCGCCGGTAATGCCGTATTCTAGTGCGTCACACAAACTAGATTTCCCCCTCCCGTTTTCAGCAAAAAAGAGTGTAAATTTGTTATGGAACTTTATTGGGTCGTGAGACTGAAAACCACAAAAATTTTTCACGTTCAGTTCTCCAATTTTAAAATCCTCCAGAGTTTTCTCTCCCAAATGGAAAGCCTCATCAGCAGGAACTACAACAGGGGCGGGCTCAACAGTTGATAGAAAGTGATTTTTTATTTCTTCAATAATAATGTTTTTTACCCGATTGCGATTCGCAGACAAGAGGTCGACTCGCCTGGAGTAAATTAGTTTTAAAAATGTTTGATAACAAGGATCTCCGTCTCGATACTCGGAGCAAATTACATTTAGAAAAAAGGAATCTATCATTCGAAAATATTTTAAGGCTTTTATGTCTTATACTCCAAAACAGGGAATATTAAAAATTAATTAAATTTTAGAGAGGGCAAAACAACGCTTCGCTATTTCACGAACCTAGCCGTCGGCAGGATACTCTCCCTACGTCCCGCAAGGCGGAACTACTCGAGCGCTCAAATAATCGCTGCGCTTATTTTTCGCGTCGAACCTTGGGCGGTTCTTCGTCCGGACAAATTAAAAAACCTGACTCTGTTCCACTGGAACAAACTCAGATTTTTTGGTTGCGGAGGTAGGATTCGAACCTACGACCTTCGGGTTATGAGGTGGACTGGTGGTCCATTCTAAGCCAAATAATCAATCTGTGACTACTCTAGAAGAGTGTGAAATTCCAAAATGAGGAAAAGAGCCAATGACCGTAGGGTCGTTTTTAAATTTAGAGAAAAAACATGGGAAAAGCAAGGGATTTTTGGTTGAAGGGAGCTCCTTGCTGGAGGACGTTCGAACCTATTTTGTAAGAAAAACTATTTATAATTGACTCAACCCCGAGCTTAAAAAAAACTTAGAACTCAAGTTTGAATTTGGAGAGCAGTCTCGGTTTGAAGTTGAATAATTCTCGACAGCAAAGTCCTTCGCGAGTTTTTTTATGAATTATTTTTTCTTTTCTATATCATTCAAAACTGAATCAATATTTTTCTGAACATCGCCAGACTGAAGTCGTTTTATAAATTCATCATGTTTCCCACTCTGCATATCTATATTAACCCACCATTCTGGTTGGCGATCCTCCTGTAGAATCGAACCAATTATTCTGTCGCTTGCATCCCAATCTCTCCGTCTCCATGCGCTTGTGGTGTTTCTCAATTCCAACGTTGCTTCTTTTTCTCCTGGTTCAGGATAAGAACTTGCTTGTATGCTTTTTATATCGAGAGCGTGAATAAGGTCTCCCAAATAAAACATAGCGGACTGCAAAGATTCCTGCTGTTCTAGTTGGAGTGTTTTTTGTAATATTTTTTCTATTTCTTCTCTCCACTTATTAGGATGTTGCTCAACAATATCTTCAATTAATCCAGCGACAGATCCACCATCTATATCGACATCTAATCTTAATTTTTCAATAAAATTTTTATGAATCTCTATTTTATCTTCCAGTAGAGTATTTTCATTAACGGATTCGGAATTTTCTGTAATCATTGTATACGGGTTATTTTATAAAATAGGAATTTGGACTCCGATATTAGTAGGAGCGAGATATGTTCTCATTGCCACTCGTTGTGCCGGAGTGAGCTGGTATTTTGTGAAAACTGATTCATATCCTTTATTCACCATTACTCGAAGTATGTTTTCTGATTGTTCAATACCAGTTATTGTAAGGTTATTCATCACCTTATTCAGTGTCTGTTTCTGAATCATAGATAACGAGGATTGATCGATCTCTGCAAAAGTTGTTTTGAATTTCTTAACATCTCCCATTCGGAGAGCCTCTGCCATTGATTCTAGCGAATGTAATGATTTGATTTCATTTGCATTTTTAAGAATATCAGTCGCAATTTCAAGATCTTTTATCTGTCGAATTTGCGTTTGCAAAGCCACATGTTCCTGAAGGTTTTTAGCTCTCAGAGTATTATCCAAAGATGGGTTTTTGAGTATTTCTTCTATTCTTTGCATTTCTGCAGTCGTATTTATTTTCGCCTCCTGTATGATATTTAAACGCTCGGATGTTGTTGTTGCTTTACTAAATCTTGCTTCATATAATTTCCAAGCTTGAATAATGCCACCTTTTGTCCCGACATCGAATTTCATCATCGTAACTCCATCTTTTATAAAAACGATTTCTTCATTGGCTTTAATCGCCTTCCTAATATCGAGGTAAGCATCACCAAAGTCGGCTCCTGGTCCTGGTTTGTATATTTCTTTAGTTCCAATTCGCACAGTACATTTGTTTTTGTCCGCATAGTCTTCCATTATTTTCATAAAGGCTTTTGTTCCCGCATCAACACTTGATAATTCCCGCTTTATAGCAGCTTTGGACATAGATTCAAACGCCAAACTCGATTCCATTTTAACAGTTGGTATCAAATTTCCTTTCCCATCGTTGACAAGAGAAAATACTTCATCTGCATGTTGCCCAGAAAACATTCCCAAAGTTGATTTGGCACTCATACCTGTATTTATTTCATCTACAGCACTCAAAAGACTATTTGCAATATTTGACGATATTTCTCCACTTGCTTGCATTTTTATTACTTGTGCTCGCATTTGGTTTTTCAGAGGAATGAAAAACGCATTCCCTTTTCCAGCTTGAACCGCTTTATCGATTTGAGATAATATTTTTGCACATTCTGAGTTGGTATAATATATCTGAGGAAGTTTATCCGCAGAATAAAGTGCTAAATTATCAGAATATTTGATACCATTTTCAAATGCTGCAGTTCTTAGTTCAGTCGAAGTCATCGTTGCAGGATTAACCTTGAGAACTTCTGTTCCATCATGATTTAGAATGGATTGTTTCATGCGACTGTAACCATCTTCCCCTAATATGCGCTTATACGCATTTTTTACATTAACCGGTCCATTTTCTAATAAATTCATACTAATATGAGGATGTGCCCCTGTTCCAGTAAAACCTTTGAGATCAATCACAGACGTATAGCCCATATCATGACCGATATGCGTAAGCATCATTTCTAATTCATCGGTAGCCGTAAAAGGAACTCCTGCTGATTCGTACGTCTCCATAATTTGTCTATTCGCTCGTATATTTCCAGAAATATGACGAATACCATGATCTCCTAATTGTCTTTTTATAGTTTCTACTGTCTGATAGAGCAATTTATCTACAGCATCTTGTAAAACAATAGTTAAATCCGATTCTTTAACACCAGCCCTCTTTGCAACGTTTACAAGATCATCAAGTTGATTTTGAATAAGAAGTTTTGCGTCTTGCGTGATACTGGCATTTGGTCCTTTCGCAAATTGATCTATATGTTGCTGAATTGTTTTTGTAGCATTTTCATAATTCATTCCCTTAGTATTCATTTTCTTTATTCCGTTCGCCTCTCCATATAATGTTTCATTCATTCGTTGGATTTCTTTCGAAATATCTAATTTTGATTTTACAAACAGATCATCAATATTTGTCTGAAGAAATTCTTCTTTTAGTTTCAAGAACTCATCAGCAGAACTTTTGGTAATATCATCAACATTATGATTCTTTTTTACCCACTCGTTGAATTGCACATCGTCTCCCCAATTATAATGCTCTCCTCTTCGTTTTTTTATTATTTTTGTGAGATCGTTAAAATCGTCCAACTGTGTCCCATATTGTTTCTCTATCTTCATCCATTTTTCTACTTGTACTAAAGCAGCCGGATCTCGTTGCGTCAACTTGCTTAGCTCTTCTAATGCGGGGCTTCTTCCAAGGGAACTTGCATCAATGTCATATTTTTTGAACATTGGATAAACTTCTTTAAGATTCATCGCATGTGTCTTCTCTAACTCAATCCACTTTTCTACTTTTGCTAAAGCCTTCGGATCCGTTTTCATAACTTCTTTTAGTTTTTCTAATCCTTTTTCTATTCCAAGTTTATTTACATTAATCTTATTTGCTTTGAACATTTGAGAAATTTCTTTGAAATTCCCCGCATGCGTTTTCTCTAACTCAATCCATTTTTCTATTTTTGCTAAAGCCTTCGGATCCGTTTTCATCACTTCTTTTAGTTTTTCTAATCCTTTTCCTCTTCCCAATCCCATTAGATCAATATCTTTTTTTGTGAACATTTTAGTTAAGTCTCCCTTTCCCCCCAGAGCATCTCCATAGAGACTTATGTCGCTAAATTCGTCGGTATATTTCACAATACCGGGAGAGTACATTTTCCCAGTTATTTGACTTTCAATACCCGCAAGTTTGAGTTGATTTTTTTCGTATTGCAGCCCTTTCATAACTAATTCTCGGGTCTGAGGATTATTGAATAGTTTTTCAACGGCCTTGGCTTTTGGAAGATTCGAATCTTTCTGCATAACTTCCGCCAATGCTTTTTCATATTTGGCATATCCTTCAGCTCCTTCATAAATACCTTGCTTCAGTCCAAGTTGTTTTTTATGAAGTTTTGCTAATTTATTCGCTTTCCTGTTTGATAATTTTTTAAGTTTGTTTGGAAATTCCTTCCCGGTCTTTACCAAAAACTTACCAATTCTCCCTGGAGCGCCAATAATGTTTCTTGGAAGTTTTGATAGCATTTTTGGAGTATTAATTGTGAATTCCCCAATACCCTTTCCTGCTTTCACAAGAGACTTCGGCAATCCCTTTACTCCTCTAACAACAGAACTTCCGAATTCCGTACCAAAAACTTTAGCTCCATTAAAAGTGGCTTTTGCTGCTGATTTAATAAATTTCCCACCTGCGGCCCTTGCAATCCTAAAAGTCATTCCTGCCGCTTGCGCTCCTTTTATTCCAGCGCCAGCACCTGTTGCCGTAAGAAGGACATTCAGGAAAACTTTTCCAACACCTTTTCCGATATCTCCTTCTGCAAAATCATCCCAAGCGAGAAGTACTTTTCCTAACTCTTTCCAGGTGTTTCCTACTGTTGAAAATGACCATTCTCCCGTCTGGGGATTTCTTCCAATCAGTGCTCCAAGCCCTTTACTTGTTTCAATTGGGTGGGCAATCATCGTAGCAAGTCCTTCGCATAATTCTCCAGCTCCTTCCCAAACACCAGACACAACATCTGGAAAAAAGGCAACAACCTCTCCTATGACATTTAAAACTGGAATATCTTTTGTTACATTTTTTATTGCATTGCCGATTTTTTCAAATCCTTTTGCAAAAGTATGACCGACCACTCCTAGTCCTTTTCCCACACCTTCAAATAACGAGGAAATTGGATTATTGGGACCTTCTATCTTTAGCTCATTGAGATAATTTATCTGAGAATCGAAAGTCCCAAACATTTGTTCATTTGCAAGATTATTATTTAAAACACTATTAGATACTTCTTCATCAATTATATCGAGATTTCCTAGTTGTGCTGCATATTGGACGTCAATACGATTTCGTTGGGTTCCATTTTCTAACTTTGCAACTTCTAGAGTTTGTATTGACGAGTTCAAACTATTTAAAGATGTATCTAGCGTGAGAAGATACTCTTCCATATTTAAAGCGCCCTTTTCTGTTTCAGAAATTCCTTCTTGTATTCTTGTGTCAGCCTCATTTGTTTGTGTTTGTGCACCATCGATTTGTTTTTGTCCGGAATCAATATCCTGATTATTTTGTTTTAACAAATCTCTTTGAGCTTCAAGTTCTTTTCGTTTTACAGAATTTTGAGGAAGAAGATCAATAGCCGTTTCTAAATGCGCTACTGCATTAGTAATCTTCTCAGATCCTTCTTGAAGTTGTTCTTTTTTTATTTGAATATCTGCCTGAGCATCTCCAAAACTTTCCGCTTGAAGATATAGATCATACCGATGTTGCAAAAGTAAATCACGTTGTTCGCCCAATCCTTTTTGTTGTGCTTCTAGTTTTTCGTATTGTTCTTTGTTTTTAAATTCCGCATTCTCGCCCACACTTTCTTGTTTTTCAATATCTATTATTTTTTGATTCTTCTCTGCCTGTTTTCCTGTTTTTAACACATTACCTGCTCCATTTATTATTTCACCATAATCACCAATAGATTCTTTCTTTTTCTGAAGGGCTTCTTTTTTACTTGTAAGTGTCTTTTTTAAAATTACTAACTGCGATTTCATCTTTTCCGTTTCTGGATCATTTTTAAACCAAGACAAAAGTCCTTTTCCTATACCACTCCAACTCTTTTTTTCCTGTTCGAATTCATTGCAACTATATTGAAAAGCAGTAGTTGTTTCTGTGAGTTGTGATATTTCCGTTCTCAATTCCCCACTATTCTCGTTAAATTCTGAAAGCCCTTTCCCTATATCTTGAGGAGTATCAAATGTTGTTTGAGAAAAAGAAGCTTTTTCAACTTTCATATTTCCCGCATCTTCAATCATTTTTCCAGCATTGGCAGCCATTTCTGATGTTTTTTTCTTTCGTTCAGCAATTTGAGCTTCGGTTTCTTTTGGTGTTTTAGATGTTTCCGTAATTTCTGCTGGTGGAACATATTGTTCAATAATTTGTGTAAGATTCGCAAGCATAGCCTGTGCATATTCTTGAAACTCAATTTTATCTAATCCAGATTCAGTGTCTTTATCATAACGATCTGCTGAAGTAAGAAAGTATTGTACGATATTATCCTTCAATGATATTTTGAAATTATCTGGCAATTTTGCGATTCTTTCTTGAGAGGCCTTCAAAATAGTATTTGATTCCATTGCTAATGACTCCACACTTGAATCCAATAGTCCCTCTTTTTCTTCTTTTTCATTCAAAGATTGAATATCCTGAGATAGGTCTATTGACTTCATGTTTTCGAAGTAAATAAATTTTGTTGATATGTTCGTTTTTTTAAACATCTTGAATGTTTTCGAAATTTAGTAATTTCTCTGCTTCTTTGTGCTCCTGAGTGGTTATTTCTTTACTGGTTTCACGATATTGAGTTTTTAAAAAATATTTTAATTGCCGATTAAATTCTTTATCCCCCCCATTTAGTTTTTTAAGCATGCTATTTTGTTTTTTCTGCATCTGTTTCAGATTTTTTAAAACTTCTTTTAATATCTCTCCTTCTGTAGAAGGAATCAATTCTAGCTTCTTTCGAAGCGCATTCACTTCTTTTGTTGATAAAAAACAAATATTTTCAAGACATTGATAAATTGATTTTTGCAATAAAGATTCCATAAGCGTGTTAATAAAAATCGTTTCATTGTACCACAAATAAACTATACAAACAAGGCTTTGATCGCTAAAAAACCCAAAGCCTTTGGCCTGGGTTTTTTGTAAATTTGGTGGTTGCGGAGACAGGATTCGAACCTGTGACCTTCGGGTTATGAGGTGGACTGGTGGTCCATTCTAAGCCAAATAATCAATCTGTGACTACTCTAGAAGAGTGTGAAATTCCAAAATGAGGAAAAGAGCCAATGACCGTAGGGTCGTTTTTGAATTTAGAGAAAAAAGGAGAAAAAAGCAAAGAATTTTTATTGAAGTAGTCTCCCGGATGGATGCTAATCGAACTTTCTATATTCAATGTTTTAGGGTTTGTTATACTTACCGGTTTACTCCTCCTCGTTTAGATACTCTTTTGTAATTTTTGTCATAACGACAGACCATATAAAAACAATTCCTCCCGATATTAATAACGTGGTAATTGGTTTCTGTTTGAAGCTGCTTATATAATAAGAATAAGACTCTTTTACTGTTTCAAAATCATTTATTATAGATGTGGCATTACCTAGTGTGGGATTTTCAAGAATTAATTTCACCACCAACCAATACAAAAGAATAATTACTAGGTAAAGCCCTATAAGAAAAATTGGCGAAAACATTATCAACATCTTCGTCTGGGCTATATCCTCTGGATAGTTTTTATTTAGGTCTGGTTTTTTCCCAAAGAATTTAAAAATAGAATTAATTATTTTTACAAGGCGATTAACCAGCCACAATAGCAAAAAACATCCAAAAAAAATCGTAAGGATTATCTCAAAAGCATATCCTATTCCCAAAGGTTCAAAAAAATAAAAAACCCCCTCAAAGAACCATCCCAATATACACAAAATAAAAAGAACGAACATCCCAATCCCGATATTATGAAGCCCACTTGAAGGTTTTTCCATTTTTTCCATTTTTACAATTATATCACACATTTCATATTTACTGATTCAGTGCAGAGAGATCAAGAAAATAGGTTCTCCCGACCAAGAAAATCGTCTTTTTTTGCATCAATGCATAATACGCGCTGGGGAATGTCGCATTGTTTTCTCTCATGTATTTCTGCATGACTCCATACATGTGCGGAGGGGCTGTAAACCCCTCTTCACGCACTGTGGAAGCAAATTCGGTCGGAGATTTTATTGATTGTATGTCCATTTTTTTAAATTAAGAATTATTTGTTCCAATTTTCGGAAACGATTTTGAGGGCGTCTTCGTAATCAAGCCCCTCTACCTCAGTGAGATAGAAAAGTCCCTGATTAAAAAATTCAAATTCAGGTTTCCCTGTAACTTTTGTGGCCCACTTGGAATCTTCTTTTGTGAGCAGGTTTGCGGTGTAGTCCTTTTTTGTCATTCCGATGGAGATTAAAAAATAAAAGGTTTTTACAAACCTCCAACGAGTATTTTACTGAAAACCAGGTTCATCAGATCTTAGTTGTAGCACCTTACCTCTCGGTAGGTTGCTGGCGGGTCACGGAGCTAAGTCTCTCGCCGCACTCTCGATGAAAATCAAAGAGAGTGTAGAATTGTTTTGCGTGGGATGCAAAATTTATTTCAATCGACTCACAAAGCGAATTGGATAGAATGAAAAAAATGACAAATAATTTCCTACCATTTATCGATGATGAAAATTTAGAAAATGCTGTTTCTCATGTGTTTTCAAGTTTTACCAATTCAGTTTCAGAGGTTGATATACATAAAAATACATTAGATCCCTTTAGTGCATTTATCGAATCTGCTTTTGCTGAAATATCTTTTGATGATTGGGTTGCAAAAGAAAAACAACGACAAGCTCAAAAAACTTTTCAAAATGCTATTGGAGAGTTTCATCAAATCGTATTAGGGAATTGCTATGGATGGAAAGATTTAGGACAAGGCGGTGGACTTGATGTTTGCTCAGACAAAAGGAAAATTCTGGCTGAAATAAAAAACAAACACAATACGATGAATTCAGGGAGTGCGGTTGAGGTCTATAATAAAATAACAGCAATGCTTTCCTTACCGGTATATAAAGATTATATTGGGTTTTGTGTAAAAATAATTCCAAAATCAAAAAGAGGTATTCCCGTAAGAGAATATGCACCATCTGATTCTAAGACTAAAACAAAGTGTCCATCAAACCCTCGAATTCTTGAAACCGATGGAAAACAATTTTATGCGCTTGTTACGGGAGAAGAGAATGCTATAGAAATGCTGTTTGATGTTTTACCAAAGGTAATTGAATCTTCTAGCGGTAAAAAGTTTTCAGATATTGAACAAAAGAAATTTAAAACCATTTTTGAAATCGTTTTTTAAAAAACCCTTGCATTATGCAATGGTTAATGTATACTGGCAACAACTTCACTTTAAAAATTAAATGATACAACCTGCAGATGATCGCTATTTAACTGTCTCAGATGTTGCGGAACTACTCTCTATCAGTCCTGATACTGTAAGACGATGGGACAAAAAAGGGTTAGTAAAATCACATAGGAACTCTCATAATTATCGGGTATTTGAGAAAGAATCAGTTTTAGAATTAAATAGTAAGATAAATGGAAAATTCAATGGGAAAAGTCGTTACAAAATCTTAAAGAATCCTGTAAAAACAAATTATAAGGTTCTTGATTTGTTTTCAGGAGCAGGGGGAACTTCTCTTGGTTTTAAAAATGCAGGATTAAAACATGAATTACTCGTTGAAATTGATAAAAATGCCGTAGCTACATTGAAAAAAAATTTCAAAAACACAAAGATAATCGAAGCAGATGTTTCTACTGTTGATTTCTCTCAATACAAAGGGAAAATTGATATTGTAGAGGGTGGATTCCCTTGCCAGTCATTTTCTTATGCTGGGAAAAAGAATGGTTTTGATGATGTTAGGGGAACTCTATTCTTCGAATTTGCTCGCTGTATTAAAGAATCTCAACCAAAAATTGCGATTGGGGAGAATGTTCGAGGTCTAATCAGTCACGAAGATGGAAAAACTCTAAAAACAATGATTTCTATTCTAAATGATATTGGCTACAGGGTCAGTTATAAACTTTTAAAAGCACAATACCTGGATGTTCCACAAAAAAGAGAGCGCTTGATTATTGTAGCTATTAGAAAAGACCTTGATATTCCTTTTCTCTTTCCTAAGGAAAAAAATTATACTATCTCTCTACGAGAAGCATTCAAGAATGTCCCGATATCAGCAGGACAATCTTACAATGAAAAGAAAAAGAAAGTTTTGGACTTGGTTCCTGAGGGGTGCTACTGGCGCTCTTTACCATTAAAAATACAAAAAGAGTACATGGGGGGGAGTTTTTATTTAGGAGGCGGGAAAACCGGGATAGCACGGAGAATGAGTTGGGACGAACCATCTCTTACTTTGGTTTGTAGTCCAGCACAAAAACAAACAGAAAGATGTCATCCTTCTGAAACACGCCCTTTTACAATTCGTGAATATGCAAGAATACAAACATTTCCTGATAATTGGGACTTCCAAGGATCTATTTGTTCTCAATACAAGCAAATTGGGAATGCTGTTCCGGTAAATATGGGATTTCATGTGGGTCGGTGTGTTATTGCAATGCTAGAAAACAAATCCGACCTGGAGTCTATGGTTGAAGAAAGTGAGATTCACCTTTAGCATTGTAAATACTGGTTCATTAAAAACAATTTAAACATATCGCAGAGTGGATGACCCAGCGGTAGATATAGACTCCCCCAGTATTGAAATCTCAAAACCGAAAGCCCCCCCGCTCTGGGAGCAACTACTTAACACAATAGCTGTTGGTGTAACACGAAAAACAGAGTAAAAACAGCGCGTGATTCCCTCATAGTACGGAGAACGCTAGACCACTCTTTTTACATTTTTTTGAAGGTTGAACTGTCAAGGGGGAGTGTCTTAAATGGCGATAATTGGCTTTCTGTAGTCATATGCTTGTTGTTGCGTTTTATAGAAATACTATTTTACAACATTAAAAAATCTTCTAATATTCTAAATGATGAAAAAACCAACAAGCAATGAGAAGTGGCAAAAAACAATGGACGAAGAGAGAATTACTATATCAATAATGATGGCTGTGATACTTTTTATAGCAACGTGTTCAATTGTGTATACATTAGAAATCCCCCTTTTAGAATTTATAATAATATTTGGTTTGGGAGTAATGGTTGGCGCATTTCTTGAGCATGCTTATAAAAAATAATGGCAGTGGGCAATCGTTTTAATATTTAACCTAAGTCTAGGTATGGTGTGAAAGTAAAATTATCCCTCCGGGAATCTTTCGTCGTGATTCATCCACATGAAGATTATTGCGAGAATTATACCGGGAAGAAGATACCAAATATCGTTCGTTACACCGCATGCTACTATTAATATGACAACGAGGATGCCGACTGCGTTCTGTAATAGAGATGGTTCTTTCATTTGAATTTGGTTTTAGAATGCCAGGTGTTATCGAACCCATAAAATCTTGTTCCCGGATTCCATTGAAGTTGTGAAATAAATCTTCTAAGATTAATAACATGATACCAGAAGAAGCCGAAAAAATCGTTCATGCTTGGGGAATTCATCTTCAGTATACACAAGAAAAACTGCTTTATATTTTTGGCTCATCTGTACCTGAATCATTTTACCCTTCCCTTCGGGCACAATAAAGAAGGCGATATCCCCTCTGTTAGAACACTATCCTGTTTTTAGTGATAGATCAGAAGAAGAGGAAATCTCTTTTATTGCCACAGAAGCTAGTGTTGTTTTTTTGGCGCTCTACAAAGATGATGAAGATTCTTTGCGGAAAGCAGCAAAAGACCTTAACAACAAAAAATGGATTAAAGTAATGCTTCCTGCATTTAAAAAAAGGCAAAAAGAGTTGTCAGAGGGGTACATGATACATAAAAAGTAGCAACGAAGAAAAGTGAGTCCTGTTCATTTTTTTAATCTTCGGGAAAATAGCTATATACTGATTGAGCTTTAATTCCTAAAACATGACATCATTGTTCAATACGAGCATCGATTCACCGATTATTATTTGGGTTACCATTTTTTATGTTATTACTTCAGCAATTACCACCTTTGATATTCGGATGATTCAGGCAAGGCGCAGTGGCAGTATTCCTCTCTACGAACCAATGCTACCACTTTGGGTTAGTTGGGTTTATTGGGTTGATTGGGCACTTTTCCTTGTATTAATTTTTCTAAATTGGAAGTTTGCAATTTTAGTTTTCGTTATTAGATTTATATCAAAGGTTTTGCCCATCCTTGAAGCAATTGGAAACATACTAATGTCTCCTTTTAAAGAAAAGGTTAAAGACAATCTTGATAAAAGGAAGATTATGGCAAATTTACTCGTCTTGGGACATGGGTCTTATAAGGTTGCTAAATCATACAGTCGCATTGATGAAGAACAAAAAAATCTGTTGAAATTCGCAACAAAATCAATCAAGAAGATTGACCCCATTGGAGGTGTTCCCTTGGGATTCCCTACGGAATTTGTAGCCACTTATCCAGACGTTGTTTTGTGGTGGAAGAATTTATCCAACGAGGAACAGGGAGGGTTGATGAGTGGTATTGAAGAAAGCAATATTTTAGATAGCAATAGAAAGGTAAAACAAAAATATCTTAAAATACTTATTGATACCTATCAAAACACAAGAGCAACATTAGAATGTTCTCTCGATTCTTCTAGATAACTACATTCCTAATCACAATATTAGGATATTGTAAAATGTTGATTTCTAGAAAGATTCTCTTCATCTGGAGCTCCTGGCTGGACGCCAATCGAACTGTCTTTTGCCTAGATAAGTGTTATAATAGCATAAATTTTTCAATATGAAATATCCAACAAGCCAACAAATAGTTAATAATCTTGAGTTTTTAGGATATAAGATGGAAGACAGAACCAATGAAGATGGTGGAGAGGGTTTCGATATGCTTCTTGGAATACATAAGGATAAATCTAATATTTTTATAATTGTTACTGAGAAAACTATCGTTATCAATAGTCGATACTCAATAGGGAAATTAAAGAAAAATAATACAGAAAAATTATTAAAGACCTTGAACGATATAAATAAAAAAGTAGTGCAGACAAAGTGGAGTTACGAAGAAAGTAAAAAGAAAGAATCAGTATTAGAAATAGAGACCTTCCTTCCGAAGTATGATAAAAGGGATTTTATTAAACTAATGAATATCTTCGAGCGAGATATTTCATTGTTTTTATCGAAAATCGTTGCGCTTTCTTAAAAAAATCTCATTTTGTTCAGTGCTTTATTGCTCTGGACGAAGCGCTCCTGGCTGGACGCTATAAGACTTGTTATAAAATATCTTAGAAAACCCCTTTCTTAGTTACAACATTAGGATATTGTAAAATGTTGGTTTCTAGAAATCGATACAGAGACTTTCTTAATCAGGAGCTCCTTACTGGAGGACCTTTGAACCTATTTTGTGGAAGCAAAATATATGCGTAGTCTTTTTTATTTCAATTTTTCCATCTTCACAATCATCTGTCCGTATCTCTCCACGGCTGGCAAATCCAAGTGTTTTGAGAGCATTGCGTGGCATTCTTTTTCAAACCAAAGTTTTTTCTTTTTTCCGCGGTTAAATTTCTCCCAAATTTGTATTCCTTGTCGTTCGTGTTCGACTAACACAGAATTGAGATTGTGGATTTTATCATAAAGACAAACAATTTTTGACTCTCCAGAAGATTCTTCAACGCGAGAGAGATAGTCTTCTTTTTTTAATTCCCAGTCTTTGGAGTCATTAAATGCTGGGTTTTCTGTCACTCCCTGAACAATCATTAGAACTTTTTTTCCACACACAGCCTCTAGTTCCGCGGCGGTACATTCTGTATCTTCTAACAAATCGTGACAAAGTGCTGCTGCGATCAGTTCAGGTGTTGCTTTTTCTAAAAAGTCACGATGAATCATGGTTGCAACACCTAATGGGTGAATGAGATATGAGGCTTTTTCTAACTTACGAGTTTGTTTAGCGTGATGCAGGCAGATTAGATCGATGGCGTTATCAATAAGAGTGGAATCAGTAAAAGGGATGATCATTTTTTTTAAGGGAAAGGAATATAAAATTATTGTCGTTCTTCGAGCGGAAGGATGATACCGTCCATTCGGATTTTGGAAATGTATTGGAGATTCTTTTCATAATCAATCCCCCCGCTTTTTCCAAAGGAGAAATCCATCTGGATAACATTATTATCTCGTGTAATGAGGTTTATTTTGAACCACGCAATGAAATCTAGTGTCGCAACATTCCCTGCGTCCAGAATAATATTACCGAAAGGTTCGAGAGGACCGTTGTCTTTAATACCTATAGGGGGAAAAGTAAGTCCATCACCAAACATACCTGTGTACACAAGTACATGCGGATAAGTTTTTTCTTCTGGATTGATAAGGAAAACCTTAAAATCTTGAGTTTCTTTTCCGTTTTCATCAGGAGTGTACTTACAAAAGGCGATGTATGGCTTTAGTTCACGCACTGTTGTGAAAAGGGATTCGGTTCCGAAGAGAGTTTCGGTCATTTTAAGAAGGGATGAAAAAATAAAAAAAGCGATTTGGTAAACTCCTGACACACCGAAAGTGTGTAAAGAATCTCCCAAATCGCTTCTGCAATTCAGTCAATCTCGTTCATATGGGTCTTCAACAGACTCTAGCCTCTAACCGAGCCCCGAGGGGCAAAACAAGATGATTTGGATATAATCGTCCAAACTCGATAGTCTACCAAAAGAGCAATTACAGAATAACACATGGGGCAAGAACATGCAAAAATTTCAATTCACTTTCTTAATAGTTAATTGTTTTTTTCGAGCTGCTTCTATCTCAAACAACAACTCTTGTTTTCTGATACCAAAAGATATGTCTCCCATGTCTAGAATCTTCTTAATCTCTAGGCAAATAAAATCATCATCGCCCTCCTTATTAATTAGTGCCCCTAATTTCTTATTCATCTCCTTTTCATTTTTATCAAAATCTTCCCAAATAGATCCATATACATATTCATTTCTATTTAAAAAAGGCCCTTCATTTAAAGCCCCTCCTTCCTTAAGTGGGTCCTCCCCATATTGATTTGGGCCATCTGTTCCTTTTGTAAAAAGCAAATATATACCAAAAAAGAGAGATATAACAGGAACAAGCATAAGCACCCCCCACCCTGCATTTATATCTAAATCATGAAGTCTCCCTATTGCTAAAAAGACACTGCATCCTGCAACAATAAACAAAAGCCAAGAAAAATCCTGAACCGCCATTGCAAGAAATATTACAGGAAGAAGGGCTAGTCTATAATAGAGATATGGTTGACGATTTAAGCGACCGTTCATCTTCAGTGTTATTATTTATATAATTGTAACACATACGAACTTTATCAAACTACATCCCTATTTTCTGTTAAAAAAGTAGAGCTTGGTAT
Organism: uncultured Candidatus Peribacteria bacterium; assembly: GCA_964578905.1. Taxonomy (GTDB): domain Bacteria; phylum Patescibacteriota; class Gracilibacteria; order UBA4473; family UBA4473; genus CAZVBV01. Next base: position 6,486 of record CAZOER010000009.1, on the reverse strand, counting down.
TTCTGCCCATTTAAATCTATACTAGACAGGATTTATGGATGTTTAAAATGAAATATGAAGAATTAGTAAAATATTTTGAAAAGCAATGGGCAACTTTAGAAGATGCTACGATTGTGGTAGATAAAAGCATAATTAAAGGAATAGGACATCCCCCAATATTAGTCCTTTCGAATGTCGTTATAGATATGTTTTTTAATATAAAAACAGAATCCACGAACTTTATTTTTGAAAATTGCACAGAAAAAGAACAAAGACGTTGGCAAATATTTCTTCAAAACATAGGAAAGGAAACAGACATTGTTAATGCGGAAAAGGGAACAAGTTATTTGGAAATAACAGAACAATCAATATTTAGAACCGAAGCATCTAAATATTTTTGTGAAATTCTTAATTTTGTGAAAAGCCTGAAACCAGTGGTAAAAGAAAAAAAAAATATGACTTATTTTGATCTTGAATTTGATTTTGAAAATGGAAAGTTTTGGAAAAACGGAACAACTCGAAAAAAAAGCCTTCAATTTATTGATGAAACAGGCAATAAAACAAACTATTATTCATTTAAAATTCTTTTAGAAAACAAAGGGCAGTTCCTTTCAAAGAAAGATTTTTTGAAAAAAGAATATCCGCTTCCTAGTGCGGGGTCTGTTAGTACTATTCAAAAGATGTTTACATATTTGAAGAAATTAAAAGAAAAATTTCAAATTTCGAAAAACGGAATATTCAGTGGGACATGCTGGATACAGATAAGTCCAGATAAACAAAAAATTAAAATCATTTCGGACGAGGATTAATCACACTTCCCGTACTTCCCACTACTCCTAGATTATCTGGGAGTTCGCTATTTTTTTAAGCTCCAGGGCGAAGCCTCTTCCACGGGGCTTTTTTCATATTTCTAATTTTTAAAACATGAAAAAGAAAAACAAACCCTTGCTTGAAACCGCTCTCGAATATGCCAAAAAAGGACTTTCTGTTATCCCTATCAATTCAAATCCAGAAGAGACACAGTTCAAGAAACCTTTTATCCCCTGGAAAGAATTCCAGTCACGCATTGCAACTCCAGAAGAAATAACCCAATGGTGGAATCAATGGCCAAATGCAAATATTGGAATCATTACGGGTGATATTTCGGGGGTTGCCGTTGTTGATATAGACGGAGACCGAGACGAACAAACAGGTTTGATCACAACCCTTGCCCCCCATGATGATATCCCCGAAACGCTTAGAGCAACAAGCGGTTCGGGGGGAATACATTTTTATTTTCAATATGATCCGAAGAAAGGAGAAGTGAAGAATGGGAACCCTCGCGATCATGTCGATCTAAGGGGCGAAGGGGGCTATATCATCGCTCACCCCTCATACAATCCCAAAACTGAAAACTCTTATGAATGGATTTCTGGCGGTTTTGATCGTTCGTTATTGAAACCGTTTCCGTACGATCTATTTCCCTCCAAGAAAGAAAAGAAAAAGATGGCTCCAAAGATGGACGTGAAGAAGTTTAAAGAAAAAAAGAACGGTATAGGTTCTCGGAATACGCAATCGACACGGTATGCGGGGAAATTATTGAAGGGGATTTCTCCGGACCTTTGGGACGAAGTCGGGTGGAAGTATTTTCAAGAATATAATCAAAAACAAAATACTCCTCCACTGGAAGAAGTTGAACTAAAAAATATTTGGGAAAGTGTTAAGAAGGCTGAAGAAAGTAACGAACCAAAAACTCGTTCGCAGGCCAAAGAATTGATTCATCTTGTAGAAGAGAAGGGCGTTACGTTCTTTTGTGATCAGAAAGAAAATGCGTTCGCCCGAATCCCAAAGAACGAACACTTTGAAAACATTCCTTGCCGTGGAAATAATCTTGAAAAAAGGCTTTCGGGGTTGTTTTGGCAAGAAAAAAAGAAAGCGATTTCTGCTGAAGCTCTCCGCTCCGCTATCCGAGTTTTTGAATCAAAAGCCCTGTATGAAGGCGAAAAAAATGCTCTGAGCAATCGGGCAATATCACATAAAAACGCTTTTTGGTACGATCTCACAAACGAGAACTGGCAAGTGGTCAAAATAACACCTCAGGGATGGGAAATGGTGAATCATCCGCCAGTTTTATTTCGTCGATACAGTCACCAAAAACAGCAAGTCACCCCTAATATAAATGGGGATATAAAGAAGTTTCTTGAGTTCGTGAATATTCAAAACAAGAATCATGAAATGCTTCTTTTGGTATGGCTTGTATCGAGCTTTATTCCCAAGATTCCTCATACGATACTAATTATCAAAGGAATCAAAGGATCCGCGAAATCGAGTCTCACCCGAGCTTGTCGAGAAATCATTGACCCGTCTCAGATTGATAAAATGTCACCTCCTTCAAACCTAGGCGACTGGCCTCAAGTCTTTGAGCATAACTATTGCATTCCTTTTGATAATCTCCGAAAACTCACCCCCTCACAGTCAGATTTTTTGTGTAGAGCGGTAACAGGAGACGCGACTTCCTCTCGGGCATTGTATACCGATGATGAAGACGTGATCCGTGAATACAAACGAGTGATTATTTTGAACGGAATAAACTTGGTGGCGGATCAATCGGATCTCATCGATAGAGCCATTCTCATTTCATTGGACAAGATCGAAATATGGAAACATGAAAGCAAATTGCACAAAGATTTTGAAGACGCAAAACCTGCTATTTTGGGCGGCGTGATGGATACTCTTTCCAAAGCGATGAGTCTTTTTCCTCAGATAGAAAAATCTCTGGAAGTTCGCGAACGAATGGCAGATTTTACCCTGTGGGGATGTGCTATCTCAGAGGCTCTTGGTTATGGACAAGAGGCATTTTTGACGGCCTACCGAGAAAACATCCAACAAGGAAGCGAAAATGTCATAGATGAGAGCGTAGTGGCTCAATTGGTTCTTGAGTTTATGAGGCTTGAAGAAGATTGGAAAGGAACGCCCACGGAATTTTTTGTAGAAATAAAAGCTCTCGCAAAAAAGCAAGAAATTCCAAATACCGAAATACCAAAACGATCAAACCAATTCTCAAGAGAACTAAATACACTCAAGCCGAACCTTGAAGAAAAAGGATGCTTTTTTAAATTTTCAAGAGGAAACACACGACAAATACATTTAGAAATGAAGGTTTCTATCGACGGCACCGACGGGATCGACGAAGGGCAATCAGAATGCGAAGAAGTTCTCGACGACGTAAAAAAAACCGTCGAACCTATCGACGAGCAAAAAAACTCTCCACTAAAGCTAAATGACGGTGCCGACGGTGCCGACGGTGGAAATTCAACTGATCTAAGTCCGTGTCTCAATCTCGATTGGTGGAATAGCAATTCTTAACACAAAAATTCCATGCAGTGTAACTATACCAAATCCGATGGCTCCCAATGCAAAGCCCATGCCACAAAAGACGATGAATATTGTTTTCGACATTCAAAGCAAGTAAGCGATGAAGAAAAAAGACTGGCCAGTAAGAAGGGGGGCGAAAATCGAAAACAGGTTATTCAAGAGCCATTGCCACCGCTTTCTCTTTCGGAACCAAATCATGTAGCAATTTTGCTTGCCGATACGATTAATAGAGTTCGTTCTGGAACAATAGACCTTCGCACTGCCAATTGCATCGGCTTCCTCTCGGGTCATCTTACTCGTGCACTTGAGATTGCAGAAGTACACCAGAGGCTTAAACGAATAGAGGAAGTACTTAATAAAAAATATTCTTAAATGAAATCCGTAAAAATAAATTTTCCAGAAAAAATGTCTACACAAGAAACAGCTCGTCTTATTATACAAAACTGTCAGATTCAAAGTGACTCAGAAGATAAGGAATGTTTGATTACACTCGCAGAAGAAAAAGAGTTGATCTCGCGGGCACAAAAAAATAATCAAATTCATGCAATCAATCGCATGGGCGGGATGTATAATTTGGGGATTGATTATGTAGAATCGATGAATATTCGGTTCTTACTTTTCAAGCTTGAACATAAAGAACTTGCGGGCTATTTATCAGCATGTTTGATGTCTCTTGTATGGCAATTGAAACTAGAGGAATTTAATAAGGGAAAAATAAAGACAGAGGTTGTTTTAGAAAAAATTCGTGATGATGACTATATAAAACATTTTTCCATAATAAATTCTTCTAATGAAAAGTTTTTTATTGTAAATCCCATTATTCAAAATCTTTTCTCGAAATGTATAAAAGCAATCAAGAATTATGAAAAAAAAGTATATCAAATTGACCTTTTATCGCAGAAGGCAGGGTTTTGTATTATCTCTCCTATCAACAAAGAAGCACTCGAACTTCAACAAAGAGAAATCGAATCATTTGTAGAACACAACGAGCTCATTGAGCTTATGGATAAAATGATTCGGAATGAAGTTTTCGATTTACATAAAAAAACGGATGATGAAAGTTTTCAGCACGCATTTTTTCATACTCGAAAAGCCGTCGAACTGACGGAAGAGGAGAGGGAAGAATCTCAAAAGGTTGTGGAAAAAGATCTTTTTAAGGCGCATACCCATAACTAAGCAATCTACTTGAAAAAAATAAAAGAATGACATTATTTATCCCAATGACCAAAGAATGAATGTAACGGACCTTGCTACCAGTTTTAAAAGATATGCCTTGAACGAAAAAGGAATGCGTCCACTCTCATGCAAAGCGATTCTCTCTTGTATGCATGATTTGTGTCAATTCGCACAATCAGACGACCTAAGGGATCTACAGGAGGGCATGATTCGGGAATTCCTTCACACAGGTCGAGAAGAAAAACTCTGGTCAGCAAAAACCTATCGAAATCGCTGGCAACACATGAGTACATTTTTCGATTGGTGTGTGGAGAGAAATTTTTGCAAAAAAAATCCACTTCAAAAAATTGGGAAACCAAAACTTCCTCAAAACCTTCCCCGATGCTTAACCCAGGAGCAAATGCAGAGAGTTCTCAATACGGTTCGATGGATGGACTGGACCTATTCTTTTTCCCCTATTCGCAATGAAGCAATTATCGCCACATTCGTTTTTACAGGGATTCGTCTTAACGAACTTCTCAATCTTGAAATGTCAGACGTGAATATTCGCCAAGGGGAAATATTGATTCGCCAGGGGAAAAACAGGAAAGACAGAATTGTTCCTATCCATCCCAGGCTTCGGAGGATATTAGAGAACTATGTTTCCGAAAAGAAAGAGCGTTTACAGCCCTCTCAGTGTTTTTTTACGAGCATTCGGTCAACTGCCCAGCTAACAGCCAAAAACGTCCAACAGATGTGCCTACAGGTCTCCACAGAAGCAAAGATAAAGTTTACTCCACACATGCTTCGTCACACATTTGGTCGATTGTGTATTGATCAGGATTTTAATATCTACAAACTCAAAGAAATAATGGGACACACGAGTGTGAACACGACACAAATTTATCTTTCTTTGTCGAAAGAAGGAATTAAGAGGAGTTTTGCGAATGTGGAGTTTTAGAAGTTCAACGGATGCTTCACAATCTGTTCCTGCAAGTGGGTAACGGTAGCCGACAAATAAATAGTTGTGGTCTTTATGTCGGTGTGCCCCATCATCTTGCTGAGACTATATATGTCACAACCTCCTTCTAGCATCAATGTTGCAAAAGTATGCCTCAACATGTGGGGATAGATATGCATTTTGCATTTCTCCTTAATCTTCTCAAACAACCGCTTCACAACCTTGTCTCCCATTTGAGAATCTTGTCGCATGGCAGAAAAGAAATACATGTTCTCCTTGTTCATTCGCTTCCTTTCCTTCAGGTATTCGAGCAATACTTCTTCGAGTTTAGAATTCATCGGAAGCATTCGGTCTTTTTGACCCTTCCCGCATTCAATCAACATGCTGTGGGATTCAAAATTAATGTCATTCATCTTGAGATTGTAGAGTTCGCCCTTGCGGATTCCTGTGAGCAGAAAGGTTGCAATAATGGCATAGCCCCTCGCCCGATCGAATTTGTATTGATAGGGGAAGTGTCTCGACCACTCCAAAAGCTTCTCAGCTTCTGTTCGGGATAGAGATTTCGGAAGCTGTTTTGGGAGTCTTGGACGAGGAATGTCTTTAACAAAATTCTGCTGACAAAGCTCTTGTCCCATTCCCCAAGCCACAAATAAAGACATCCACTGTAATTTATTGCGGATAGTTTTTGCCGACCACTTGCGTTCGAGCTTCCCTTGGATAATCCAACCCTCAATTATGGAGCGATTTAACCCCTCCAGTGACCCTGTTTTTACGTCCTTTTGGAAAACTCCAAAATTACCTTTAAAACCCCGAATTGTGTTCGGAGTGTTCCCCTTGAAGACAACGCTGTATTCAAGGAATCGCCGGTGCTGATTTTGTATGTCACTCATGATAGTCAGTGACCCTCGGGTAAAGCCTTATGGTCACTGGACCCCATTTTTGGACATCTTCAAAACCCAGGAAGGTAATCCCTGAGAGATGATTTGGTTGCGGAGGCAGGATTCGAACCTGCGACCTTCGGGTTATGAGCCCGACGA
>CAZOER010000008.1:0-41015 GCA_964578905.1 uncultured Candidatus Peribacteria bacterium | reverse complement strand
CCCACTATAAGTCTATGTTATTTTCGTCGCCCTTTTGCGCCTACAACCATGCATCCAAGTCCTAAGGCTGCAAGCCCCAAGAAAAGACCTGGACCGGTTTGTGGAAGAAGTGGTGCCGACGAATACACCTCTTCCCCTTCTTCTGTATCTGGATTAATTTCTGCTTCTTCGCTTCGAACGACGTTCGCGCTTGATCCCGCTCCAAAGAAGTTTCTTACGTGCAGTAAGTACTCCATGAGTCCTGCATCTTTATTTTCTTCAACGACAACTTCTTCCTCTATGTCGTTTAGATATCGGTCTCGTGGCGCTCCAACATATCGATAATAGGCTGGATTTTTTGCTTCTTCTTCAACGACAGGTGCCGCTTCAGCTACAGGTTCTTCTACTGATGGTTCAACCACTGTTCCTTCTCCAGGTTCACATTTCATAGTTTCGTAATCGAGATCATATCCACGGTTGCAAGTGACTAAACATTCTGGTGGTCCACTAATTTTTCCGTTTATAACATCTGTATCCGAACTCGATGTTCGTGGACATTTCTGAAAATACTCTTGTACAAGTGCTACTTCATTGAATTCTTCGAGTTCAATCTGACAAAGTCCGTTCTCTACAACACAGAAGTCTCCTTCTTCAATCTCCCATTCTGCATCTTCATTTTCTGATGGTGTCACATCTTCCTTGTAAGCGAGCCATACTTTTGTTGTATCAGGAATTCTCGCAGGAAAAGTGAAAGCCGCTGGTGTTGAGAAACTAAATTTCTCATTTGAGAGTCCCAACCCAAAGACTGATAGGACATGTATTTGAGTCCCTAAATGTCTTCCTTGGTCATCATAAGCTATATTCCCGAAGGATGGTTTTCGTCCTTCTCTTGGCGCCGGAAAAATTCCTTCAAACCAAGTGAGAGAATCTTCTGCATCCCATTGCCGTTCTGATTCGATTGTTGTTCCTCCAAACACCTTCACATTTAAATTATCTGTCCCCAATGATCGATTTCCAACCGTCATAGTCCCTGTTCCTGTTATCTCTACAGAGCTCGTTCCTGTGGTTTCCGTCATATCGTCTGGCAGTTCTACACCATCAATAAGAACTTCTGAAACGAATGTCCAATCGGCTTCTCCAAGGTCTCCATAGAAGGTATCCATGGCAAATGCCGTACTCGAAATAAAAGCTAATCCTATTAAAAATGTGCGCCAATCAAGTTGTTTCATTTTTTTGAACGAGAGTAATAAAATTGATCACCTTAAATTGAACCAAAATTATTGAACATGTGCAATAATTTTACTCACTTTCTTGTAGCGCGAAACGACCTTTTGTTTTCTTTATATACTTTGTAAGAAAACGAGTCTACAAAGAGGAAATCTCAAAAACTTTCAATTTTTATTTCGCATTCTTCATTGTTTCTTTACAATGGGATAAATGAAAACATATTTTCTTTTCTTCTTTGGTCTTATTGCCTTCGGAGGATTCGTATTTCAAGCACAAGCTGACTCTATTAATGATCACCTCTGTGCACGAGAAATACCGCTCTTTACCGAGGGTGAATACGACGCCCCTTGCGGAGAAACAATTACCACCGCTGAAACGATTTCTGGAAAAGTGCTCACAAAAGAAATGACTGATTTTCAAACCGAAGATCTCGCCCCCCTGCTCCAAGATAACGGATCCAATAGTCATTTCATTGCTGAAGAAGGAATTCGTCGCCTGAGACGACACGAATCTTGTTTACGAAAGATTTGTTCAAATTGGTTCGATAACTGTGCAAGGAAAACCTCAAAGAACCTAGGAAGAAGCACCTCAAACCAAGCTCAGTGGTGCGATCAAAAGGTTGACCAATTATCACAGATTGCTCGAACCGAACTCTTTACAACTGCTACACAAAATCAAACCAGAAAGAACCGATCCCTTCTCTCTGAAAAATTTCGACAGATTTCTACACGATTTCGATACTACCTTCATTTTTGGGTAAATGAGACCATTGCAGACTTTAATTTCTTCAAAGGAAAAATAGATGGAACGATAAAATCACCAAGGCAGTAATCCTTGCACTGGTAGTGATTTTATTGAGTTTTGCACATATAAAAAAGTGCAGACTTTTTTCATTGACACGAGAGGAAAAAACTCCTACATTTCTTATCGCGACTCACCCCTCATTTTTTCGTCGCAAACCCACAAAAACATGAAAAAACTGCTCTCAGATCTTGGCCAAAATGTAGTCATTATCGGAACCCAATGGGGTGATGAAGGAAAAGGAAAATTGGTCGATGCGATGAGTGGAGATTTTGAAATTATCTGTAGAAGTGCTGGTGGAGCAAATGCTGGACATACAATTGTTGTCGATGGACGACAAGTTATTTTCCATCTTCTGCCTTCTGCAATGCTTCATCCAAATGCAATTGGAGTTATTGGGAATGGAACCGTTATCGATATCTGTGATGTAGCGGAAGAAATTAAATCCCTTGAAGATAGCGGGCTTGATGTGGCTTCTCGAGTGAAGATTTCACTTCGAGCACATATGATCTTCGAATATCACAAAAAGATTGATGAAGAACTCGAAAAACGAAAAGGCGACAAGAAGATTGGAACAACCTGCCGAGGAATCGGTCCAGCGTACACTGATAAGGTGTCTCGAATCGGGATTCGATGTGAAGATCTTTTGGATAAAGAATTGTTGCTTGAAAAATTGAAACAAAATTGCGAATTCCACGCAGAACACATGGGAATCGAACTCGACCCACAAGCGGAGTTTGATCGACTCATGGAAGCACGAGAGGTTATTAAGCCATTATTAACAGACACTCGAAAATATTTACAAGACGCGATTACATCTGGAAAGAAAGTCCTCTTCGAAGGTGCACAAGCGCATCACCTTGATATTGATCATGGAACCTATCCATTCGTAACTTCAAGTTCAATCTCTGTAGGAGGTGTTTGTACTGGACTCGGGGTTGCCCCAAAAGTAATCTCTGGAATCATTGGGATTTCAAAGGCCTACACAACGCGAGTTGGATCAGGACCTTTCCCATCAGAACTCGATGAAGAACACGGAAATCAAGTACGAGAAGCAGGAGCTGAATTTGGAGCAACAACAGGACGTCCACGACGATGTGGATGGTTTGATGCTGTGGTGGTACGAAACTCTGTAGAAACAAACGGTATTGATGCGATTAATCTTACAAAATTAGACGTTCTCTCTGGAATGGATGAAATTAAAGTCGTAACGAAATACATGCTCGATGGAAACGAACTCTTCGGGGTTCCAACAACACGAAAGGCAAATCAGAAACTTGAACTCGAATATGAAACATTCCCAGGATGGGAAGAAAAACTTGGTGGCATTCGGAAGTTCGAAGATCTTCCCCAAAATGCACAAAATTATGTTCTCGCTTTGGAAAAAATGATCCACACACCTATCCGTGCAATCGGAGTTGGGGTGGAACGAATGGATCTTATTTTCCGGTAGTATCTTTCAACACAAACAACTTTTTTAAATGGACAAAAAACAGGTCTGGGACGCTGTATTACAACGAATGGCTGAGAAAATTTCTCGGATGGAATTCCATACCTGGTTCAAAAAAGTTCGCATTTCTAAGATCTCAGGTGAAGCGGTTGTTCTCAGTTGTCCGACAGAAATGAATAAGAACTGGCTCGAGACAAAATATCACGGGATGTTGTTGCAAAACCTAAAGGCTATTTTACCAGAGATTGACAAGCTCTTTTTCGATGTTGATCTTTCTCTCGCCGATAGTCCGACAACAAGCCCTGAAGTTTTTGAAGACAAGAAAACAAAAGCACCTCGTAAACTTCCAAACAGACCTGATGTGAAACTCAATGGGGATCTCGAATCACGAATTATTCATCACAAATTCACATTGGAAAATTTTGTCGTAGGCGATGAAACAAGACTCGCGCACTCTGCCTGTGTCGCAGTCTCTGAGTGTGGAACAAAGGAGAAGAAGAAATATAATCCCCTCTTTGTGTATGGAGGTGTGGGACTGGGGAAAACACATTTGCTTCAAGGAACCGCGAATGAAATTTTACGAAGAAATTCGAATGCGGTTATTGTTTATACGACAGCAGAACGATTTATGAATGAGATTGTAAAATCTATTCGAGAACGAAACACGGATCGATTCCGAAAAAAATATCGTCGTGTTGATGCCCTCATTATTGATGATGTTCAATTTTTTGAAGGAAAGGAAAAAACACAGGAGGAATTATTCAACACCTTCAACGATTTATTTGAATTCAATAAACACATTATCTTTGCCGCGGACAGACCGCCCGCAGATTTAGTAGGAATCTCTGATCGTCTCCGAAGCCGTATGGGATGGGGGTTATCCGTCGATGTCCAGATGCCTGGGTATGAAACGAGACTCGCTATTCTTCAAGAGAAATCAAAAGAGCTCGGTCTTATTTTACCGAACGATGTACAGGAATTTATTGCTGCGAATGTTCGGAAGAGTTTGCGAGAACTGGAGAACATCCTCAATCAAGTTTCAGCCGAAGTGGAATTGTCTCAACTCTCTCCTACCGTTCAGTCTGTGGGAAAGATGTTTCGGAAGCTCAATCCACATGATGAACTCCAAACAGTCGACGGAGCCAAAGCAGGATACGCAAAAACACCTGATGAGATTATCACGGCTATCAGTGATCATTTTCAAGTACCGGCGACAGAGCTTCTTGGAAACTCTCGGAAACAGGAATTCGTCTACCCTCGTCAGATTGCGTGGTTGCTCTGCAAAGATCTTTTACGAATGAGCCACGAAGCGATTGGAAAAGACTTTGGAGGAAAGAACCACACGACCATCATGCATGGTGTTCGGAAGATCTCAGATCTCAAACGAAAAGACTCTGCCACCGCTCGACATATTCATGCACTGAAGAAGGACCTAGGTGTAAAGTAAGTGACACCCCAAAAGCGAAGCGATTGGTTGGTGGAACTTATCCTTGTGAAAACAAGGATCCAGACACTCCACGAGGAACGAGTGGCCAGTGGAACTTATCCCGCGAATGCGGGATCTCTTTTAATTCACCACGAAACCCTTGACAAAACCGAAAAAAGGTATATACAAAACTAGAAAATATTATCTTATAACTTTTTAAAAGATGGAAGGTTCAAAATTTATTGAAAGTGGCAACGAGAATACAACCGCTAAGGTGGTTGAAAAACTTATCTCAACTCCATGGGGGGATATGACAGAAAAACAGGTTAGTGAATTATCTGATCGTGATTTTGAAAAAATAGGAGCTATGGCTTTAGAAGACGAAAACGAAGGAGAACGATAAAAAAGCACTTCTTTTAAAACAATCTAAAGGCCTGAGAATATCAGGTCTTTTTTATAATGCCCACGGCTTAAGCCGTGGGTTGCCCCTTTCCTTTTTTAACCTTCTTGGCTTTCAAGAGCTTCACATCCTTCACCAAATCCTCATACCATGTCACTGGCAATGATGTGAGTGATGTTTTGAGCGCTGTGGCGGTAATCGTCCATGGGAATTTTGATTTCTTCACAAGGTCAAACACTTGATCAGCGGTAAACTCTCGCCCCATTCGAAGCACAATCTCATAATCTTTGTGCGTCGCCTTATGGATTTTGACTCCCATAATGTTTCCTTCTCGCAGATACATCTTGAGACCAATCACTTTACAGAGATTCTCAACCTCCTTGGGCAACGTTCCGTAATCTTGGCGCAAATCATGTTTGTATTCTTCCAGTGATTTTGGATCGGCAGATGACGCCAATTCTTTATATACCTGAATCTTCTCTTCTGCATTTGGAATAAATGACGGTGGAATATAGGCCGACAATGGAATCTCAACCGTGATGTTCTCTTCTTCCACAACATCTGAGGAGATTTCTCCTGATCGCATTTCTTCAACGGTTTTGTTGAGCATCCGCATGAAGTGCGCGACTCCGACGGTTTTAATCGTTCCCGCTTGCGAGACTCCGAGCACCTCCCCCGCTCCACGGATTTCTAAATCACGCATGGCGATCTGGAATCCTGAACCCAGTTCTGATGCTTCTACAATCGCTCGTAAACGCTTCTTCGCCTCTAACTCTAACTTCTGTCCGTGGTACAAGAAAAACGCATAGGCCTGCGTCCTACTCCGTCCTACTCGTCCTCGCAATTGATACAATTGAGAGAGTCCAAATTTCTCCGCTCGATTCACCAATAACGTATTCGCATTTGGCAGGTCGATCCCGTTCTCGATAATAGTTGAGGCAACCAACACGTCTGCTTCTTTGTTTTTAAATGCTCGAATCCGTGATTCAAGTTCCTGTGGGGTGAGCTGTCCATGCGCCACGATAAATTTCACTTCCGGCAATAATACTCTCAATTGCTCTGTTTGTGCTTCAATCGTTTGCACCTGATTGTGGAGGAAATACACCTGTCCGCCTCGCTCAGTCTCTGCCAAGATTCGTTCCCGAATCAGATTCAAGTTGTATTTCCGAACCTCTGTTACCACTGGCAAACGCCCTGGGGGCGGAGTCGTGATGGTGGAAATATCTTTCAACTTATTCAAGCTCATGTTGAGCGTTCGTGGGATCGGTGTCGCGGTCATCGTGATGATGTCTACCGACGCTCGCATTTTCTTCAGTTTTTCCTTCTGGTTTACTCCAAATCGCTGTTCCTCATCAATAACGATGATTCCCATGTTTTTGAATTCGATGTCGTCAGAGAGCAACCTGTGTGTTCCTATGACAATATCCACAAGCCCCAATTTAATGTCTTTGAGAATTCGTTTCTGTTCTGCTGGTGTTTGAAACCGTGAGAGCAATTCCACTCGCACATCGTAATTTTTCCCAGCAATACGTTTTTGAAATGATTGATAGTGTTGTTCGGCAAGAATGGTAATCGGAGCAAGAATTGCTGCCTGCATCCCTGATCGGAAACATTTAAACGCCGCTCGCATTGCAATTTCCGTTTTTCCAAATCCCACATCTCCACACACGAGCCTATCAGCTGTTCGATTCGATTCCATATCCCGTTTCACATCTTCCCATGTCTGACTCTGTCCAGGAGTGAGTTCATACGGAAATCCATCACAGAAGTCCCGCATCATGTCATCGTCTTCTTGGAATTTCTTTCCCTTTGCCATCTCTCGTGCGGCGTAGAGTTTCAACAAATCTTTGGCAATACGTTCTGCTTCTTGTTTTAATTTCTTTTGTGAGCTCGCCCATTCTGTTGAACCAATACGACTCAGCTTCGGATCATCATCTCCAATAAACTTTGTCACCTTTTCCGCAGATTCCACCGGTACAAATACTCGGTCGTTCTCTGCGTATGCGAGTTTCAAATATTCTCGAACCCCTCCAAAATTTTCTCCCAAATCTCGACGAACAATTCCTTCAAATTTCGCAAGCCCATGGTCTACGTGCACCACGAAGTTCCCTGCCTTCAAACTGGTCATAAGATCAAGATTCACACCTCCGATAGCCTTCTTTTGCCGAGATGTTCTCGCGAATTGGAAAATCTCACGATCCGTGAGGAATAAAATATTTCGGCTATTGTTTTGAAACGAATGTGGAACAAACGCGTCGCTTTTAACGGGAATAAGTTTCACCGTCGAAGGCGCTGTTTCGTCCAAGTCTTCCGTGAACATAATCTCGTTCTCTTTGAAAATTTTTGTAATCTCATCTTCTTTCTTCGTAAGCAACACAATTTCAAATTCTCGTCGCAGTCGTTCTTTGATATCGACCACGAAGTCTTGGATTGTGTAAAATGGAAGCACTGAGAAAAAGTTCAGATGAAAGAACTTCTCTGTTTCACTTGGAAAGGTTGTGAACTTCACTCGATAAAAATCTCCTTTCGGACAAATGTCTGCGTCCAGATCGTCAGATATAAAGAGCGATTTCTCATCTCCTTCAATCAAATCGATAAACTTCCCAACCAATTCTTCTTCAAAAGCAGCTGGATAAATTTCCAATAATTTCACTTCTTTGCTTGAACACTTTTCTTGTTCAAGTTGTGCGAATGGTTCAATTTTTTCAACCATGTCTCCATCAAATTGGATACGGAAACAATGCGGATGATTCTCAGGATAAACAAAGAGATTCTCCCCTCTTCGGACGAACTCTCCTGTTTTTATCAAATCATCTTCAGCCGTGTCATAGCCCATGTTTTGCAAGGACTCAAACAGCTTGTAAATCTCAACGGTCTCCCCTTCCTTGAGGATAACCTTGTGCGCATCAATTTCTGTCTGTGAAGGAAAGTTTTGTTGCAACACCTGTTCAAGATCTTCAAAGAGAAAAAGGTATTCTTCTTTTTGTGAAAGTAAGTATCGAAGCTCGTAAAACTTTGAGATTGTTACCTCTGCTGGCACCAAGTGCACATTCCCGTTAAAGAAGAATTCCGCTGAGGAAAAGAGCTGATCCGCTTTTTCATCCGTTGATGCCCAGAAGACATTCTGAAAATGAGTCTTATTCAATATCTGTTCAATAACAAAAGACTTTGCGGGTGGATTCCCTAAATTTACCAACGTCAATTTTTTGGTCTTCTCAAGTTCAAGAATTTGTTCTGCTAAATCCAACGAAAACGGCAACTTTCTAAATTTCATGTACTCATCATCTTTTTGCGCATGCAAAAACCGTGCATGTGTATTCCTAAAATGGAAAAAGTCCAGCTTAATTTAAGAAAATTAAACGGGATTCACTACATTTTAAGCGGCATAATCAAATGCAAGAAGTCTTTATTTTTAACGGCTCCAATCACTGCTGGACTCATTTTCCCTTCCAGCTCCATACGTACCTTATCTTCGCCTGAGAGCGCACTCAAGATGTCCAAGACATAATCTGCATTCAATGCAATCAAGCTTGTTCCTCCTTCAAGTTTCACAGGGATTGTTGTTTTCTCTTCCCCGATCTCTGTAGCGTCTGTAGAAATCGTCAGTGTTCCATCGTTTAAAAATTCCAACTTCATGTGTTGATTGTTTTCTTTCGCGAAGATTGATACTCGACGTACTGCGAGTTCAAACTCTGATCGATCAATTTCAGCAACTGTCGAGCTCTTCTTTGGAATAATTTGTTGGTAGTCCGGAAACTGCCCTTCAATCAAACGAGAGGTCAATTCTGTTCCTCCGACTGAGAACATCACTTGGTTTTCAGAAATTCGCATTTCAATTGATTCCTCGCTTCCTGCCAAACGATCTGCTTCAAATACAGCTCGCACTGGAATCACACATGATGTTTCTGCAACGTCAGATTTCAATTTCAATACCTTCTCACTGAGTCGGTATGAATCGGTCGCTGCCATTCGTAATTTTGATTTATCTGTTGCAAAGAACACTCCTGACAAAATTGGTCGTGAAGAATATTCCTGTGCGGCAAATGCCACTTGGTGAACAGATTCTCGGAAATCTTTTGTATCGAGATCGAGTTTCGTTCCGCCTTCTACACGAGCAATAGACGGGAATTCATCGGCTGTAATTCCTTTGATTTTCGTCTTTGAGCTCTGAGATTTTACTTCGAGAGCCGTACCCGCTGATACGGAAAGTTCTACCTCTTCTCCTTTTTTCAAAAGAGAAACGTAAGAGGTCAAAATCTTGGCTGGAACAGTAATTGCTCCTTCGTTTTTTACCACGGCTTCAGATGAAGTCGAGATCGAAATCTCAAGATTCGTCGCTGCAAAGTTCAACTTTTTTCCGGTTGCACGGATGAGCACGTTTCCCAGTACTGGTAACGTGTTTTGTCCCGAAACAGCCCGTGATACGGTCTTTAAACTGTCGAGAAGAACCTCTTGCGAAATAACTACTTTCATATCGGCTAAATTGTACAGCAAAACGCTGAATGTCAAAAGATTTTTTTAAGGAAAATTAAAAAATCTAATATTCGAAAGTGCTATCTAATGGGGGTTTGGGGACGAGAAGTGTTTGAGCGCCAACGGGACTCGGCAACTGTGTCCTATGTCAATGAAAGCGAGTTTTCTCGTCCCTAAAAGTTTTTGGTTCTTTTTAATTATAAAAAGAACGAACCTTCCGATATCAATCTTCGACAAAAGAAGGGATTCCTCCGTTTCAGTCGGAATGACAGAAAGTAAAAATTTGATACAATGTGGTTATGAATGAAATTGGTTTACTGGTACTGCTTTTAATTCTCTCTGGATTTTTCTCTGGAGCAGAAATTGCTCTTTTTTCTCTCGGCCCGGAGAAGATTCAGGCGCTGAAAAATAAGGCAAAAACAAAGAAGGAAGAAAAAAGAGCCCTGCAACTTGAGCTCCTAAGGTCAGACTCCAGTAAGCTACTCGTAACGATTCTCATCGGATGCAACGTAGTAAACGTTGCAGCCTCTGCAATGGCAACAGTAGTAGCTTTACGAATAGCAAACGATATGGGAGTCGGGGAAAACACCAATACCGTTATTGGAGTCGTGACGGGGGTAATGACATTTCTTTTGCTTGTTTTTGGAGAGATTACACCGAAATCAATCGCACATCGATACGCACTCTCCTTTTCTCTTTTTGCCGCCCCCATACTTAAATTTCTCGGGGTTGTCCTCTGGCCCATCGTCACTCCTCTTGCTTTGATTTCAAAAAAATTCACTGGGTCAGATAAACAAGCGCATGGGCTAACAGAAGACGAACTCAAAGCGGCCATTGAACTGAGTGAAAAAGAAGGACGTATTGAAGCCGAAGAAAAAGAACTCTTTGAGCGCGTTCTTGAATTTGATGAGCACGACGTGGAAAGCATTATGACGCCACGAAGTAAGATATTCTCACTACCAGATAACATGCCCGTTCCCGAGGCTCTGAAGGAGATTACCGAAGCGACATTCTCACGAGTTCCAATTTATCACGAAAACGCTGACGACATCGTTGGAGTGTTAAAAGTGCAATCGTTGGTGGATGAGTTTTTGAAAGATGACTTCAAAAAGAAGAAACTCGCAAACCTCTCTCTCCTGCCTCCAATGAAAATTCCGCTCACTATGAAGATTGATACGCTACTCAGAGAGTTTCAAAATGAAAGTACACATCTCGCATTCGTGCTGGATGAACACGGTGCATTGATTGGACTGATTACACTAGAAGATATTTTGGAAGAAATCTTTGGAGAGTTTGAAGATGAGGCTGATGAGAACAATGTTCAGATTCGACGAACCGGAAAACGTTCCTTTGAGTGCAGTGCAGACATTGAGCTTGAACAGATTGAGGAATATGTGAAGAAAACACTTGGACACAGTGCCCCAACGAAACACTGGCCATGGGAACGAGAAGATGAGAACAAAACACTGTCTTATTTCTTGCTTGAGAAGTTGGAACGATTCCCTGAAAAAGGTGAAGAAATCGCCCTCGAGAAGATGGGGAATAAATTTAAATTCACTGTCAAAAAAGCCGAGGATGAAAGGCTTGAGTCCGTCGAATTCACATTGTAGTAAAAGTACGACACATCTCATCACTGAGATATGTCGCATAATAGTGTTCCCCATTTATTACTCCTCGAGATCATCAAGAAATTCATTCACCTTTTTCCAAACATTGTTAAACATTTTTTCGCAAAGGTCTGCAAAAAACTTTGATGTTTTGATAACCGCTTTTACAGCGCTTTCTTCAAAAGTTTTCTTTTCATGTTGGAAATCCCCCCAAATTTGAAGGATAAAAATCTCCAAATGTCCGTCTTCTGTTAAAGAACCTGCTGCATCTAATGCTGTTAATCTCTTTTGTACTGCTAATACCATAATCGTTACGCTGTGTTTATAAAAGTGAATAAATAATTTTTTATAACAAGCAGAACACCCACGGGGGGATCTGCTCGATAAATATATTTTCGAGTGGACACACCCACGCGTGGCTACTTGCTCTGTCCGAACTTTTAAAGAACATTTTTAAAAATCGGGCGTATCGTATGAAAGTAATTATTTTCGTCAAATTTTTCTTACCGTTTCTCCGAAAACAACATCGTTTCGTACTTCTTGAGTGCTCGATTCAGCCCGTCTTGATTGACGTGCTCTGTTTCGTGATCTGTAAGAAATCGTTTCACCATTTCGTTAAACTCTAGCGACACGAATTCTACAAATGCTGCGTTGGAGTGGAATGATGCGAGTTTCGTATCCACGGATACTTGATCGGCTGCAAACATATATGTCCACCATTGGGCCACGTGTTTTTCAAGTTCTGGTTTTAACTTTGCGTCTGAGAAATCCGCCAGTTCTTCAATGAATTTGTGAAATTCTGTGTGGCAAATCTTCTCGGCTTTCGTTGAATCAAGTGAGATCATCGCAAGAATTGTCAAACTCGGCACCCCACTATCAATGAGGAATACCACCAGTTTCAATGTGTGAGGCGCGAGTTTCGAAATCAGCTTTGAAAGCTTAATATCAAAGTCCTTTGTCTTGCTCTCATCTTTTTTTATTTTTGCGAGTTTTGCCTGCGCAGCCGCGACTCGGGCTTTAAATTTTTCATCAGACTCAGTCACGCCTTCCTTCACTGTTCCGAGCACTAAATCATCAATACTTTCTGGTCCACTTTCGGTCATATTTTTTGTTTACAAAGTAGCGTCAGTTTACGAATCAAATACCAAAAAAGCAAACTGACCATGGGAACGATAATGCCTGGAAATACCCATACCGGCCCTACAGGAACTATAAAAGCCGTTGCCGTTACAGAAAGGAGTCCCAGTGTTCCTGAAATTATGAAAACATTTTGCGGAATGCGAGTTTTCCATATCCATGAAAAAAAGACGAGCATCGATACGACAATCGTAATACCAGAGAAATAGAGCGCAATATCAACAATGTCACGCCATACAAATCCGATACAAAGTGTCAGAATTCCAAGCCCAAGAAGTGTCCAACGCATCTTCTTCTCAATAACTTCTGGTGATAGTCTTTTCTGAGGATCTAAGAAATCGTGCACCACCGTCGCATTGGCGACAAAGAGGTATGAATCCAGTGAACTCATAATGGCCGCAAAGAACGCCACCGTTCCCAGGGCCACAAACGTCGCTGGGAAGAACCTCACAATCCCCTCTACAATCGCGAAGTCTGGATTGAGCGTCGCGTCGAATGTGCGGATAATCATCATAATCAGGCACAGCACTACTCCAAAGAGAAAATACATAATTCCAAACCGCGTCATGGCAGCGACAATCTTTTTCGATTTTTCGAGCGCAAACATCCTCTGCCAGACCTCCATCGCCGAGAATGGATAGGCAAGTCCAATTATAAAGAACGCGACGAGTAGATCCACAGGCGCCGAGAAAAAGTCCCACTGTACCGCTTCCACTGATTTGAGATTCGTGGAGAAATTCGCAAAGAAAAGGAGAAATACCACCGCAATCGCGACCCACTGAATATAATCGGTACGAATCACATTTCGAAATCCTCCGATGATGGTATAGAGCAGAATCGCTCCCAGCATCGCCAGTGCTGCCAGTTCAAAGGAAATACCGCTGAGGATAACAATAATCCCAGCCCCTCCCACAAACCCAACCAAACACCAACCGAGATACGTCACCGCCACAACACCCGCAATAAACTGGTGCAATCTCTTTCCGTGAAAATCCCCAAAGTAATCCGCCAACGTCGAGTATTTTTTCTCAGCAATACGTTTTTGGATTTGTGATATGAAGAGTGTGAGCAAAGCATACCCAACAATCTTTCCAATAAAAAAGAAGATACCTCCAATTCCAAATTGATAAATATACGCCCCTCCCACAAGAAGGAGTCCCCCACCGATAGCGGTGGCAACCAGTGAGTTAGCTGCTGCCCAATTCCCTAATTTCCGGTCAGCAAGGACAAATTCCTCGGCGCTTTTCTTTCTATTAAAAAAAGAAATCCCCAATAACATGGCGAAATATATTCCGAGAAACAACCAAACCTGTTGCATGATAGGGTGAAGTGTAAAGGAAAAAAGACAAAACAAAAAATGCTTTCGGTCTCTTTAATCTGTAATCAATTCTTAGACAATATTCACAAACTTCTTTTCGTATCGTCGTCCGTCGAATCGGATGATCGCTTTTTCTGTGAATTTCACGATTCCTTCTTTCTCAGCAAACAAAGTAAAGTCTCGTCCCATTCCAACGTTGTTCCCTGCTCGGAATTTCGTTCCTTTCTGACGCACAATAATTTCTCCAGCAGAGACCACTTGTCCACCAAATCGTTTTACGCCACGTCGTTTGGCGTTGGAATCTCTACCATTTTTGGAACTACCACCAGCTTTTTTGTGTGCCATTTGTTTTTATCAAAGCGCGGAGATTGTAAGAACGGAGCTTTTTTTGTCAAATTTGTTTATATCTTCTTCGGTGGGAGCGAGTCTTTTTGCTGTTTTTTTAATGAGCCCATTAAGACCGTCACAACAATTGTGATTCATCTCAAGAATAGCTCTCAATGCTTCTGCTGTAGTCTTCCACTTATCAAAACGCAGAACCGTCATATCAAACATTAATGTCTTCCATTTTTCTTCCTCAGGAATAAACTTTCCTCCATCTTCTAAAAGGTAATCAAACATCTCGTCAGACAAAGCGAGTCCCTTGCTTCGAATATCGATGTATAAATCCTCTCTATCCCTCTCTGTTAAATTCATCGTTATGGCAAGCTTTTTTGTGAGTTCTATGTTTTCATCTACTGATTGTGTCTTTTCTTCCTCATTCTTTTTTGATCGTTCAGGAACTCTTTTCATAGGATGCGGAATTTTCATTGATGTATCAGCTCCTTTTGATTGTTTGTATGCATCCGCTTCTCCAGCTGCTAAAAAAATTACTTTTTCTCCCTTTTGTTGAAAAGTTGTTGGAGTATCAAATAACTTAATCGCGTCTTCTAGATGCGATATCGACTTATTCCGCTCTTCAAGATATATTCGAATTGTTTTACTCAGAGAGTTGTTCGCTTTTTTCCACATAAGATTATTAAATAATTTTATCCCTGTTTCCGCATCTTCTTGATTTGCAAAAAAAGTAATCATATCTTGCGAAGAAAGTCCTGAGTAGTTTTGACTATTTGCTTTCACATATTTCAAAAACAAGAGAAGCTTGTCTGTTGAACTAAGATTCCCCCAAGCCTTCCCTAACACGAAATATTCTTTTTTCCCTCTTTTTACAGGTATATTTTTTTGCACTATTGGCTCTGTCATGGTTTCTTTTATTGATTTAAAAGCAAAAGGAATGAGCTGTTTTTTTATTACAACAGAATATTGTTCTTGATCCCAATCCTCTCCTAATAGTTCTTTAAAATAAGATTCTACTGCATTAAACCAATCATCCCGCCAATTCACACCCGAAAGACCATTTCGAATTTCACTCAATTTATTGTAAACCCGTTTTCCCATTGTGAGGCGCTTAAATCGAGATGGAGTAATAATTTCTCCTGTTTTTAAAATACTCTCAAAGCACTCTTTCGTACTCTTTTGTGCACCGCTTATGGCTTTTGCATTCATTGTCTCGACCCCTTTTGATAGCCCCGTTGGATCAAGTGATTCAAAGAGGGACCGAACGACCCCAATTATTCCAAAAGATTGTCCCAATACCCACTGACAATTATTTTTAAAATCTTCGTCCTGCTCCGAGCGATTCCAGAAGATGTCCCTGTATATAATACTTCCCCACTCTGGAGAAAATTCAAGAATATCTGATTTCACCCAATCTCTTTCGAGATTTGGAAGGATCTCTTCACTAAATTTCACAAGAACCGAACGCCTTTCTTCTTGAGATTTTTCTTTCCGTGATTCGTTTGCTCGCATTCCACCTTTTGCATCAAATCGTTCAAAAATCGTTGGAAACACTGGGTGCCAATGATTTCTTCCAAGAAATTTTTTCAATTTTTTCTCTAATTTCACTGCATCCTCTATCTCTTTGAATTGTTCGTAGAGCGAGTACCCCTGTGAATATCCTTCTTGTGTAATCATATTGAGCGACCAATGTTTTTTGTCATTAAGTCTTTCGTAAAGGAATGTTCTCAATGTATTTTTTCTTTCTTCTTCATTATTTTTTCGCACTGTTTCCAGTGTTTTTTTCTTTCCTGTTATATCGAACCATTTTTCTGAAAATAACTTTTTAAATTCTGGTTTCCACAAGTCCCCCAACGTTTCCATTGCCAGTTCTAAAGCCTCTTTATTCGTATTGCAATCTTTAAATTTTGGATAGAGATGGCTTATTCCTCCCTTTAGAAATTTTGTTTCATAGGGCGACCAAATACGCCGTTCCTCAAGAATTTTAGATAAAAGATTCTCGAGTTCATTTCGAGCAATTTCTTCAAAGTTTTCTTTTTGCTTTTCAGCAGTTTTCTTTCCGCCCCCAGGATTGAATTTTTCATTTTCAAACACTTTATTAAGGGTTTCTTCGTCAAGAGTGAAATCGAAGAAATTTCGTCCAACAAGTTTTTTCTTTACTACAAAAGATTCAATATCCTCTCGCGCTTGCATCTTGTTTTTTCCTACTATTTTCTTAGAAATAACAGACCCAATCGAACCACCCTCTTTTGTTTTCATCGTTCTTTTATCACCTTCTTCTGGATTCTCTGTTTTCATTGTTCGCAATTCACTCAATGTCCAAAACGAGTTGCTTTGTGCCTTTTGACAAAGGAAATATCCAAAATAATACTCCAGTTCTTTTTGACTATATTCCACTGATTTCTTATCTACTAAATTATCAAAAATGGATTGTGTCCCTTCTGGTGTTGTCCCCCAGAGCTCTTGAAATCGTTCTGTGTGAATACGGAAAAACTGTTTTGTATTTTCAAACACTCCGCCTTCCCCTGCTCGAGAAAAGAAATCGTAGAGTCCTCCTGTACGAATTTCTGAGAACGTCCATTCTCGATCCCGAGGAACATCTTTAAACGATGCAATATATTTGTCTCCCAATGTAAGGGCACACATTTCTCTCACAGAAGTGTATATTTCATTTGCTTGTTCTTCATCCCATCCATTCTCAATAAGCACTTCTATTGTTTTTCTTTGCAAAGCCCCTTTGTTTCGCATTTTTTTCACATCACCATGAAGCGCAAACCCTCCATCGGCATCAAATTGATCCCTTTCTGGTTTTCTCAGTACTGAACGATATCGTTGTGTAATTTCTTCAATACACTTTTCGATGCAACTTTCCTGTTCAAGCCCCTGTTCTCCGAGCTTCTGAAACACTATTGCTTTAATATTTTCCTGACTGAGGATACTTTGTTCTTCCATTTCAAAAATTGACAATTTGTAATTTTAATGTCTTATACGCATCTTTTACAAAAAGTCAATACCCCGAGGGTTGCTTTTTTTTACTCCTCTATTCGCTTAATTTTCGCTCCCAACTTCGCTAAATTCTCTGGAAAATTCTCATATCCTCGATCGATATAATCCACATTTGAGATTCTTGTTTTCCCTTTTGCAATAAGCCCTGCGAGCACCATCGCGGCTCCCGCTCGCAAGTCCCAACTCTGCACCTCTGCTCCCTGAAGTTGAACTCGTCCCGCAATTTTCGCTTGATGCGGATTAAGCATGACAATGTTTGCTCCCATCTTTTCCAGTTCGGTTAAATACGTCAGACGGTTCTCAAAGAGTGTTTCAAAGATCAAGCTTTCACCTTTACACTGCGTAAGAAGAACCCCAAACGGTGATTGCAAGTCTGTTGAGAATCCTGGGTAAATCGCTGTTTGAATCTTTGGTATTGAACACAATTTTTGTTCACCATGCACATGCAGTTCATTTTCTTCCATATCGAAGTTTGCCCCGACTCGTTTGAGCATACCGTAAAAAGAGAACAATTCTCGATGATCGACGTTTTTGATATGCAAATCCCCTCCCGTGAGGATTCCTGCAATCGCGTATGTTCCGACAAGCAGTCCGTCTGGTGGAATTGTGAAGTCTCCCCCATGCAGGTGCTCCATACCGCGTATTTTGAGGTAATGCGTCCCAATGCCATCAATATCCGCTCCCATCGCGCAGAGCATGCGTAGCGTGCCTTGTACGTGGGTTTCTGCAGCAGAGAAATAAATCTCAGACCCTTCGGGTTGTCCCGCAAGGAACATGGCTAGATTTTCCGTTCCCGTTACCGAAGCTTCTGATAAAAGGATTCTATTATTTTTTAATTTCTTTCGATCAAACGTCAGTCCGATTTTCTCATCTTCTCTTTCGATTTTTGCCCCGAGTGTCTTGAGTCCATCAAGGTGGATGAAGTTTGGTCGTGCGCCCAAGATGCATCCCCCCGGTTGATAAATCTCAACCTTCCCCATCCGCGCCAACACTGGCCCCATGACAAGAAGTGATGCTCTAAATTTCTTCACCTGTTCGCATTTTGAGAGTTTCGCAATACTGATTTTCTTTGCTTGAACTTCAATACATTTTGATTTCCACTTTCGCGTTACTTCCACTCCAATTTCTTCAAAGATATCCAAAAGTATTTCTACATCTGAAATATACGGAACATTGTGAAAGACACACTTCTGATCTGTTAAAAGTGCTGCGCAGAGCATCGGCAAGGCCGCGTTCTTCGCTCCTGGGATCTGAACGGTTCCTTTGAGCTTTGCTCCGCCTTCCACTTCAAAAAATTTCATGAGGTATTTGTAGCATAAATAGTTGAGTGTTGAAAGTTTAGAGTTGAGAGATTCATAATACAACCCACGGCTTAAGCCGTGGGCTTCCGAACAGGAATTGTAGGCGCGGTCACATGACCGCTTCTACGTTGAAAAATTCTCCGCAAACCTATCCGTCATCCCCGCGATATAATCGCAGATACGAACCTCAAGTGGATCGTCTGAATGCAGGTAATCCGGGAGCTTCTCTGGATGAGCGGTAAGATAATCGAATATTTCTCCAACAATCTTCTGTCCCCTCTCTGTATTGGCTTTCACCACCGGTGAATTGTAATACCGTTCCATGAGAAATTGCCGAACGATTTTCAATTGTTCAAAGAATTCCGGTGAGAACTTCACAATCTTCTTCTGTGATTTCTGCACGTCCTCTAATGTTTCTATTTTATATTCTTTCAAATTGTTCTCGGTCGCCGTCACAATCTCTGATAGCAATCTACGAATCACGCCCCGCATGACAGCGGATCGGAATGTCTTTTCTTTTTCAGGGAGCGAATCAATCACTTCCTTGCACATTGGGATTTCACAAAGGTCTTCAATGGTGAAGAATTTTCCTCGAATCCCGTCTTCCAAGTCGGCTGATAAATAGGCAATCTCGTCTGATATATCGACTATTTGTGCTTCTAGATGTGGTGAGAAAATCTTTGACCCTGGACGATCGAAGAATGTTGTATGTTTCTGCAAGCCCTCTCTCACCTCGGCTGTTAAATTAATACCAGCAAAGTCTGAGTATCTCTGTTCAAAGAATTCAACAATCCTCAGTGACTGTGCATTGTGTTCAAAAGTGGTATCAAAATCTTTCATTTTTGCCCGAAGGGCTTCCTCTCCTGCGTGTCCAAACGGTGGATGTCCAAGATCGTGTCCCAGTGCAATCGCTTCCGCAAGGTCTTCATTGAGTCGAAGCCAACGAGCCAAATCACGAGCGATTTGTGCGACTTCAAGCGTGTGCGTCAATCGTGTTCGAAAGTGGTCTCCATGAGCAGGCGCTACCACCTGCATCTTCCCCGCTAATCGACGGAATGCTGTTGAGTGGAGAATACGGTCTCGATCACGTTGAAATGGGAGTCGATTGGGGTCTGCATTTTCTGAGAATTGACGTCCTTCCGAAAGCCCGTTTTTTTGCGCATACCCGGCCAGTTGGGAATCTGCCTTCTCCCATAAGTTTCCGCCATCTAAAGTTTTTTTGTTCATTGGACGCATGCATTGTAGAATGGGAATTGATGTTGTCCAACACAAAACCTGTCCCCGACAAAACGGACCCTTTAAAGACAGAAGATCGGGGAACCAGTCCTCAATTTGGGTTCGTGTTTCAGCGAAAAACACGCTCTTTATTGGAAGATGTGAATACTAAAATTCTATCCGATTCCATGGCCCGTTTTGGTCCACAGAGCACTCTTACTTCCGTAGCGTTTTCTCAAACCAATGAATGAAGCCTTTTCTCGTCCTATGCCGAGTCCAACGGAAGCTTCTTCTTCCGTGCTCGAAGGAATTCAAACTTTTTGGAACGAGCACTTAGCGTGGATGTTCTTGGCCTTGGTGGTATTTGGGGTGCTGAAATTAATGGTGAACAATGTAAAACGTCGAGAAGACAATATTCAAAAGATTTGGCGCTTCATTTTGTTCTTTCTCTCAAAGAGACAGATGATGATTCCGCTTATCTACACACTCGCAAAGCGGGACAAGGGGCTCGATGATATTGCGCTTAAACGACTCCTCCACATCCGCATGCAGTGCCGTCAGTACTCGATTAAGAAACATTTAAAGAAACGGATGGAGCTCGAACGAAAGTTCTCTCAGATTCTGGTCGTTTATTTTGAGAAGTTGGAAAAGGATGGAATATTGAAGAAAGATCCGCTTCTTCAGCATGTTGGGAACGATTTAGAATTTATTGATCAGAAACTTGTTCAACTCCAATCCGTCTACAACAAGGAGGCAGGAACATGGAATAAGAATCTCACAGTGTTTCACAAGATTGTTGGTGTTCGAAAATGTAAACTCTTCACTTCATGATTTGGAACTTTGATCCGGTGGCTTTTTCTTTTCTCGGACTCGATATCCGTTGGTACGGACTCGTGTACATCTTTGGATTTTTTCTCACGTTGCTGTGGGGAAATCAAATTCAGGCAACACTGCTGGGAAAAAAGAAACTCACGAAAGATCAATTTGAGACCCTTACCTTTGGGATGTTCTTTTGTGGTGTTCTTGGAGGACGGGTCGGCGAATTTCTATTTTATTCTCCGGAAACGTTTGTTCAGAATCCATTAGAGATTTTAAAAATCTGGCATGGAGGAATGTCTATTCACGGAGGTATTTTGGGAGCGGTTGGATATGCATTATTTTTCACACGAAAATACGGCGTTCCCTTGCTTCGAATACTCGATGCCTTTGTGATTCCCTTAGCGGTAACATTGATTTTTGGACGATTGGCAAACTTTGTAAATGGAGAACTTGTTGGACGAGCAACGGGTACGGATTGGGGCGTTATTTTCCCTCATCTCGATAATGTACTCCGGCACCCGAGTCAGCTCTACGAATCTGCAAAGAATATCCTTCTCAGTGGATTCCTCTTCTTTCTTTTTTATAAAGGATATGGGAAATATGTGGGAATGCTGACCGCTGTATTTTTAGCAGGATATGGAATCCTCCGATTTATTATTGAATTCTTCCGAGAGCCAAGTGGCATGATTTGGATACTAACGACAGGACAAGCCCTTTGTATTGGTATGATCATTTTCGCCTTTTTACTGGCACAATCTCAAAAATTCTGGAAAAATGACTTCTGTAAGACTCAAACAAAATGAAAAGAATTCTTTTAGTACTATTGATATCGTTTCTCGTTGTAGGATGCCAAGCACAACCAGAAGACCTCACGCCTTCTGCTCTTTTTGAAGAAGGACCTCTTCATATTATTGGGTTCTTTAATCTCAGTTCTGAGAAAAGCGAACAGGTTCCAAAACTGATTCATCACGTTCAAAATAAATTCAAAGAAGATATCAAAATCGAATCTCGTCGTGCATGGGAAGAGAGAAGTTCACTTGTGGCTGATGAAGCCTCTGAGTGCGCTCGAAATCAAGGGAAGCTCCAGCCATTTTTAAATGAATATTTTGAAAATAATTTTGAAAAGTTCGACAAAGAAACCATGCTTGCGATTGCTGTAAAAACAGAACTCGATGTTGATATTTTTGAAACGTGTTTAGATTCAGGTCTTATGAAAGAGCGGATCTTTCGTGATAAAGCTTTTTCCAGAAAATATAACGTAAACACTGTTCCTTCGTTTATTGTTGAACGAAATATTACCATTTCAGAATCACTCGACGAAGAAGCTTTCCAAAAAACTATTCAAGAACTTCTTGAAATTCTTCGATAACCTCTTTTTTTATGAAAAAAATTGCTCTCGTCCTCCTCCTTCCTCTCTTCCTCTTTGGTTGCGCAAGTGTCGAAGAAATGGCAGAACGCCGAACAGAAGAAAATAGTAAAGCTTCAAAGGTCTTTCAAGACCATGAAGGACCTCTCCATGTTGTTGGATTCTTTAGTATGAGCTCTGAAAAAAGTAGCAATGTCCCAACATTAGTAGAAAAAATGAAAAAGAAATTTAAAGGGGATGTAGAAATGGAATATCGTCGTTCATGGGAAGATAGAGCCTCTATGCTTGCCGATGAAGCTTCTGAATGTGCTCGAAATCAAGAATCATTTAAACCTTTTTTAGATATATATTTTTCCGATTACTTCGAGGAATACGACCGAGACACAATGCTTGAGATCGCGCTTCAACTCGAACTCGATATCGATTTATTTGAAGAATGTCTTGATTCCGGACTCATGAAAGATCGAGTCTTTCGTGATAAATCTTTGGCGGAACGATATAACGTGAAACAAGTGCCTTCCTTTGTTATCGAACAAAGTATTACGATCTCACAGTCGCTCGATGAAGATAAATTTGAGAAGGCTATTATCGAACTGCTCGACACCCTCCGATGAACGCTGATGAATTCATCACCACAACACAGCAAGCTCTTGAAGAAAAAGGTGTGGTATTTTTTCGGGTAAAGATTTCTCCGAATGCTCATGAGAACAAAATCACAGAGATTCTGGAAGATGAGGAACACACGGTAAAAATTCAAATCGAAGCCAAGCCCGAACACGGCAAAGCAAATACTGAGATTGTGAAGTTCTTGGGAAAATTATTCAAAGCCGAATGCCAAATTATCTCTGGCAATACTGGCAGTGTGAAGTTGGTTCGATTACAGTTCGAACTCTAAGAGTTCGAACTGAGGACAGATAGAATCCCATCGCTATCAATCCCCGCCGCTGCGTACAACTCAGCTGGTTTTCCTGATAACTGGTATTCTTTGGCTCCCAGTGTTTTGAAAGAATCAAGAGCGATGCCTTCAGTTTGCGCGTAAAACGCTACCGCCGCTCCAAGTCCTGAGTATGGATTGTGGTCTTCCACCGTCATCACGTGTTTTGTTTTCTTGATTGATTTGAGCAAGACTTCATCGAATTTCTTGATTGAACTGGTGATAACAATTTCTACTTTCTCTGGGTTGGAAAATTTCTCTCGGGCTTTCAAAGCTTCGCTTACACACGCTCCCGTTGCGACAATTGTAATTTCACTTCCTTCTCGAAGCAGATCACATTTCCCGTATTGGTAAACGTAGTCTTTATCGAAGAAAACAGATCCGTTTTCTTTGGTGAGTACAGGCAATTTATGTCGTCCCATACGCACGTAGAAGTTCCCGTAATGCGTTCCCACATACCGAATGATACGATCACAGTGGTTTGGGTCTGCTGGCTCGCAGACACCGGTATTGAACATTCCTACAAAACTTCCCGCATCATCAATCGCTTGGTGCGTTGGTCCATCTTCTCCTACTGAAAGTCCACAGTGGGTGGAAACCATTTTCACGTTTGCGTGGTTGAGATCATTCACTCGTGCTTGATCCTTCGCTCGAGATGACATAAACGCTCCGAAGGTTGAGACAAATGGTGTGTATCCAGAAATTGACAGTCCACCCGCAACAGACACCATGTTCTGTTCACAAATTCCGAACTCAACATATTGATCTGGCGTTTCCTTTTCCATTGTTGCCGTCTTCACCGATCCAGAAAGATCTGCTGATCCAGCTAAAATATCTTTGTTGTTTTTTGCTAAATCGGCCAACGCGTTTCCGTAGGCTGATCGACAGTCGGTTACTTTATCTGCTGGGTAGAGAATGGGTTCCCCTCCTTCAATAGCTGACAATTGCCCAAACGGTTCGAAGGTTTCTTTGACTGGTTTAAATTCTCGATCCGCGATGAAGGCATTCATCTCTTCTCTCTCTGAATCTGACAAAGAGAATGTCGGCAACATTGCATCGATTTCTTCTGGTTTTGGTGTTTTCCCATGCCAGTCAGATTTCAACTGCTTTCCATCTACCTCCATCATTTCAACTCCTTTCCCCATAATTGTTGTGGCAACAATCGCGAGTGGTCGTCCTTTTTTACATTGTGAGTGGAGCGCTTTCCAAATCGATTCATCATCATGTCCGTCGATTTCCACAACCTTCCATCCCTTTGAAGAGAAGAACGCTGACACATCGATTGGGCATGTTGCTTCCAATGTATCGGTGAGTTGAACTCGGTTGTAGTCAACGAAGACCGTTAAATTACTGAGCTTTTCTTTTGCTGCAAAGAGTGCCGCTTCGTGCACTTGTCCTTCTTGCATTTCTCCGTCCCCTATTGAACAAAACACCTGTTCCTGAACTTGTTCAGGCAGGTGTCCCCGACCCCGATCGGGGAACCCATCAGTTTTAGAACGTCTTTTTTCAGCCAATGCCATTCCGCACGCGGCAGAGATTCCTACTCCGAGTGGCCCTGTTCCAAAGAAAATCCCTGGCACATGACGGGTCACGTGACCTTCAAATGGTGATCCGTATTGTCGGTATGTTTTAATCAATTCACCCTTATCAACCACTCCCAGTTCTGCCAAGACTGCATAGACTCCTGGTGAGATGTGTCCGTTGGAGAACACAACTTTCTCATTCGTTGCAGAGAGCTTGAATGCGTAGAGCACGGCGAGAAAATCTAAGCAAGACAAAGATCCCCCAGGGTGTCCTGATTGGGAAGTCTTGAGCATTTGGAGCATTGTATGAATGCTGGCTTTCTTGAAGGTTGATAAAAATTCAAGTCGGTCTTTTCCAAGTTTTTCTGTTTCTGCAGGCAGAGAATAGTCCATAAATGTGTGTAAATAATTTCACGCGAATTGTAGCGAGAAATACTAGAAAATCCAACCCGGGTTCGAAGAAGATTTTTTCAAGACAGAACCCGGGTTTTATTAAAAAGGTCAGTCTTCTGCGAAGACCGACCCTTTGTTAAGAGTTAAAATGCTGTGCCTTTCATATAAAAAAGGATGCTACGATGAGCCCTATTCCAATTATTACTAGTATTCCCGAGCTCCAAAACCGTTTTTTTGCCTTGTAGTAAGGCAGTGCAAAGAAAGCGTGACCTGCGGTAATAATTCCGATAATTATCAGAATTATTCCAATCCAAATTTCTATCATA
Source organism: uncultured Candidatus Peribacteria bacterium (assembly GCA_964578905.1). Lineage (GTDB taxonomy): Bacteria > Patescibacteriota > Gracilibacteria > UBA4473 > UBA4473 > CAZVBV01. The sequence continues at coordinate 15,978 of CAZOER010000008.1, read as the reverse complement.
ATTACAAGTGTTAATAGTTTGATCCTGTCTACGACCGCAAACAAAACCAAACTATCAACTCACAATTTCAGCATTTCAAAGATCTTCGTTTCACAACCGATCGGTGAAGATGGTCGAGAAAACAAGAGTGGTTTATATTGTTTTAGGGGGATTGTCAACACGCCTCCCCCCTCATCATCAATTTTAAATTGATGATCCAAGTTATAATGCAACCCACCGCTTCAGCTGTGGGTTCTCTCATTTGACTGGATCCTTTAGTCAAGCTAAAGGATGAGGTTGTATTTTTGAAATTTTATTTATCTGGCGGAAGCCCGAAGTGTTGGAATAAAAACTCAGCCACCCGTCGAAATGTTCCCGCGGCTGTTTCCGATCCCCATTGAGATACTTTCGGTCGGTCGAATTTGACAAGAATAACGAAGGCAGGATCTTTAATCGGTCCAAACCCTGCAAAACTCGTAATCGTTGTCCCCTCTCCTTCCTGAGCTTTTCCGTGTTTATACGTCTGAGACGTTCCCGTCTTTCCCATGACGGTGTACCCCCATACCCGCGCTCCGCGAGCAATTCCATTGTTTACGGCGTTGAGCAACATCGCTTTAATTTTGTGATACGTTTCATCTGAAATCACTCGACGCACCTTTTCTGGTTGAAAGGTTCTCACCGTTCCATCTGGTGATCTGACTTCTTCAACGAGAAGGGGCTTCATCAAATACCCTCCATTTGCCAGTGCTGAAAAAGACATCGCCATCTGCAGAGCCGTGGAGGTCATACCCTGTCCAAATCCTCGTGTCACCAACTCTGATTCCTCCCAGTCTTTCCAATACTCAAGCTGTCCCTCAGCCTCTCCGTCCAGCTCAATATCGGTGTACTGCCCGAACCCAAAGTTGTTCAGATATTCATACAACAATTTCGCGCCCATTTTTTGAGCGATGAAGGCGATACCAGTATTCAATGATCGATTCAACACATCAATCATAGTTGTCCGTCCCAAATAGGTTTCATCCGCATTTCGAATTTTAAACTCATCCACTTCCACTGGTCCCCTGTCCATAAAGGTTGTTTGCGGAGTCACTTCGTCAGCGTTCAATGCCGCTGCCATGGTAAGTGCCTTCACAACCGATCCTGGTTCATAAATATCTGACACGATTTTATTTCGAAAGACCTCCGGTCCCCATTTATTAAAGTATCGGTAATATCTTCCCTTGTCGGCGATCGTTGGAATCCGTTGATTAAAAAATTCATCTTCCCGATCAATCGCTTCGTCTTCTGGAAGAATTTCATATCGTGTAAATGCTTTCCCAAAACCATTCGGATCAAACGTCGGTGCATGAGCCATAGCGAGAATTCGTCCTGTCTTTGGTTCAACAACAATAATTTGTCCAAAATCCGCGTCGAATCGCACAGTGTCTTCTTCCAGTATTCGTTCCACTTCCCCCTGAATCACTCGATCAATTGAGATGAGAATATCCGATCCATCGGTCGCCCGCTGAATCCCAGACCCTTTTCCCAAGATTCGTTGTCCTCTCGTATTGATCGCTCCAAAGATCACTCCCTCCTGTCCTGAGAGTTCGTGATCAAATCGTCCTTCGATTCCGTATTGTCCATTCCCTGTGGAATCAACGAACCCGAGAATCTGTGCCGCTAAACTTCGTTCCGGATAATACCGCCAGTGTTCATCTCGTAGTTGCACTCCTCGAAGAATATCTCGATATCGAGGATTTGTTTTCAGTTCTTGAATTTTCTCAGACACTTCTGGCACAATTTTATGCGTCACTTCAACATATCGTTTCGGTCTTCGTTCGAGAAGCTTTTTGAGTTTTCGTTTATCAATATTGAGCAGTGGGGCTAATTGGTCGACCGATTCTGTCAGTGAATACACCATCGTTGGATCGGCAATGACATTACTTTCCTGAACTTTAATTCCCGACAGCCGAAGGGCTTCGATTGTATTGGCTCTCGACTCAGCTAACTCCGTGGCAATCACGACGCGCCGTCGTTCTATTTCTACAAAAATATCTTCGAGCTCTTTCCCATACGCTTCAATCGCCAATTTTTCCGCTGCCGTCCATTTCGCCTCATCTGTTTCAACGAGACATCCTTCTATTTTTTCACAATGGGCATGAATAAGGAGCGGAGCTAAAAGTTGCGCCACCATTCGAGGATTCCCCCGCTCTTGTTTATCAAGATCCTGTTTCGGATTGAATTGAGGATATGCCAAAATGAGCGGATCGATAAAAAGCATCTTCAGCGTATTGTTTGTCGCCAATGGTGTTTCTTCATTCGTAAGACGATTTTTCCGCACCATTACATTCCCTCTTTGCGCCGGAAGGATTGATCGTTTCTCGTGTTGTGCCCTTGCCTCTGCATAGAACTCGTCGTATTTCAAAATCTGAAGATCAAATAATCGTCCCGCGAACAATACAAATACGCCTACAAAAAGAATGCGAAGAACACGAAGGCGAAGCTCAAAAGTCGAAGACATTCGCGTCAAATTGTAGAAAAAAAGAGCGAAATTACAAGGGGCTAAAAATAAGATACCTATCCTTGGGGATGCGTATCTAAATAAATAATTTTACCACGCTTCAACCTCTTCTACTGCTTCTGTTTCTTCTGGTTCTCCGTACAATTCTAACTGAATACTCTTTTTGAATGCCTCTTCTTCTATTCTTTTTTGTTCGTAGTACTCGAGCAATTCTTTTCGAGAATCGGATTGTTTTACGTCGATACGAGCTCGTTCGCTTTGAAGCTCAACCTCCTCTCGTGGAACTCGATTTTGTGCCCACAATGCAGAATGCATTTCCTTTCGCTTGTTTTTTTGTTCTTTTGCTACTTTAAAAGACTCTGCTACCCCTCTCTCTCGAAGAGAATGTCGAAGTGAGTATCTTTGGATTCGTGTTTTCTTTGGTTGTATATCCCTCGTGTATCCAATCTCTTTTCGATCCTGAAGCGATTTTCGAGATGGAGCCGGTTTGGCAACGCTCCTTGCTGAAGCTTTCATATCTGATGCGTAGGTTTCTTTTCGGAAGTTCGTCGTTCTAAAATTTGAAGCTCCTCCTGTGTATCGTCTTTTTGCGTTCCGTTTGACCATTCGTTCTCGCACCATTTCCAAATGTTTGTTTCCTGGGATATCTGAATATTTGTATCCGTGGAACACTTCGTATCCATTTCTATTAGTGTAGATTTTTGCTCCTGTTGCTAATTTTGGACTGGCAGGAATAAAAACTTTTTCTTCTGTTTCTTCCTCAGTTTGTCCACCATCCGCTAAAGCACTCGCTTCTGTTATAAGACTCCCTGACAAAAATTCTGTTGGAATATCCAAGCATACCACCCCGTTGAGAAGGAGGACAAACGCTGAGATAATTCCAATACTTGTTTTCAGTTTTTTCATTTCAAAAATAACTACTTCTCCTTATTGTACCAGAAAAAGAAGGATTTAGCAAGGGGTTTGGGTGTTCGCACTGGACAAAACGCAAAAAATTCCCATTATCCGATTACCCAGAGCGAAAATGACCCCTGCGAAATACGATTTCGATATGGCCTTGGAAGAAATACTGAATGAAGTTCGGGGGTATTATCCGAAATTTGGAAAAAAAGAGGAAAAACTTATCAGCGATGCCTTTGCGTATGGACGCAGATTCTTCCACGGACACAAGCGAAAAAATGGGGATCCCTATTTTTCTCATGCGACAGAAACGGCCAAGATACTTCTCGCTATTAAGCCTGATATAGACACAATATTATCTTGTTTTTTGTATAATGTAATTCGATATTCAACGGACCCCGTTGATGAAATTGAGCAAAAATTTGGAAAAGATGTTCGTTATCTCTGCGAATGCATGAAGGAGATTTCTCAGATGCAGTTGCTGAAAGAAAATCATCACGAACGACAATTTGAAAATATTCAAAAACTCCTCATTGTTATCTCTCGAGATATTCGAGTACTTTTCTTGAAATTATCAGCACGTATTCACAATCTGCAGACACTCAGTTGCCTACCAAAAGATGTACAGGAAGCGCTTGCAAATGAAGCCTGTGAAATTTTCGCTCCTGTCGCCAATCGATTAGGTCTGTATGAGTTTAAAGTCTCTATTGAAGACCTTTGTTTTGAACAACTTCAACCGAAGATTTTTAATAAACTGAAAGACGAAATAACGGAGATCAAAAAAGAACAGAAGTCCTCTTGGAAAAAAGCGGAAAAAGAAATTATTAAGACTCTCGAAAAAGCAAATATCAAAGTGGTAAAAGTAATCGGAAGACAAAAACATTATTATTCCGTGTACAAAAAAATGAAGCGGAAAAATTTCACTTCTTGTTCCGAAGTGTATGACTTGTTTGGACTTCGGGTTTTGGTTCCGGAAACTGAGGATTGCTATCGAGCTCTGGGAGCACTCCATGCACGATGGAATCCAATGCCAAACCGGTTCAAAGATTATATTTCTGTGGCAAAGCCAAATGGATATCAGAGTCTTCATACGACTCTTTTGGGACTTGCGAATACGAAGTTCCCAACGGAAATTCAGATTCGAACACCAAAAATGGATTCTGATGCCGAACGTGGTCCTGCTTCACATTGGGCATATAAAAAAACGGGACATTCTTCCTTTGATGAAAACTTCCTCCAACGGATGCAATGGCTTCCTAATGATTCTGAGAAAAAGAACAACTCTCGAGATGAAATGTTTCAAGAAATGTCTGAAAGTATTCTTTCTCATAGAGTGTATGTATTCACCCCAAAGGGCGACGTGGAAACACTTCCTGCCGGATCAACGCCGTTGGACTTCGCGTATGCCGTTCACTCAAGTGTAGGAGATAGTTGTGTTGGAGCTCGTGTAAATGGGGTTATTAAACCGCTTGATTACAAACTCAAAAGTCGAGAAATTGTAGAAATTTTGACGAAGAAAGGCCGACAACCAAATCCCGCATGGCTTGATTTCGTACGATCTGCAAAAGCAAAAGAACGGATTAAGGCCTTTATAAACAAAAAAAGAGAAACAAGTGGTATCGAAAAAAACGAAGGGAAGGTTGCCCCCGAAAAGTCGAGAGCAACAATCTCTGTCCGAAAAAAGACGCAACGAACGAAACCTAAAATTCAGATTCTTATCGGTGGAGAACGTGATATTCCATTCAAAATTCCAAGCTGTTGCAAACCGCTTCCGGGACAAAGTCTTGTAGCGTACAAATCCCGTGGACTGTTTTTTACAATTCATAAAGCCAATTGTTCTCAGCTAAAAAAACTGAACCCTGAACGATTTTTTGAAGCACATTTCGTTACGTCCAAAAAACTGGAAATGCAAGCCGTCGATCGTTTTGGATTTTCTCGAGACTGTACCGCACTTATTGCCGAACACGGTCTTAATATTGGAGAACTTTCTTCACGATATTCAATCAATAAGGAGAACCAAAAAATTGTAACGTGGAAGCTTTCTGTTGAAGTCCGTTCACAAGATGAATTTCAAAAATTGATAAAAGATCTCCACAAAGTTCCGAATGTTTTATCGATCAAGGAAAAAAAGTAAGCGAGACCAAATTCTCTCTTACTTTGTCATCCTGAACTTGTTTCAGGATCAAACGAATATTCATCAAACCAACCATGACTTAAATCCTCCCACTTTGGGTTCTGCTCTTTTATGATTTTTACTTTCCAAGTCCTGTGCCAATTCTTAAGTTGTTTCTCTCGTTCAATGGCAACATTTACATATTGAGTTTCTTCAAAATATACAAGACGATGACAATTATACTTCTTTGTAAATCCTTCTATTTGGCCTGTTTTGTGCTCAATTATTCTTCGTTCTAAATTGTTTGTTACTCCAATGTAAAGAACCGAGTTCGTTGGATCAGTGAGAATATAAACATAGTATTCGCGCATTTTTGAAGATTTGACCCCGGAACAAGCCCGGGGTGACAAGAGCTTCGGTCGGAATGACAATAGAGTAGATTTTTCATAAAAAGAAACAAAGTCGGGGAATTTATATTTTTTTTAGAATTTTCAAAAAAGCATTATTGTTCTATAAAATCCGTTTTTCTCTCTTGCAAAAAGGCGCGTTTTGAGGTATAATAAAGGGAATACATCGCCATGAAAGAACTTTTGGAAAAATACATCGACAAATTTATGGAGGCTCCTCTTGAGCTCGCAATCCTGTCTATCATTGGGATTGCGGGAATTTACTTTCTCTGGAAATTTTTCTTTTTCATCCTCAGATACATTGATCGAAGACGAGAGTATGGAACCGATAGACTGGTTCATTTGCGGATTACCTTACCAAGAAACGATTCCAAACTTGATCGAGAACAACAAACAGAAAAAGATTTTCATGAGCAAATTGGGAAAGCGGAGCAGTTCTTCAGAGCGCTTCACGAGACCAGAGATTTGAATCTCTACAACATGTTTGTGAAACGAATATTGTGGAATAAACCACAATTATCATTCGAGCTTCAAATTGAGAAACGAGAGCTTCGGTTTGTCGTGGTCTGTGATAAGTACTACAAAAACATTATTCAAAAGCAGGTGACATCGTTCTACGAGTCTGCAGAAATTGAACCGATTCCCGTTGCGGAACGATTTACGTTAAAAACAAAAGGACATCACTGTAACGGGTACCACCTGTATACACAGGAAGATTTTTGGTATCCGATTCAAACATATAAAAATATTGAGGAAGATTCTCTCAACCCTGTAGCCAATTCGTTCTCGAAGCTTGAGGAAGATGAGAAAGGGGTGGTGCAGTTCGTAATACACCCAATGGCAGACAAGTGGCAAAATAAAGCCCACAAGAAAGGAACGAAGCTTTTTAAAGGAAAAGAAAAGAGTGGCGGAATTAAAATTCCAATCATCGGACCAATCCTCCGTATGATTTGGTTTCCGTTTAAGATTTTGATTAAAGGATATGATCCTGCTGTTGATGGATCAGGGACAAATCAACCCGGAGCCTCTGGAGGAGATTCATATGTACGAATGCTTCAGACCGATGAAGAAACTGCCAAAGCCATTGGTGAAAAAGCGGCAGAGCCTGGATTTCGAACAACCGTTCGTGTTCTGGCCAGTTCGCCAAGCAAAGACCGAGTACGAGAAATTCTCGACGGACTCTTTGTATCCTTTAACGTGTTTGAGGGAAAGGGAACGAACCGATTTGAAAATCGTCGAATTGTGCCGATCAATGCAATCAATGCACCGATCATGTTGCATAACTTTAAGTACCGATTACCGGCCCTCTTGGAAAAGAGTTCTATTTTTTCTACGAGTGAGCTGGCAACGATGTACCACTTCCCAGATGCACGATACAACAAGATTCCAACCATTAAATGGATGGATTACAAAGTACTAGCGCCCCCAATTAATTTGCCTGAGGATGGAATTGTACTTGGGAAATCAGTGTATCGTGGAGTTGAAAAGCTGGTGAAATTTAAACGAGAAGACCGAACGAAACACCAATATATTGTTGGGAAATCTGGATCTGGGAAATCGGTACTTCTCTGGAATCAAGCCATTCAAGATATTTCCAATGGGGAAGGTGTCTGTGTGATTGATCCTCATGGAGATTTGATTGAAGACATTGTCGCCTGTATTCCAAAGGAACGAGCAAAAGATGTTATCGTCTTTGAACCAGGGGATAAAGAACGTCCAATGGGAGTGAACTTGCTCGATGTAAAAAGTGCCGAAGATCAAGATCGAGCCTCTCTGGATGCGATGGAGATCTTTATTAAATTGTTCGGAAATGAAATCTTCGGTCCGCGTATTCAACACTACTTCCGAAACGGATGTTTGACGTTGATGGCCGATGAAGATGAAGGAGCGACATTGATTGATATTCCACGATTGTTTATCGATGATGACTTTCAACGATATAAAGTGTCTAAAGTAAAGAACCCTGTGGTGCGAGCCTTCTGGGAACACGAAATGGCACAAACCGGACAGAGGGAAAAACAAGAAATGATTCCGTACTTCACGTCAAAGTTTGGTCCGTTCGTGACCAACACCACGATGCGTAATATTATCGGACAAACGAAATCTGCATTTGATATCCGAGAAATCATGGATACGGGAAAGATTCTTTTGATCAATTTGTCGAAAGGAAAGATTGGAGGAATTAATGCCCAACTCTTGGGATTGATTTTGGTTTCAAAGATTAACATGGCAGCGATGGCACGAGGAGAAATGCCACGAGATCAACGAAAAGATTTCTACTTGTATGTGGATGAGTTCCAGAACTTTGCGACCGATACCTTTGCTTCTATTTTGTCAGAGGCTCGAAAGTACCGATTAAATTTGATCATGGCGCATCAATATATCGCTCAGCTGTCGGAAGGAGCTGGAGGAATTGCTATTGGACAGAAGGATTCCAAGATTCGAGATGCGGTGTTTGGGAATGTAGGAACAATGATGAGTTTCAAGGTCGGGGCTGAGGACGGAGAATATTTGGAAAAGGAGTATGCTCCCGAACTTTCACAGCAAGATATTATCGGTATTGCAAACTACAAAGCGTACTTGAAACTAAATATTGATAACACATCTTCTCGACCGTTCTCGTTGGAAACATTGTACGATCCATCATTGAAGAACGCGAAGATTGCTGAAATTATCAAGAAGTACTCACGAATGAAATACGGACGAAAGAAAGAATTCGTGGATGCGGAAATCGAAGCGCGAATGGGAATTGATAATCTTAATACAATTGTTGAAGCCGCGAAGAAAGATGTGACGGTGAACGATGAGCTTTTGAAAGACAAACCGGAGGCGGAGCACGTTGGAGAGGTTCAACTCAAAGATGTGGCGAAAGCTATCCCAGAAATCGTGAAGCAAGTAGCACCGAGTGAAGCACCTGTTAAATAGGATACGTATCCTGTTTGATTTTGGGATACGTATCCCGATTTCAACAGAACAATAAATATTTTGTCTTCCCGGAACCACGGAGCGAGATAATCCGGGATCTAGCTGTAAAGAATATGTTTTTCTTAAAATTTCATATTGAGTGTTTTTATCATGGCTGGGTCCCGGATATTCTTTCAGAATTCCGGGAAGACGGGTAATGGATTTTGGAGGGTTTATTGAACAACAAAAGAATTTCCCTTACAATCCTACTAATGAAAAACATTGCCCAACTTCTCGTCGATCACAATGTGGTCAAAACAAATTTCGAAAACCCATTCACGTGGGCGAGCGGAATTTCTTCACCTATTTATTGCGACTGCCGAGAACTGATGTCGATTCCCGAAGCACGGGATTTGGTTGTGAAACACTTTATTGATTTGATCGAAGAAGAAGGATTATCTACGGACGTCGTTGCTGGAACGGCAACTGCGGGAATCCCGTGGGCGAGCTTCGTGGCACAAGTACTCAATACTCCCCTGCTCTACGTACGCGGAAAACCAAAAGGACACGGTGCTGAAAAGATGGTCGAAGGACGAGCGGACAATGGAAAAAATATTTTGGTCATTGAAGATGCTATCTCAACCGCTGGTTCATCAATACAGTCAGCTCACGCCCTGCGAGACGAACTCGATGCGAAAGTCGGACATGTACTCGCCATCTTCTCATGGGACACACCACAGAGTCATGTGAACGCGGAGGAAGCGAACTTGAAACTTCATCCACTGACACACTTTGGAGAAATTGCAGAAACGTTACTCGAAGCAGGGAAAATTACAGAAGACCAAAAAGCATCGCTTGAGCGATTTCATGAGAATCCGGAAGGGTGGGTAAAGTAGAACGAGAAGAAGATTCTTAAAAAAATATAAATTCCCCAACTTGTCCTCTTTGCGGAGGATCTTATTCTTGTGTCATTCATATCCCTTTTTTTGTCACCCCGAATTTATTTCGGGGTCAAACCATGAAAACGCATCAATACTATGTTTATATCCTGAAGGACCCAACGAACTCGGTTCTTTATACTGGAGTTACCAACAATTTAGTGCGAAGGGTTATTGAACATAAAACTGGTCAGGTTGAGGGATTTACAAAAAAGTATAATTGCCATCGACTTGTTTATTTCGAAGAGACAAATGATGTAAATATCGCTATTGAACGCGAAAAACAACTTAAGAATTGGCATAGGGATTGGAAAGTAAATCTTATAAAAGAGCAAAACCAAAAATGGGAGGACTTAAGTCGTGGTTGGTTCGATGAATATTCGTTTGATCCTGAAACAAGTTCAGGATGACAAAAGAAGAGTGGATTCCGGGAAGACAAAGAAGCCCACGGCTTAAGCCGTGGGTTGCCATTTTTTCCTATCGCCCCAACTCATAAAGCTGTTGGATTTCTTTGAGAGAGAGGGCGCGATTCCAGATATTGACATCAGACATGTTTCCATCAAGGGGATACCCGGCATTTCCAAATTTCATAGAATTGGTTCCTTCTGTAAGATGGGCGGTCCACCAACTACCAGATTGAGTACTTTCCAAAAGTGTTTTTTCTTCCCCATTGATAAATAAATCTACACCACCTCCATCTTGTCTCCAAACGAAGTGATACCATTGTCCGATATAAGAACCCAGATTATCAAGATCATAACTTACATTTACCTTTGCTACATCTTCATCTTCAATAACAAGGTCAAAATTATTAACAGTGCTTACATAGTTTCGGATATAATCTGCATAGGCATCGCCTCCATCGTCCCACCAATGAATCAGTCCATGATTCGTATCCTTCACATCAAATCGTGCCCAATACGAATATGTTCCTGTAGCGGATACGATTGGGCTCGTAGCAATACCTGTTTTTTTTATATAATCATCCACCCCATCAAAATCCGCCGATTCCCCCACCAGTGTCGCCCCCGTCACCGTTCCATTATTTCCATTTCCACTCACATCCCCAGGACCATTATCGAGTGGCCAGTGTCCCACTGGGGAGGCGATGTCAGCGCCGAGGTAGAGATTGGCTACTTCGGTGGCAGAGAGTGCCCGATCGTAGACGAGGGCATCGGAGATTAATCCTTTCCACATATACGAAGTCCCCTCATAAGATCCAATAGCAGCCGGGAAAGATCCAGCCGTTGTTGCCAACGCTTGTGTGTTTTTTGCGATCCCATCAACATAAATCGTATGCGTGGTTCCATCATTTGTCGCGGTAATCAAATGCCAGTTTGTATCGACTGAAACACCACTGTCTAAATAAGCCCCCGAGCTTCCATTGTGGGTATAGCTCGACCATTTATCACTGTCTATGACAATATTAAAACCAGAACCCGCTGTGGCCCCTTTATGAATTGTCATAATTCGAGCTCCCGCATTATAAGTAGCTTCGGATTTCACCCATGCACTAATCGTTCCAGCAGAACCAGAAATAAATGAACTAGAAGCTGGCAACGCTACATAATCATCTGTCCCATCAAAATCATACCCGTGATTCCGGATATCCGCGCCGTAGATGGTTCCTGAATTATTGTTTGGAGTGGTGTCGGCAGCGGTAACCTCCTTCATGCTCACATCATCAATGTAGGCGGTGTCATCTCCGGCAACATTATTATGTGGATAAAGAACAATAAACGTCGAGGTATCATCAGCAGTAAGAGTTCCTTCGGAGACCACCCAGGCATCGCGCGAGGTAATAATATGTCGTCCAAATTCAAGTCCAGAATTAGTTGTAGAGACGCGAACTTCATAATCCACATCTTGCCCAGAAGAAGGCTTATAAGTAGCGAATCGATATCGATATGTCTTTCCAGCAACAGTAGTGAATGATTTGTAGGATCTTCCATATTCACCTCCCTGTTGAATAGTTTTCAGAGAGTTGGTTCCCGCGTACGCATAATCAGTGGATTGAGAGATAGTTGGAGGAGAACCAGCATTTACAGTGACGGCCCAGGAATCGGTTCCCGATTCAAATCCACCATCGGAAGCGAGCGTTGTTCCTACCTTCTCCCCTTCACTCGTCATCGGCCAGTGGCCCACGAGGCCTTTATTGAGACTGGTGGTGGAGGCTTTCTTCTGTGCAAAGTGGCCTTCTGAGTAGAGTTGCGTGATGTCACTTGCCGTGAGGGTGCGATCATAAATACGGACGTCGGAAATGAGTCCATCAAAATAACTACTATCAGGATCGCCTCCAATAGTGAGGTCGTCACTTGAATTATAGAGATTTCCACTCGCACTTTCAGAAGCTTGCTGGACGCCATTGAGATACGATTTTATATTTGTCCCATTATAGGTTCCCACAAAGTGATACCACGTATCGGCCACAATAGTGATTCCTTCTCCGGTAGAATAAGAACTACTCCCGTTGTACACATAAAATGTAGGATGAGCAGGATTGTTCATCTTCATAGCGAAAGGCGATGTCGATTGACTTGTTCCTTTTGCAATCATTATTCCATTCCCCGAGAGTCCAGCTGTAGAAGACTTCACCCACATGGACACACTAACTTCTTCGCCAGTTGGGTTAATAGCAGGATCATTTCCTACATCGAGACGCTTCGCTCCGCCTTTTACATCCATCGCTTCTCCTTCGAGTACCGCTCCCGTCACCGTTCCATGATTGTCATTTCCACTGATATCTCCCGCTCCCGAAGCCAACGGCCAGTGGGCAACGGTGGTTTGGATATCGGCCCCTTGATAGAGACTGGTAACTTCTGTGGCGGTGAGAGCGCGGTCGTAGACGCGGACGTCGGCGATGTTTCCATCGAAGTCGGCAGTCATTCCACAGCTTGGACTACTGGCTTCCGTTCCAATACAGAACTCATTCTCAGCAGCATAATAGATCGGATAGGTGGCTCCAGCATCATCGGTGTCTTTCAAATCCCCATCTACATAAAACTTCATATAGCGACCATCATAGGTTCCCACAAAGTGATACCAGGTGTTTGTACTATAATTTGTATTACTCCATCCAACATTGGCATACGCACCATTACGATAAACATAGAAATTCCGATCAGTATATCCATCAATAGTTGAACCGAGGACATATCCACCGCCTTCTGTTTTTCCAGCAACTCTTACATTACTCGTTGTGTTGTCGAACTTCACCCAAGCGGAAACAGTAATCGCCGTTGTCGGCTCGAGTGTTGCCGTATAAGGAACGCTAATGGCATCGTCGTCCCCATCAAATGAATACCCATGATTGCGGATATCGGCACCATAGATTGTGCCATGATTATCGGCGGGGGTGGCGTCGGCGGCGGTAACAGGTCTCACTTCAAAAGTAGTGAAGGTTACCGTTCCGGAATTTCCAGTTGTAATTTGTGCTTCAATAGGTTCATCACCTGCAGCAAGGTTCATAACAAAGGTATCATCAAAACTTCCAGAAGGATAATATCTTATATAAGCAGAATCATCGTAGTCCTGTATTTCCCATGCGGTCGTACTCGTCCCCACAACACGCACTTTCCACGATGCCGCACTCGTTGCTGATAACTGTTTGCGGGCGTAGGCTTGATCACCACCATCACTTGTAAGAGCATTCGCCGTTACCGTCTCAAATCCAGTATTGCTCCACCCAGACGTGAAGTCGAGGGTTCCGATGAGGTCGTCTCCCACCTTCTCACTCTCTGTCGTCAACGGCCAATGTCCCACGAGACCTTTATTTGTATTTCCCGTGGACATTCCCGATCCCGACCCTTCGTAGAGTTTCTTGATTTCGCCCAGAGAGAGGGCACGGTCGTAGATGCGGACGTCGGCCATTTTTCCACCAAAATTCTGATGTCCTGCTGCTCGGTAAGACCCCAAAACAACCGGTAACGTAACCGTTTGTTCAAGGCTCGTATCAACATTTGCTTTACTTCCTATCTCTACTCCATCGACATACACACGCATCATTTCTCCATTCCACGTTGCGGCGACATGATGCCACGTATTGAGAGAGACGAATCCTCCCGATGTATTGAGGTCTACTCTCGCGAGATTTTCTCCTTTCATATTAAACTCAACGCTCCCATCAGGATCAAGATCAACGTCGAAAGAAAAATCTGATGCGGTCGTGTAGGATCCAAAGACCGTGGTGATATCCGAATCAGTTTTATAAAACCAACCAGCGGCGGTGAGTCCTGTCTGTCCTGCCACATTCAGAGTTGTGGCTATATAATCATCCGTCCCATCAAAATCCATCGCCTTGTTCGCCTGTCCATGACGATCGGTGGTGTAGCTCGCGCCGTAGATGGTTCCCTCGTTGTCCGACGGAGTGGAGTCGCCGGCATGGAGTTCTGTGATAGTGACGTTGTCGATATAAAAATTAGAAGCTCCGCTAGAGGCATCAAAAACAATGACATAGGCCGTAGCGGTTTCTGTGGGAGTGAATGTCTGTGAATATACAACATTAGTAGAGGATGAAATATATTCTTCAGCAGTTCCTCCGAGTGCCGAAGAGGTAGGAGAGGCAGATTTCCCCATTTTTACTCGTGGATTTTGTCCCGAAGAGAGCCTATACGTAAAAGAAACTTTATATGTTTTTCCAGTGATAAAGCTCATTCCATTAGAAGCAATTCCAGAATACGCTGAAGCATTTCCGACCCAATGAAGATCTCCTGTTCCGGCAATAGGAGTTGTTGTATTCCTTTCAAAAGTGGCAAGAGTCCCAAGGTTGCTCCAATTCGTAATATCTGTTTCAAAGGTTTTATTGGTTATGAGATTTGCTCCGACTTTTTCCGCTGATTCACTCAATTCCCAGTGTCCCACGAGTCCTTTCCCTGCGTTTCCACTCGAAACCGTGACGGTCATGGCGTGGGACGTGAGGGGGAGGAGGAGGGTAAGAATTATAATTTTCAATTGCCCCTTCGGTCTTGAGCTCAGGGTCGAAAGACAATTTCCAAATTTTAAAAACCTTCTGTCATCTCGGAATTCTGAAAGAATATCCGAGACCCAGCCACGAAGAAAATCAAATTTTGATTTAACTCCCGAGTTTTTTAACCATGTGCCTTTTTTACAGCTAGTTCCCGGACATCCCTCCGGGATTCCGGGATGACAGTGGGGGGAGCGGATTCCGGGATGACAAGAAAAAGTAGAATGAGGGAAAAATGATTGAACAATAAATGTGTTCAACTGTTTTCTTTTCCATTTTATTCCCTCTCCTTTTGGGAGAGGGGCAGGGTGAGGGGAAAAAAATGCCCTCACTCTCGGTCTCTCTCCCAGAGGGAGAGAGAAGAAGGAGACAATTTTTTTCTTTGACACATCATTCATTGTTATTCATTTTTTGTGGAGAGTTTTGACTCTCCCCTGACAAGGGGAGATGTCCCCCGCATTGCGGGGGCAAGAGGGGTTTATTTTATTCTAATTCAAGAGCTTCGAGACGTTGTTCAAGGAGTTGTACTTGTTGTTCGAGTTGTTCAATATGATCTTTGTTTCCACTCACATTGACGGTGAGATAACTTACAAACGCATCAAATTGCTGTTTGAGTTCTTTAATCGCATTAACAAGAGCATATTTTAAGTGTCCGTCTGCTACTTTTTTATATTCATCTCCTCTTTCTTCTGTCCATTCTGGTATTACTTGTTCTACTTCTTGAGCGATGAAACCTGACATCTTCGTATCTCCTGAGAATCCTAGTTTTTGACCGAGGGTATTCCAATAGAAGTCTACTGGATTTAATTTTAATATTTCATTAAGACCATATTTATATCCTGTAATATTTTCTTTAAGACGAACATCTGACGCACAGTTACTGAGATCAGCGTCTGCTCCGCAGACATCACCAGCTGCTGTGATTCGCATTTTTTCAGTAGTATTTGCTCCAAGAACAGAAGCATCGTTCACTGCATTCGTGTGTGTGTAGAAAGCCATGTAAGATGGAGTGCTACTGGTCTCAAATGTCGCCTCCGCTGCCACCTTTATATATCCTACTCCTCCTATTGAAGTCGTTGAAACATCATTAGAATAAAAGTTAACAAGTCCCAATGTGTCATTTATAGCTACACTTGCAGCAGAGTTCGCTACTGTTAGATACGGAGTTGTAGATTCAACATGCAGTGTGGAAACAGGCGCCGTCCTCCCGATTCCGACATTTCCATTTTTATCAATCTTCATTCTCTCTGAAACAGAAGCGCCACCAGCATTTG